>JANNMJ010000001.1:0-35520 GCA_031397815.1 Hymenobacteraceae bacterium
GGAAAATCTTGGGCAGATTCCTACGGAATGACATTGTGGGAAGGTGAAAATCGAGTTTCAATTACACGAAAATTTACTGCTGGTTACTTAAATTTTACAAAATTCAGGTCGAATGGTGCGGGGTTATTACCCAAATTTGGAAGGTTTGTCCGCTTTCAAGAAATCATTCACTCCCCTACCCCCGCAGCACCCCTTCCACTTCTTCCAACAACAAATTTATCCGCTCGTTGTCCGCCCGGATCAGCGTGAACAAATCCACCGAACTCTGCCGCGCCGCCTGTTTTTGCTTCGCCGGATTTTTGGCCGAGAGGTCAAAATTTTGGATTTCAGAAACCGCGACCGTCCACGAATTTTCCCCGGCAGTTTTCGTCGGCAGCAAATCCAAAAACTCGCGGAAATGCTCGAACTGAATCGGCTTGTTTTTCGTCAATTTGAACGACGGATTCACTTCGTAAAACCAGATGGACTGCGTGCGCCCCGTTTTTTCCAAAAAAAGCACGTTCGTTTTCACCCCGGAATAAGGCAAAAACACCCCGGCGGGCAGGCTGACGATGGTGTGCAGGTTGAAATCTTCGAGCATCGTTTGTTTTACCCGCGAAAAGGCGTTGTTCGTTTGGAACAAAACGCCTTCCGGCAAAACGATGCCGATTTTGCCGCCCGTTTTCACCGATTTTAAAATGTGCTGTAAAAAAAGCAGTTCCGTTGCGTTCGTTTCCACCGGGAAATTGCTCTGGATGCTTTCGTTTTCCTTGCCGCCGAACGGTGGATTGGCCAAAATAACGTCGAAACGCGCACTTTCCTGAATCTGCCGGATGTCGCGGTTCAAAGTATTTTCCTTCAAAATATTCGGTGCCTCGATGCCGTGCAAAATCATGTTCATCACGCCCATCGCGTACGAAAGCGGCGTTTTTTCGATGCCCGTCAAACAGTCGGTTTGCAGGAAACGGATTTGCTCGCCGGACAGCCGCAACGAGCCGTCTGCATCGGTGTGGCGGCGTTTGATGTACTCGAAGGCCTCAATCAAAAACCCGCAAGTGCCGCAGGCCGGGTCGTAAATTTTCTGCCCGACCTCCGGGCGCACGGCCTCGGTCATCGCTTTGATGAGCGGGCGCGGGGTGTAAAATTCACCCGAATTGCCGCCGTCGCTGCCCATGCCTTGCAGCAGGTTTTCGTAAATCCGCGACAGTTCAAAGAGGTCGGAGCCGTTCTGGAATTCCAAAGCGTCCACGATGTTGAGCACCTCGCGCAGGTTGCCGCCGTTTTGCACCCGGTTGGTGATGACCTCGAACACGCCGCCGATTTTGTACTCGATGCTTTTTGGGTTGTTCAAATTGCGCTCCCGGAATCGTTTGAGGTACGGAAACAGCCGGTCATTTACAAAAACAATGAGGTCGCTGCCGGTGTCAGTGCATTTTTCAAATCCGGTTTGCCGTCGTCCGTTTTTGGGCAAGCCCAGTGCGACCAGCGGAAATCGGGTTCGAGCAAAAATTGGTACTCCCGCCCGTCGAGTTCGGCATCGAAGGCGCGGTTCGTTTCGTAATCGGACAGGAATTTGAGGAACAAAATCCACGAAATCTGCTCGGTGTAGTGCATCGCGCCGCTAATGCCGTCGTCGCGGCGCAGGATGTCGGTGATGCGGTTGATTTGCTGGTGCATGATGGTTTGGTTACTGGTTTTTGGGTGATTAGTTATTGGTTTTTACAGTCGTTTTCGGGTCGCCAGTCACATAACCGTCACATAAAAATTCCATTGAAAATCAATGAGTTAGGTTAAATAAATGGCCAAAATCCCCAGTTCAATCACATAAAAATTTGAGTGAACAGGGGAATTCGTTTTTCACAGCCGCCCCCGGAACGCCTCGCCCAAAATGCTGCCTTTCATCGCCTCCAAATGTCCCAGCCGCGTGCGCTGCCCGGCCAGCAGGGCATCGAGTTTGGAAAAGGTGCGGTCGAGGTGGGAGACGAGGGTTTGTTGGGTGGCGAGGGGGGGAAGGGGGATTTCCAAAGAACTCAGTGCGCCTTGACTCAAACTTTTGATGTTGGCACCTGCTCCGCTTTCAACCAGTTTTGTCCTTGCGGTGTTCGATTTCAGGTAATGGCATAAATACTCTGGAGAAATGCTTTTTTCTTTCAAACGCACCCGAATGGTAAATCCTGAATGGGAGATTTTTTCTGAAATTTTTCCAGCCAAAATACACCTTCCAATAAGTTCTTGATTTCCGTTAGAGCGAACAATCAGCATATCATTTTCCCGCAAATAATCATTCTCGCTCAATTTACCGTCAATTGTAATGGTGTCGAGGTTGGTAAATGGAACCCAAAAATGTTTCTGAAAATCCTTTACTCCAACTATGCGGAACGACTCGCCTTTGCTTTCTGGATATAATCATCACCTTGTGCCAGCGCTGCGCATCCATATTGTGCCACTCCTGCGCACCCATCTTGTGCCAAAAACCTCGGTCTGACATCGGTTACAAAATTAGATTGAGTTGTTGGAGTTTGGGTTAATTTTTCTCAACGATTCACCTGAAAGTTCAATCCTGTGAGCGGCGTGTGCAATCCGGTCGAGCACGGCATCGGCGATTGCACTTTGGCCGATTGCTGCATGCCAGTCCCGGACGGGCAATTGGGAGGCGATGAGGGTGGATTTGTGCTGGTGGCGGTCTTCGATGATTTCAAGCAATGCCTGTCTGGCGGTGCCGTCAAGTGGTTGGAGCCCGAAGTCGTCGAGTATCAGCAGGTCTTGTTTGGCTATTTTTTCGAGGATTTTGAGGTATGAATTGTCGGCGAGTGCGGCATTGAGGAGGTGGAAGAGTTTGCGGGTGTTGAAATAAAGTGTTTTGTGGCCCAGCAGGCAGGCTTGGTGGCCGATGGCGGAGGCAAGGAAGGATTTGCCGACGCCGGTGGGACCGGTGATGATGAGGTTTTCGTGCTGCCGGATAAAATTGCCCTGCGCCAACCGGAGCAGGAGGTTTTTGTCGAGGCCGCGTTTGGTGGCGAAGTCCACCTCGGGCAGGGCGGCGGTGTAGTGGAACTGGGCGGCCAAGGTCAGGCGGTGTAGCCGGAGCTGTTGCCGGTGCTCGGTTTCCGCTTGCGCCAAATGTGCGGCAAGTTCGTCGGGGGTGAAGGTGGAGGCGCTTTCAAGATAGGCGCAAAAAGCGTTTTTCATGCCCGGCAGGCGGAGTTCCTGAAAGCTTTGGACAGTGGCTTGGTTATTCATAAACCGTTCATTTTTAAAAAGTTAGATAAAAAAATTTTTTCAAAAAAAATCAGATAAGGACAGCGCCCGGTGGCCTTGGCGGTCAGGCAAAATAATCGGCGCCTCGGATGTTGGGGTGGTTTTCGTGGAGCTGGGGCAGGCCGCTGTCGGAGTGGGCAGTGCCCAGCGGGTCGAGGGCGTCGAGGCCTTTTTGGAGGATGTTCCTCACGGTGGTGTAGTGGAAATTTTCGAACAGGCGGGCGCGCCGGCAGGCGGCCTCGATGCGGTCGGCAGGAAATGCTTTTTTCAGCCCCAGCACGCCCGGGCGGACGGCGCGGGTGGGCAAAACGACCGTCCCATAATGCTGGCCCATGGCCTCAAAGTTGCGGTTCACCTCGGGTTCGTACCGGTCCGCTTTCGTCACCGCGCTCTTCAAATTGTTCGGCACGATGGCACGCGGCACGCCGCCAAAATAGTGCAGGGCATTTTGGACGCCGAGCAGAAAGTTTTCCAAGCTCTGGTCGTCCATGGCCTCCGCGTAGGTGTACTGGCTTGCGCCCAAGACCGCCACGAACACCTCTTTCCACGACACTTGACCGGTCTGGGGGTCGGTCACCGGCAGCTTTTTGCCGCTGAAATCCACAAAAACCTTGTCCCCAAGCCGGTGCTCCCACCGCAGGCCGACCGATTTTTTCTTCATTTCCAGCCGCACCAAGCGCCCGAACTGGGCATAACTGTAAGTCCCGCCCTGTGGCCGGTAAAGATGCTCCCAAACGTTGAGCAGGGTGCCGCCCGTTTTTCGCAGTTCGCCCTCGATTTTTGGCAGCAGTGCCAGCAAGGAGGCTTGCCGTTCCGGCACTGATGCCGGCGGCGGTTCCACCAAGCGCAGCAAATCCGCTTCCGAAAGCGACAGCAGGGCTTCAGTGCTTTGGCCGCTGTCATTAAATAATTGGATGTAGCTGTTGACGGTGTTGCGGTGCAGCCCCAGCATCCGGGCTATTTCCCGGTTGCTCCGGCCTTGCGCTTTGAGCCGCAACAGGTGCTTCATGTCGGTCATTGCTATTCGTTGTTTGGACATGCCTTGGATTTTTTTGTTAAATCCTAAACATGTGGAATAGACATCTGACCGGAGTTATTTTGGCACAAGATGGATGATTATGAGTGGCACACGGTGGTGGCGCACGGTGGTGGCGCACAGTTGGCACAACGCGATGATTATATCCACAAAGCCGCGTTTTCATCGTAAACAGGCTTTTGAATTTCAATTCCAAAATGGTCCGATTGCGAGGCTTTGCCGTACAAGGAGTTGGTGAGGCCGCTTGTTATTTCAATTCCAAAATGGTGCGATTGCGAGGGTTGCGCGATGCTCGTAAGGCATGGTAATGAAAATATTTCAATTCCAAAATGGTGCGATTGCGAGTCGCCACGGACTTTCCAAAGTCCCTCGCAGCGTTCAGTTTCAATTCCAAAATGGTGCGATTGCGAGCCGTCACGTTGCAATATAATACGACGGGAACGAATGTTTCAATTCCAAAATGGTGCGATTGCGAGTTAATCCCAGTGAAAATATTAATTGCTCTAATCTTTGTTTCAATTCCAAAATGGTGCGATTGCGAGAAACAATCGAAGCGTTGCCGAAACCGCCGGAGTGGTGTTTCAATTCCAAAATGGTGCGATTGCGAGCAACATGATTTTGAACCGTTCCGGCACCGGGAAATGAGTTTCAATTCCAAAATGGTGCGATTGCGAGCGTACTGGCAACAAAATACGAAAAGGCACAACACGTATGCCGTGCAGGTGGCCAGCGGCGGGCGCTGCTTCGGCCCCCTCTCCCCGGCCGTTACCGTGCGCGTCACGCCGACCCCGCCCGCCCCCGGCTTCTCGGTGCAGCCGCAGACCTCGGGCATCGTCGTGCTCACATCCACCAGCCCGACGGGCAATCAGTGGTACTTCAACGGCCAGCCCATCCCCGGCGCCACGGCGGCGACCTACTCGGTGACGACGGCCACGCAGAGCGGGGCCTATTCGCTGCAAGTCAACCAGCGCGGGTGCGCCTCACCCCTCTCCCCACCCCAGACTATTACCGTCACCGGCACGGCGGCTGAGGCGGTCGCGGCGCTCGGCCTGACGCTGGTGCCCAACCCCGCCCAGCAGCGCCTGCGCCTGACGAGTGGCGAGGCGGTGCAGGAAGTCACTCTCACCGATTTGAGCGGGCGGGTGCTGCTGCGCCGAACCCTCGAAAAAGTAACGAGCGTGGAGCTGGCCTTGCCGCGTTTGCCCACGGGGACGTATCTGCTCACGGCCATCACGCCGAGCGGGCGGAGCGCGACGCGGCGGTTGCTCATCGCGCCGTGAGGCAGTGCCCTGATGGCCTGACGGTTTCCGTATCTATTAACTTAAAGTCACTTTAAGCGCCCCTATTGCGGCGGGTACAGGCCGTATTGGGCTGCCCGGCTGCGTCCATAGGTCTGCGGGCAGACGTCCTGCCCCGCCTGCGTCGATTTCCTTGCTATGAGAACCCTCCTTTCGCTCCCCGACTCGGGGCGCTATCTGCGCTGCACCACCGGCGCGCTGCTGCTGACGCTGCTCTTCGGGCCGGGCGCCACCGCCCAAACCCCCACCCCGCGCTACCCCATCCCCGGCCTGCCCTTCTGGGAGTGGCAAACGCCGCGCCCCACGGGCTATTGGCTGCGCGATGTCCACGCCTTCGCCGATTCCAGCTACCTCGCCGTCGGCTCCCACGGCACCATCCTGCGCACCCGCGACCAGGGCCGCCACTGGCTGCCGCAACCCAGCGGCGTGGACCGCGAGCTGACGTCGGTGACCTTCGCCGATTCGCTCAACGGCTGGATCGGACTGGAAACCGAGCCGACCCTGCGCACGCAATTCATCGCCGGCGCCGGGCAGGTGCTCCACACCACCACCGGCGGACGCACCTGGACGGTGCAGCCCATCGGCGAGCCGCTCAGCACCCGCAAACCAATCGTGTCGGCGATCTCGGCCACTGAGGCCGTCGTGGTTTACGAGTGGACGAACTGTCTGCCGCCGACCTACAACTGCTCCAGCCCGGCCCTGCGCCTGCGCCGCACCCTCAACAGCGGGCGCACCTGGTCGGCCCCGCTGACCGTGCCGGTCGTTTTCGCTAACTCGCCCAACTTCATCGACAGTAAGTTTCTCTCCGCTACCGTCGGGTACGTCCTCTCGAATAATGAAGGCACCTACCGGAGCCTGCTGACGCGCACGGCCGACGGCGGGCAGACCTGGACCGACGTGACCCCCGGCCTGCCCAATTCCTTTCTCGCCCGCGCCTTCTCCTTTCAGGATGCCACTCACGGCTGGGTCGTGGGCGAGTCGCGTTCTAATACGGACGTCATTTACTCCACCCGCGACGGCGGGCAAAGCTGGACGCCCGTCGCGCTGGTGAGCCCCTTCACGGACGTGAACGGATTTTTTAGCGTCACGTTTGCCGACTCGCTTCACGGCGTGGTCGCGAATCGGTCGCGCTACTTTCAAACCAACGACGGCGGGCTGACCTGGACCCCGCAGCTCTCGCCCATTTCTGATTCGCCGTTTTACACCGAGTTCATCAGGCAAGCCGTCTTGCGGCTGCGGCCGAGCGGCGTGGGCGTGCTGGTGGCCCCCGAGGGCCGGATCGCCACCACCGCCGACTACGGCCAGACCTGGCAGCGGCGCGACACCAACCAGCTGCGGGCGACCTGTCGGCGGCTCACCTTTCCCGACCCCACCCACGGCTGGGCCCTCTCCTACCAGACCAACCTGAGCGGGGCGGCTGGCCGCACCCTGCTACGCACCGGCGACCGCGGCGCCCACTGGCGGGAAGTCGATTACGCCACCACCTCTTCCCCCGCCGTGCTGTGGAACGCGGCGGCCCTCACTGACGGCGCCTTCCCCGACGCCGACACGGTCTGGCTGACGGGGGGGCAGAGCCTCGGGGGCAGCGGAGTCGAAGGCTTCGTACTGGGCACCACCGACGGGGGACGCACCTGGCGCAAGGCGACCCTGCCCGCCGCCCCGTTCCTCTTACACAGCCTCGGCACCTGGACGGGGCGGCGCGTGGCGGCCGTGGGCACCGACGGGGCCATTCACCTCACCCGCGACGGCGGCCAGACCTGGACGCGCGCCGTGAGCGGCACCACGCAGGTGCTGCGCACGGTGACGTGGGCCGACTCGGCGACGCTGTACGTGGTGGGCGACTCGGGCACCTTTCTGCGCAGCGCCGACGCGGGGCGCACCTGGCAGGCGCTCAGCGCTTACCCGAGCAACAGCTATTTCAACGAGCCCACGTTCACCTCGGCCCAGGTCGGCTACTTAGCGAATTCGGATGGCATCTATCAAACGCTGGACGGCGGGCAGACCTGGACGCGCAACCCGCTGACCAATCTGGCGTCGGTGAACGGCAGCGGATCCCAAAATGCCAACCTGCGCGCGCTCAGCTTCCGCAGCGCGCGCGCCGGCTGGGCGTTCGGTTTCACCGACGTGTTCGAGACGCGCGATGCGGGCGTGACGTGGACCAAGCGGGCGTACGTGCGGGGCGACAACGGCTTTGCCGTGGGCCTCACCGGCACGCTGGTGGATGCCTATAATGCCTTCGGGTCGGGCACGGGCCTCGTGCGCTACTCCGAAAAATATATTCAAACCGACACGAGCGCCAATCAGCGCCTCTCTTACTGCACGGGCGACATCCTCTCCCTCGCCTTCGACACCACCGGCTTTTTCTCCCTCGCCGAAGACTCCTTCCACATCGAGCTCAGCAACCCGATGGGCCGCTTCCGGCCCCACGAAACCACCCTGCTGCCCCTCGTCGGCCGCGCCAACGCCTCGCCCCTGCGCGCCACCCTGCCCGCTACTCTCGCCCCCGGCACCCGCTACCGCCTGCGCGTCATCCGCGCCGATTCCAGCGTGCTCGGCGGCGACAACCAGCGCGATGTGACCATCTTCTCCCGGCCCACCGCCGTGGCCGTGGCGCCCGCTGATTCGGTCCGCTTCTGCGCCGGGGATTCCGTGCTGCTCACCGCCCCGGCGGGCTTTGCGGCCTACCGCTGGACGTCGGGGGATACCACCGCCACGCTCTGGGTCACGCAGGCCAACACGTATGCCGTGCAGGTGGCTACGGGCGGGCGCTGCTTCGGGCCGCTCTCCCCACCCGTCACCGTGCGCGTGACGCCCACGCCGCTTGCCCCCGGCTTCTCGGCCCAGCCGCAGGCTTCGGGTATTGTCGTGCTCACGTCCGCCAGCCCGACGGGCAATCAGTGGTATCTCGACGGCCAGCCCCTTCCCGGCGCCACGGCGGCGACCTACGCGGTGACGACGGCCACCCAGAGCGGGGCGTATTCGCTGCAAGTCACCCAGCGCGGGTGTGCTTCGCCCCTCGCTCCTCCCCAGACCATCACCGTCACCGGCACGGCGGCCGAGGCGGTCGCGGCGCTCGGCCTGACGCTGGTGCCCAATCCCGCCCAGCAGCGTCTGCGCCTGACGAGCGGCGAAGCATTGCAGGAAGTCACCCTCACCGATTTGAGCGGGCGCGTGCTGCTGCGCCGAACCCTCGAAAAAGTGACGAGCGTGGAGCTGGCCTTGCCGCGTTTGCCCACGGGGACGTATCTGCTCACCGCCACCACGCCGAGCGGGCGGAGCGCGACGCGGCGGTTGCTCATCGCGCCGTGAGACTAGAATCTTATGACGATGCTGCCCCTGCTAGCCCAACGCCACTTGAAGCGCACCTATTGCGGCGGGCACAGGCCGTATCGGGCCGTCCCGCTGCGTCCATAGATCGGCGGGCAGACCGGCTGCCCCGCCTGCGTCGGCTTCCTTGCTATGAGAACCTTCCTTCCGCTCCCCGAATTGGGGCGCTGCCCGCGCCGCACCACCCGCACATTGACCGCCGGTGCGGCACAGATAGCGCACCGCGTCGACGACGGGGCGCAGGCCCAAGCGTCGGTTGCCGTGCGCGGGCAGCAGGGGGGCGACCATTTGCTACTGCGAGTCAGGAAGCGGTTGATAGCTGTCAACCATAAAGCAGGCAGGCGCCATGGAACTCCCGTCCGCAATTGCCTGACTCGTTTTGTTTTGGGCCAACCAAAATCCCTAACACCCGCTAAAACGCAAAATTTTCTATAAAAAAAGAAGAATAACACCCAAAATCTTTGTCTTGGTCGGCTGATTCCTTACATTTGGGTCGCCCTTAGATTCCTAACCATTGCCACCTGAGCTGCTGGCTGTCTCTCTTTCTTTCATCCTATGTACGCGTGTTCACTTTCCCCGGCTTCCGGGCTAAATTTTGCGCTCCTGCGCTCCGGCGCCGGTTTTAGAACGAATACTGATTCCTTAATTGCCCAGTCGGAAGCCCCTGAATGGGGCCGAAAGGGCTACTCCCCCTCTGCGTCGCCGTTGGGCGACCTACTCCCTACCTCGCTGCCGATTCGCTAACCCTTTCGGGGCGATGAAAGCGCGGGGCTACCCGCCGTCACAGGGCCGCCCAGGTGCGGGCCGACGGTATCTCTTTCGTAACCGAGCAACTGTCCGACGAAGCCGGGCGACACGAATGGACACCCTTGCGCTAACAAGGGGCCATTCGTTCCGCCACCCGTGCGGGCACTAGGTGCCCACCCGCTTCGGATCGCTGTTTCCCGGCCGTTCCCTATAAAGGAGCGGCCGAGAGCGAGGCACATTCTGCAAAGAACGGCATTCGGGGCGTGAAGGTTTTTTCATTCACGTTTGCTCTTTTGTCAACAATGTTGATTTCCATTAAAAAAGCCGCCAAGCTGATGCTGGCGGCCGTTTGCTGCGGGTTGGGCCTAGAGGCCGGCGCGCAAAATGTGGCAGCTAGTGGTGCTTTCGTCGCCAACCCCGTTCCGGAAACTGCTTCCGGTACAAACAATTGCGTCCCGATGGGTACCACCTCATCCACGCCGATTACGCTCACTTTCACGTTCCCAACGACGGGGAATGTGCAGTTGAGCGATGTAAGATGGACGGTAGAAGGGGCCACCGGCGACTACTCCCTTGTATCGGGCTATTCTCAGGGCACTACCGGTACTGCTACCGTATCACCCGCGGCAGCTGGCAGTATCTTCCAAGTGCGCCCTACGGGAAAAGGGAAAATGCGCGTAGTACTTACGTACACGGTTGATGGGCCATGCGTAACGCGTACGTTTACGTGTGCACCTAACCCATCTCAGACCATACTAGTACCATCTCGTACAGTTACCCGGCGAACGTTTGACTTCTACAAGCAATTCCCGTCAACGTCTGCTGAAATCGATGGGCCTACCTGCCTAGGGCCGGGCAACAAGGCCGTAGTATTCGCCGCGAAGAACCGGCCAGTCTCTACCATGGCTCAAATACAAGCAGGCGTTGGAATAGATACCTATTCTTGGTCAGTAACAGGCCTACCTACTGGCTTTAGCGCTGTTCAGGATCCAGGTGACGGTTCTGTCGTTACAATTCGGCACACGACAACCTCAACTACCCCAATTCCCGCCTGCACTTTTAATGTAAGTGTCAAGATCGGGCGCTGCAATAGCTTTACTACAGCTATACCGGTCACGGTGGCAGGCGACCTATTCACTGCCGCCAATGTAGTTGGCTTCCCTACCTGCCGAGCCATTGGGGCGTCTGGTACCAGCACCACCTTCACGCTTGCTACGACTACCGGCGTCCAATACTCACTCGCCGCTAGCGGCGGGCTGTCGGTATCGCCGACGAGCATAGCATCCACGACGGGCAGCGGCAACCAGACCATCACGATTTCCGGCATCACAGCCACCAACTCGGGTAACGTGATCATTACGGGTGCGGGAACGGGCAGCAGCTGTTTTGGCACGCAAACTACCGTGCTGACGATGAACCGCACGCTCGTCAATGCTACTACCAACGCGATTACCCCCATCTGCGTGGCGAAGAATGCGACCAACGTAAGCATTGCCATGGCGAACGCGCCTGTAGGACAAAACGTGACTTATACCGTCAGCGGCACGGGCTGGAGCTTCGTCGGTGGTGGCACTACCACTACCAATTCGACGGGCACCGTCGCCGTCAACACCGGTGGCGTGGATGGTACCATTACGGCTACTGCCGTCCTGTCCAACGGTGTCTCCTGCACTAACCCCCAGGTTTCGCAATTGGTGAAGGTGCAGAGTGATCTGGGTTGTTCCTGGACCATGGATCTTTCTGACCAAGCAGCTGGTCAGTACAGCATGTTATCCTCTAACCCCACTACGTGTACGCCCAACCGGACCCAAGACCCAGGAGTGTGGTACTACTTCACTGTGACTCCTCCTGGCGGTGGTACTGGTGTTACGTATCAGCGAGCTTCCCGCTTCTTCACTAATCCTGATATGTCAGGCACAGCCCTAGCAGCAGGCTCTACCATTTCGGCTACGGTGATTGCCCCTGCCACTTGCCTGTCGGGCGGTACTCCGGTAGCCCAGCTGCGCGTGACCAGCGGTGGGGGCAGCCAACCGCTGCCCGCTCCTGCTAACCAGCGCATCGACAAAAGCCGGGAAGATGTGGTTGCCTACCCCAATCCGGCGGATGGCCTGATGCAGGTGGATATAGCGCGAGTCGTACGCGGCGACGCTCACCTGATCCTGCGGGATGTTACGGGGCGCACCGTCCTCGAACAGAAAGTCTCGGCGGGATCTGCGGCGTTGAACACGCAGGCGCTACCGCAGGGCTTGTACACTCTGCAAATCGTGCTGCCTTCCGGCAACGTCTATAAGCAGGCCGTCTCCATCACGCACTAGCCTGCCCCTAGATCCGGATCCACGCGAGGCGCGCGGCCAGAAAACCGGCGCCTGACTCGTAAGCCCTCACCACTGCTGGCGCGGCCTGTCGTTGCCGGGTGGTGGGGGCCTTGGATTCAGCAGCTACAGGCAGCTCGTTTGTCCTTATTTTCCTTTCATATGCGCCACCTACTGCTTACTGCGCTCATGCTGCTGGCGGGAGCAACTCACGCTCAGCTCCTGCCCACGACTCCCGGCGCTCCCATCCCCGGCCTACCGTACTGGCAGTGGCAATTGCCCCAACCCACCGGCTACAACCTGCAGGCCGTACACTTTTTTTCTGATTCCAGCTATATCGCCGTCGGCGAGCACGCCACGGCCGTGCGCACGCGCACCGACGGCCGCTCTTGGCAGGTGCTGCCGATGCCCGCCGGGCAGGACCACGACCTGACCTCCGTCTCCTTCGCCGACTCGCTCACCGGCTGGATCGGCGCCGAGACCGAAGCGACCTTGCCCACCCACTTCCGCACTGGCCCCGGCCGCGTGCTGCGCACCACCGACGGCGGGCGCACCTGGACGGCGCAATCCACGGGTGAAACCCAGAGCGTGCAGGTGCCGCGCGTGGTGGCCTTCTCCCGCACCGAGGCCGTGCTCTTCTCCCTGCGCCAGCGCCGTCAGCGCCTGAGTAGCGGCGACTACCAGACGCAGTATGCCGAGCCTGTGGCCCGACGCACCCGCAACGGTGGCGCGACCTGGACGCCTTTGCCTGCTATACCCTTGCCCGCTCGCCTGGCCGGCGGCGATAACCTGCTCATTTACAGTGCTTTTTTTACCTCCCAACATTTAGGCTTTGTCACAATTAATAATCTTGATCGATACAACCCAAAAGGAACCGTATTACGCACCACCGACGGCGGGCAGACCTGGCGCGACGTAGTGGCTGACACGACGGATGGCTTTATTCCGATCAACGTGCAGATGCTCGACTCTCTTAACGGCTGGCAGACCGGAGTCCGCCTTTTGGGGGGCGTTGTCGTCTTGGGCACCCGCCTCTACCGCACCCACGACGGCGGGCTGTCTTGGACGCCAGTGGCCACCAATCTGGATGCCTTGGTCTCTCCCCCCGGCTTTGGCAATCTCTCTTTCGCCGACGCCGCCCACGGCGTGGGCACAGACCTGAGCGGCTACAGCACCAGCGCCGACAGCGGCCGCACCTGGACCTACCAGCCTTGGCCGCCGACCGGGATCGCCAACAACGTCTTACGCCCCTGGCTGCGGCCTTCGGGCCGGGGGGTGCTGCTGGGCCTGGGTGTGACGGCGCGCACCGCCGACTTGGGCCAAAGCTGGCAGGTTACCTCCTCCGGCAGCTTGTTTAACCGCCTACGGCGCGTGGCCTTCGCCGACCCCACCTACGGCTGGGCCACCACCGGCGGCATTCCCCAAGCCACCCAACCCCTGTTGCTGCAGACCGCCGACCGCGGCCAGCACTGGCAGGTGCGTGACCTGACGACCTTCCTGCCCCCGCTGACCTTTAACACCAGCATCGCCGATTTAGCCCTGCCCGATGCCGATACCGGCTGGGTCGCCGGCTACACCGTGGGCAATGGCGTACTCGTGCCCTTCGTGCGCCGCACCACCGACGGGGGCCGCCAGTGGACGTCCCAAGCCGTGCCCGCCACCGTTGTACTCACCTTCACCTCCTTGGAAAGTCTGCGGCTCGGCGCCTGGGATACCCGCCGCGCGGTGCTGACCACCGGCTCGCCCGGCGGGCTGCTAGTCACCCGCGACGGCGGGCAGCACTGGCTGCAGGCAGTCGTGCCCACCAGCCGGCCGTTGCTGCAGGTGCAGTGGGCGGATTCGCTGACGGTTTTCGCCCGCACCGATTCGGCCCAACTGCTCAAGAGCACTGATGCCGGCCGCACCTGGCAGGCGCTGCCCATCGAAGTCGACGGGCTCCCCTTCTGGGCCCCTGCCATGACGTTTGTCACGCCGCAGCTCGGCTGGCTGATCAATGGCAGCATCGTGGCCCGCACCCAGGACGGCGGCCAGAACTGGCAACTGCTCACGCGTCTGCTGGGCGTGGGCACGCGCGATCCGATGAATTATGACGATGCCAATCTGCTCGACATCGCCTTTACCGACGCTCATCACGGGCTGGCCGTGAGCCGGGCCGACCTGTTCCGCACCAGCGATGGCGGACAGAGCTGGCGCAAAGCCGGCTACCTCAATGGCGGCTATTACAACCTGCCGGCCGGCTTAGGGCCGAGCATGCTGATTGACCGTTACAACGCTTTTTTCATCGGCTATGGACTAGCGCGTTATTCCGAAAAATACCTTCAAACCGACACGAGCGCCACTCAGCGCCTCACTTACTGCACCGGCGATACCCTCGCCCTCGCCTTCGACACCACCGGCTTCTTCTCCGCCGCCGAAGACTCCTTCCGCATCGAGCTCAGCAACCCAATGGGCCGCTTCCGGCCCCACGAAACCACCCTGCTGCCGCTTGTGGGCCGCGCCAACGCCTCGCCCCTGCGCGCCACCCTGCCCGCCACGCTCGCCCCCGGCACCCGCTACCGCCTGCGCGTCATCCGCGCCGACTCCAGCGTGCTCGGCGGCGATAACCAGCGCGACGTGACCATTTGGCAACGCCCCGCCGCCGTGGCCGTGGCGCCCACCGATTCGGTCCGCTTCTGCGCCGGGGATTCCGTGCTGCTCACCGCCCCGGCGGGCTTTGCCGCCTACCGCTGGAGCTCGGGGGATACCACCGCTACGCTCTGGGTCACGCAGGCCAACACGTACGCCGTGCAGGTGGCCACCGGCGGGCGCTGCTTCGGCCCCCTCTCCCCGCCCGTCACCGTGCGCGTGACGCCCACGCCGCCCGCCCCGGGCTTCTCGGCCCAGCCGCAGGCCTCGGGCATTGTCGTGCTCACGTCCACCAGCCCGACGGGCAATCAGTGGTTCTTCAACGGCCAGCCCATCCCCGGCGCCACGGCGGCGACCTACGCGGTGACGACGGCTACCCAGAGCGGGGCGTATTCGCTGCAAGTCACCCAGCGCGGGTGTGCCTCGCCCCTCGCTGCGCCCCAGACCATCACCGTCACCGGCACGGCGGCCGACGCGGTCGCGGCGCTGGGGCTGACGCTGGTGCCCAACCCCGCCCAGCAGCGCCTGCGCCTGACGAGCGGTGAGGCGGTGCAGGAAGTCACCCTCACCGATTTGAGCGGGCGCGTGCTGCTGCGCCGGAATGTGGGGCGCGTGACGAGCGTGGAGCTGGCCTTGCCGCGCTTGCCCACGGGCACGTATCTGCTGACGGCTACCACGCCGACGGGGCGGAGTGCGACCCGGCGGTTGCTCATTGCGCCTTAATTTTCACCGAATTAATTTCATTTTTTTATGCTAACGAAATTTACCTATCGCCTACTGACTCTGCTGTTACTCCTGCAAGGTCTGCTGCTGTCCGCTGCGCGTGCCCAAATCATCAAAACTGCCCCCGACGGCATCTCGTGTGAAGTAACGCCGGAATGCAAGAAATATCCATACGAGTTTATTCCCGGCCCCGACCAAACGTTTCTGCGCTGGCAGGTGCGCGGTGATGCCAAGCTCCTCTCCCCCGAAACCGACAACCCGGCCATCATCTGCTCGGCCGGTTATGGCAAGGCGCGCATTACCGCTCATTATTATTCTTTGCGAAAAGACGAGAAATGCCGCGAGCGCTGCCCCGATACGCTTTTTTATTCTCTCGATTACGATCTCTTCAAGCAGTTTTCCCCGCCCGATCCCATCCGCGGCCCCAGCTGCGTGCTGCCCGGCCAGACCGTCACGTATTCCGTTCCGCCGATTCTGACCGATTGGCCGCACCGCCGCGAAGGCATCGGCACGGATAGCTACTTCTGGTCGGGGTTTCCGGCGGGCAGCCAGCTTTTCTTTTCCGGCGATAGCAGCAGCGTCACCGTTGCGCTCCCGCCTGACCTCACGGGCGGCTTTACGGTGCTGGTCGGCGTAGGGCGCTGCAACGTCAGGAAGCCCGCCGAATTGAAAGTTAATATCGACCAGCCGCTAAATTCCTCCCTGGTTACCGTCTGCCCGTCGCCCAGCGCTCCGGGCGCGCTCGGCGTGAGCATCGGCACGGTCCCGGGCGTCGCGTATCAAGTGTTTCTGCCAGCGGGCTGGCACTTCGCCAACGGCACCTCGGACACCCTGACCGGCAACGGGCAGCCGCAAACCGTCTATTTCACCTGCGACGGCAGTCCCGGTAACGTGCTCATCACCGCTACCGGGGGGTGCAGCGGCCCGCAAACCGCCGGGCTAGCGTTCACTATCAACCCCTGACGTCGGCCCGCTCCGGCAGTCAGCATCCTTTCCAAATCCCCCATTCCGCCCGCTGCTGAAGCCTTCCCGCTTCAGCCAAGCGGCGTATGCCCCATATCAGCCACCTCGTTCACATCTCCACATTCCCCACATCCCCTCACATCTCCACATCCCCCCATCACCGGAGTAGACCTTCGGGCCGTACTTTTGCCCACCGCGCGCAACGCGGCCCTCTGCTATGCTCCTGCTTGATGTTCCGGTGACAGCCGTCACCAACTACGCCCCGTCGGATTTCACGCCCCTCGTCATTCAGTTTGGCGCGGCGCTCGGCTTCGTGCTCTTCGCGATGATTACGTCGCATCTGCTCGGCCCGAAGCGCAAGTCTGACATCAAGAATGCCTCTTGGGAATGCGGCATCGAAGGCACCGGCCACGCCCGGACGCCGATTTCGGTGAAGTACTTCCTGATTGCCATTCTCTTCGTCCTCTTCGACGTCGAGGTGATCTTTATGTACCCGTGGGCGGTCAATTTCCGCTCCCTCGGCCTCACCGGCTTCGTCGAGATGATTCTGTTTATGGGCACGCTGCTGGCGGGCTTCTACTACATCATCAAGAAAGGCGTGCTGAAATGGGAGTAGTCGGTTTTCGCCTTTCAGGCCAAAAACCCAAACTTTACCCCCCCGCCTACTGTTGGCTTTCGGGACCGAAAACCGGCCCGGCGCGCATCAATTTCGCGTTTTTCCGTTGATCCTTCGGCCCTTGCGGGCTTCTGAAATAGCACCCATGAGCGTCACGACCCCGCCGGCTGCTGCCGGCTCCGGCAAGCACATTACGATGGTGGACGCGCCCGACGGCCTCGAAGGCGCGGGCTTCTTCGCCACTTCTCTGGAAAAAGTAGTGGGCCTCGCCCGCTCTTATTCGCTGTGGCCCCTTCCGTTCGCCACCTCGTGTTGCGGCATCGAGTTCATGGCGACGATGGGCTCGCACTACGACATCTCGCGCTTCGGCTCCGAGCGGCCGTCGTTTTCGCCTCGCCAAGCCGACCTGCTGATGGTCATGGGCACCATCGCCAAGAAGATGGCTCCCATCGTGAAGCAGGTATACGAGCAAATGGCCGAGCCACGGTGGGTGCTGTCGATGGGCGCGTGCGCGTGCTCCGGCGGCATCTTCGATTCGTATTCCGTGCTGCAAGGCATCGACCGGATCATCCCCGTCGACGTCTACGTGCCCGGCTGCCCCCCGCGCCCCGAGCAAGTGCTCGACGGCCTGATGCAGGTGCAGGAGCTGGCGCGGAACGAAAGCCTGCGCCGCCGCAACTCGCCGGAATATCAGGCACTGCTGGCGTCGTACAACATTAAATAGTTTCTGGTTTACGGTTTTTAGTTTCTGGTTTTTTGGTATTGATTTCTACTTAAAGAAGTAGCGCCAAAAACTAAAAACCGAAAACCGAAAACAACCTCCCCATGACCAACGAAACCATCCTCACGACGCTGCAAGGCCATTTCGGCGAAGCCACTTTCACCGATGTGGAGGAGCAGCACGGTTTGCTCTCGGTCACGATTGAGCGCGAGCGGCTAATCGAGGTGATGCATTTTCTGAAGGAAGACGGCCTCGGCTTCACCTTCCTCACGACGATGTGCGGCATCAATTACCCCGACCGCCTCAACCGCGAGCTGGGGATGATTTACCACTTGCACAATCTGCGCGAGAACATCCGGGTACGGGTCAAAACCTTCTTCCCCGTCCTCGACCCCGTCGTGCCGACCCTCACGCCGCTCTGGGCCACCGCCAACTGGATGGAGCGCGAAGCCTACGATTTCTTCGGCATCACGTTCCCCGGCCACCCGAATCTGATCCGCATCCTCAACGTCGAGGATATGGATTATTTTCCGATGCGCCGCCAGTATCCGCTCGAAGACCAAACCCGCGAAGACAAGACGGATTCCTTCTTTGGTCGGTAGTTTTTGGTAGACGGTTAATCGTTTTCAGGTCGTCGAAACAGATTTTATCTCTATTGACATTGACCGAAAACGAAAAAACCAAAAACTAAAAACCCGCAACTAGAAACCTCAATGGATAACCTCATCAGCGGCCCTTCCGGCCCGGAGCATACCAACCGCCCGGTGCAGCCCACGCAGCAGCCATTGCCGCTGTTTTCGGCGGCGGGGCCGGGTGCGCCCCTGCAAATCCGCGACGAGCTGAACAACGAGCTGACCACGCTCAACCTCGGCCCGACGCACCCCGCCACCCACGGCATCTTCCAGAATATCCTCAAAATGGACGGCGAGCGGATCATCTCCGGCACGCCCACCATCGGGTATATCCACCGCGCGTTCGAGAAAATCGCCGAGCACCGGCCGTTCTATCAGATTACGCCGCTCACCGACCGGATGAATTATTGCTCCAGCCCCATCAACAACATGGGCTGGCACATGACGGTCGAAAAGCTCCTCGGCATCACCGTTCCGAAACGGGCGCAGTACATGCGCGTCATCGCGATGGAGCTGGCGCGGATCTGCGACCACCTGATCTGCAACTCGATTCTTGGCGTTGATACGGGCGCGTTCACGGGCTTCCTGTACGTGTTTCAGGAGCGCGAGAAAGTGTACGAGATTTTCGAGGAAATCTGCGGCTCCCGCCTCACCACCAACATGGGCCGCGTCGGGGGGATGGAGCGTGATTTCACGCCCGTAGCGCTCGAGAAGCTGCGTACGTGGCTGAAGGAGTTCCCGGTCGTGATGCGCGAGTTTGAGGCAATGTTCAACCGCAACCGCATCTTCATGGATCGCACCGAGGGCGTCGGCCCTATCTCGGCGGAGCGGGCGCTCAACTACGGTTTCACCGGGCCGAACCTGCGCGCTGCGGGCGTCGATTACGACGTGCGGATTATGAATCCGTATTCGAGCTATCAGGATTTCGAGTTCGACATCCCCGTCGGCACTACCGGTGATACCTACGACCGCTTCATGGTGCGCCAAGAGGAAATCTGGCAGAGCCTGCGCATCATCAACCAAGCCCTCGAAAACCTTCCGGAAGGCCCCTTCCACGCCGATGCGCCGCACTATTACCTGCCCCCCAAGCAGGCGGTGTACCGCAACATGGAAGCCCTGATCTACCATTTCAAGATCATCATGGGGGAAATCGAAGCGCCCGTCGGCGAAGTCTACCACTCGGTGGAAGGCGGCAACGGCGAGCTAGGCTTCTACCTCATCTCCGACGGCGGACGCACGCCGTACCGGTTGCACTTCCGCCGCCCGTGCTTCATCTACTATCAGGCGTACTCCGAGATGGTGGTCGGGTCGTCGCTTTCTGATGCCATCGTCACGCTCTCGTCGCTGAACGTGATTGCGGGCGAGCTGGACGCCTAATTCACTCTTATTGCCCGATGCACCTCACCGAAGCGCAGCTCACGATCATCCGCTCTTACTTCGCCACTCGCCCGGTGAAGCGGGCTTGGCTGTTCGGTTCCTACGCCCGAGGAGAGGCAGATGAGCAGAGCGATGTGGATCTGCTGGTAGATTTGGATTATTCGCAGCACATCGGCTGGAAAATCGGCGGGTGGCTGCTCGATTTACAAAAGCTACTGGGGCGAAACATTGACTTGGTGCCGGAAAGCAGCCTTTACCCGAACCTGAGGCGGTTTGTGGACGCCGATAAACAGCTGGTGTATGAGAAGTTGAGCAAATCGTTTGCTTTAAAACCTACCTGTTGATTCATGACTATGAACTCTACTATCAGGCAGGACAACTTGTTCGTTGTGCGAGACGCGATCAAGGACTCTCTTACCTTGGCAGAAGACCTTGACTACGAAATGTTCACTTGCCAAGAATTGACGGAAACCGTCGACCAGTGTGTTGAACTTATCGAAGTCGTATCGGGGCAAAGGCGGTATTTGGCTAACACCCTCAAAAATCTCCACCTGCTACACGATGAAGAACAGTGGGCTGACATCTTGGATATTAAGCTCCCCGTCTTAGACACAAGTCAGCCTCTTTGGCAAATCTGGATGGGAGACCACCTGATGATGCGCAACTCATCAGCTTGGCATATATTGACAAACACCTTCCCAAGGCTCTTGTCACAAGTCGAAACTTTGCTACAGATACCCACTCGCCCGGAATGAGTCCTTCAGCTACAATCAAGCCGCAATTCTCCCCCGACAATCAGCGCGAAATCGCGCGGATCATCACGCAATACCCGGCGGAACGCAAGAAATCGGCGCTGCTGCCGGTGCTGCACATCGCGCAGGCGCAGTTCGGCGGCTGGGTCAGCCCTGAGGTGCAAGACCTCGTGGCCGAAACGCTGGAGCTTCAGCCGATTGAGGTTTATGAGGTGGCGACGTTCTACACGATGTTCAACCTCAAGGCTGTCGGCAAAAACGTGCTGGAAGTCTGCCGGACCGGCCCTTGCCTTCTGCGCGGCGCCGACGAGCTGATGGCCGAGCTAGAGCAGAAAACGGGCGCCAAATTCGGCGGCCCACCGTCGGCAGACGGCATGTTTACGTTGAAAGAGGTCGAATGCCTCGCTTCGTGCGGCACCGCCCCGATGCTCCAATGCCGCGAAGACTACCACGAGTGGCTCGACAAGCCCGGCGCCGTCGACGCGATGCTGGCGAAAATGCGCCAAGCCTAATTCTTCGGAAAGCTATGGCGAACGAACGCGACAACGATCTGCCCCTCATCGTCTCGGAGATTCTGATTGAATTGCACGAGATGCGCACCGATATTCGGAATCTCACGCTGGCATTTGGTCAGCAACAAGTACAGTTGCAGGAAATCGCTGCCGGAATGAAGGCGCAAATTGCCGGAATGCAGGCGCAAACCGACAGTCTGAACACCTTTTCGCGCAGCTTGATTGATTTCGTGAAGCACGACAGCGTCTCTACCGAGAACCGCTTTGCGGGCCACGAGCAACGTATCCAACGGCTGGAAGCCACTTTTCGCATCAGCTAACCGCCAATCTAATGGGCCGCAAGCTTTTAACTGAACACATCAACGTCCCCGGTATCAACACCTTCGACGTGTACCGCCAACACGGCGGCTACCGCTCCGTGGAGAAGGCGCTGAAAACGATGACGCCGGACGAGGTGACCGAGGAAGTCAAGAAATCGGGCCTGCGCGGACGCGGCGGCGCCGGCTTCCCGACGGGCATGAAGTGGAGCTTCCTCGACCGCAAGTCGGAGAAGCCGCGCTACTTGGTGTGCAACGCCGACGAATCGGAACCCGGCACCTTCAAGGACCGTCACCTGATGAGCAAGCTCCCGCATTTGCTCGTCGAGGGGATGATTACGGCGTCGTACGCGCTCGGCGCGAAAACGTCGTACATCTACATCCGCGGTGAGCTGATGTACGTGCTGCGCATCGTGCAAAAGGCTATCGACGAAGCGTACGCGAAGGGCTTCCTCGGCAAAAACATCCTCGGCTCGGGCTACGACCTCGATTTGTACGTCCACCCCGGCGGCGGCGCGTACATCTGCGGCGAAGAAACGGCGCTCCTCGAATCACTGGAAGGCAAGCGCGGTAACCCGCGCAATAAACCGCCATTCCCGGCTGTTTGGGGGCTTTATGGCTGCCCTACGGTGGTGAATAACGTCGAATCCATCGCGGCGGTGCCGGTTATCGTGAACGAAGGCGGCGACGAGTACGCCAAGATCGGCGTGGGCCGCAGCACGGGTACGAAGCTGATTTCGGCGTGCGGGCACTTGAACAAGCCCGGCATCTACGAAATCGAGCTGGGCGTGCCGGTCGAAGAGTTCATCTACTCCGATGAGTACTGCGGCGGCATCTGGAAAGGGCGCGAGCTGAAGGCCGTCGTGGCCGGTGGCTCGTCCGTACCGATTCTGCCGAAAGAGCTGATTCTGAAGACCGCAGCCGGTGAAAACCGCCTGATGACGTATGAATCATTGAGCGACGGCGGGTTCGTGACGGGCACCATGCTCGGCTCGGGCGGGTTCATTGCAATGGACGAAACGACGTGCATCGTGCGCAATACGTGGTCGTTCTCGCGGTTTTACCACCACGAGTCGTGCGGCCAATGCTCGCCCTGCCGCGAAGGCACGGGCTGGCTGGAGAAAGTGCTCCACCGCATCGAGCACGGCCACGGCCACGAGCACGATATCGACCTGTTGGTAAGTGTCGCGAAGCAAATCGAAGGCAACACGATTTGCCCGCTCGGCGAAGCAGCGGCTTGGCCGGTAGCAGCCGCCGTGCGGCACTTCCGCCACGAGTTCGAGTGGCACGTTCGTCACCCGAAAGCCGCCACCCAGCCGGGCGCGGTGTACCGGGGTGAAGCGGTGCCGGCGTAATTCTTATTTTTCCTGACTGACGACTTCTTGCCTGCTTTCCGCAATGGCTAAAATCACTTTCGACGGCCAAGAGATTGAAGTGCCCGATGGCACCACTATCCTGAATGCCGCGCGCCAGCTCGGCGGCGCTACGGTGCCGCCGGCCATGTGCTACTACACTTCGCTGAAAGGCTCCGGCGGCAAATGCCGCGCGTGTCTGGTTCGGGTAGCGGCCGGGTCGGCAAAGGACCCGCGCCCGATGCCGAAGCTCGTGGCCTCGTGCATCACGCCTGTTCAGGATGGGATGGTGGTCGAGAATACCACCTCGCAGCAAGTCCTCGATGTGCGGAAGGGCGTAGTGGAGATGCTCCTCATCAACCACCCGCTCGACTGCCCCGTGTGCGACCAAGCCGGGGAGTGCGACCTTCAGAACTTCTCCTACGACCACGGCACCGCCGGAACGCGCTATGAAGAGGAGCGCCGGACGTTCGACAAAATCGACCTCGGCCCTTACATCCAGCTTCACATGACGCGGTGCATCCTGTGCTACCGCTGCGTGTACACCGCCGATCAGCTCACGCCGCAGCGGGTGCACGGCGTGCTCGGGCGGGGCGATGCGGCCGAAATCGGCACGTACATCGAGAATTCGCTCGATAACGAGTTCATCGGTAACGTGATTGATGTGTGCCCGGTGGGCGCGCTGACCGACAAAACCTTCCGCTTCAAGCAGCGCGTGTGGTTCACGAAACCCGTGGATGCCCACCGCAACTGCCCGACGAATGATTGCGCCGGTAAGGTCACGCTCTGGTACCGCGGCGATGAAGTACTGCGCGTAACGGGTCGCAAGGACGCTTATAACGAGGTGCACGAGTTCATCTGCAACGAGTGCCGCTTCGAGAAGAAGCAAACCAGCGACTGGACCATCGAAGGACCGCGGCAGATTGCGCGGCAATCGGTCATCTCCGCGAACCATCCGGAGCTGGGCCGCAACTGGTCGGAGCCGACCATCATTCCGAATCTTCCCGAATCGACTTCCTCGGAGCTGAACAAGCACCAAATCGCCGGTCAGTAACTCCGGTTTCGCCTTCTGTTCTTTGAGCTTTCAGTGATGATGGCTTTTGACAGAACCTGACACAGGGCACGGCCGAAACTCGAAAACGCAATTCCTTTCATGCTCCCTTCTCTCCCATTATTATTCAGCGGCACGGTCATTCTGGTCGTTTTTGCGATGTCGCTGGGCATTGCAACCTACTCGACGTGGGCCGAGCGTAAGGTGGCGGCGTTTATGCAGGACCGCTCCGGGCCGAACCGCGCCGGGTGGGGTGGCCTCGCGCAGCCGTTGGCCGACGCCGTGAAGATGTTCTTCAAAGAAGAATTCTTCCCCGCGACCGCCAACCGCAAGCTGTTCATCATCGGGCCGTGCGTGGCGATGATTACCGCGTGTATGGCGTGGGCCGTGATTCCGTTCGGCGATAAATTCATCATCGACGGGCAGGCGTTCATTGTGCAGGGCATCGAGATCAACATCGGGATGCTGTACATCTTCGGCGTGGTTTCGCTGGGGGTTTACGGGCTGATGATTGGCGGCTGGGCGTCGAACAACAAGTTCTCGCTGTTGGGCGCCATTCGGGCGGCTTCGCAAAACATCTCTTACGAGCTGGCAATGGGCCTTTCGCTCATCGCGCTGCTGATGATGACGCAGACGCTGAGCCTGCGCGAAATCGCCGACCAGCAATCGTCGGGCGGCTGGAACGTGCTGTATCAGCCGCTGGGCTTCATCATCTTCCTCGTTTGCGCGTTCGCGGAAACCAACCGCACCCCGTTCGATTTGCCCGAGTGCGAAACCGAATTGGTCGGCGGCTACCACACGGAATACTCGTCGATGAAGCTTGGCCTGTACCTTTTCGCTGAGTACGTCAATATTTTCGTGGCGTCGGCGGTGATGAGCACGCTGTATTTCGGCGGTTTCAACTTCCCGTTCATCACCGAAGTACGCGCGCTGCTGATTGACCAGTTCGGCGTAACCGTCGGCACCAATCTGACGACCGTTCTCAGCATCGGCACGCTTTTCCTGAAGATTTTCTTCTTCATCTTCTTCTTCATGTGGGTCCGCTGGACGCTCCCACGCTTCCGCTACGACCAGCTGATGAACCTCGGCTGGAAGATTCTCTTCCCGCTGGCGGTGCTCAACATCATCGCGACGGGCGCCGTTATTCTGTTTAAAGACTTCTTAACCGCATCCTAATGGCAACCAACGACCGGCTTATTGAGATAATGGCCGACCTGCTAGCCGAGGTCCACCAGATGCGTCTCGACTCCAATGCGCGGATGGACCGCATGGACGGCCGCTTGGAAGGCCTCGACCACCGCCTCGAAAGCCTCGACCAACGGCTGGAACGGCTCGAAGGTCATCAAGCCAAAACCAACTTGGCAATCGGCGAGCTTCGGCTGTCGGTGATGAAGTTGGGTGATAAAATTGGTGAAATCGGTGAACTTGACAAGCGTCTGCGCATCGTCGAAAACATCGTCCTGCGGCCGGCCGCTTAACTGAACTTCCTTCCATGCAACCCCTCAGCACCCGCGCCAAACGGCTCGAAAAGCGTGAAATGACGTTCGTCGAGCGAGCGTATCTGCCGGCCATCTTCCAAGGCCTGAGCATTACGCTGCGCCACTTTTTCAAGAAGAAAGCCACCATTCAGTACCCGGAAGAGCGTCGGCCGTTGGCCCCGGCTTTCCGGGGTCTGCACGTCCTGAAGCGCGATGAGCAGGGCCGCGAGCGCTGCACGGCGTGCGGCCTGTGCGCCGTAGCCTGCCCCGCCGAAGCCATTACGATGATCGCCGGAGAGCGCAAGCGCGGCGAGGAAGGGCTGTACCGCGAGGAGAAATACGCGGTGAGCTACGAAATCAATATGCTCCGGTGCATCTTCTGCGGCCTCTGCGAAGAAGCTTGCCCCAAAGCCGCCGTGTACCTGCAAAACGACCGGATGGCGCCGCCGCGCTTCGAGCGCGACGAGTTCATCTACGGCAAAGACCGCTTGGTGGAGCCCGTTTCGCCGGATGCCCGCTCAGTTCGTGGGTTACAGCTGACGGCGGCGGAAGCCGATAAGCTGCGCGCCAAGCTGGCGACCGTCTAAATTTTCGAGCTTTCGTTCCTCGTCTGTCATTGCGAGGAACGGGGCAATCTTCGTTCGCTTGGCGCTGCCCAACGGCCGCCCCGCCTGACCGGAGCCTGCTTCGTCGCAAAGCTTCTCGTAATGACTCAGTTAGTTTTACCGCCGCAATGGCCACGATTCTCTTTTACGTCCTCAGCTCCCTCACGCTAGCGTTTGCGCTCCTGGTGGTGCTCACCAAAAACCCGGTACACTCGGTGCTGTACCTGATTCTGACGTTTTTCACCATTTCCGGTCACTACGTTCTGCTCAACGCGCAGTTTGTGGCGGCCGTGAATATTATCGTGTACGCCGGGGCGATTATGGTGCTGTTCCTGTTCACGATTATGTTCCTGAATATGAACGCCGAAACCGAGCAACATAAATCGGGGATGGCACGCCTTGCGGCAGCCGTGGCAGGCGGTATGCTGCTCGTGATTATGGTCGGGGTGCTTAAACAAGCCAACGTCGGCGGGGCCGACCCGGCGACGTTCAACTCGCAGGTTGGGATGGTGAAGAACTTGGGCCAAGTGCTGTACACGCAGTATTTGCTGCCGTTCGAGCTGGCCTCGGTGCTGTTCCTGAGCGCGATGGTTGGCGCCGTGATGCTCGGCAAGCGCGAGGCGGGGGAGCGAAATTTTTAGGCGCCTTTTTTGGCACTTTTCAGCCGTTTTTCGGCTCGATTCTACTTCAACAAAAACGGCCGCCCTCAGCAGAGGGCGGCCGTTTTTGTTGGTGGTACTGGGAACAGTTTGCCGGAAAGTAGCAGGCCAGAACTAGCAAGCCTACAGAGTAGGCTCAGTGGCGGTTTTTGGGGTCGACTCTGACTCCGAATCCGATTCGGCGGTTTGCGCCCATTTCGCCCACGGGCCGCCGCACTTCGCCATCCGCTCGCGGAATTGGGCGCGCTGCTCTTCGGTCATGTTCGTCAGACGGCGGTCCATCTTGGCGCGCCACATATCGCGCCCGGCCGCCCACGGCCCGCCTTCGTGATTATGCCGGCCACCACCGGGACGGAAACCCGTCAGCAAGCGCGAGAGCACGAGTAAGCCGATGGCCTGACCGAACGAGATGACCGGCCCGTGGAAAATATCCGGAATCAGATGATTCCAAAGCGCCATCGTGACGTAGCCGGCTACGACGATGAAAAGGGCAGCGAAAAGGGCCATTTTGAGGGCTTTAAGCGCCCAAAAGCGAGGTTGCATTTGCGTGGTGTTGGGGGAAAATCAGATTAAAAAATCAGTCAGCAGCACATTCAAAATCAGAAGCCAAGAAATCAGCGAAATCAAATCATCCGCTAAATCTGCGTTCCTTAGTCGATGAAATATTCGTCGTAAAGGGCGCGGAGCTTTGTTCGCAGCTTTTTCACGGCGTAGTGCTTGCGCGCCAGCAGCGTGTTGAGCGGCAAGCCGGTTTCTTCCACCAATTGATTGAAGCTTTTGCCTTCAATCTCGTGCGCGACGAACACCATCCGCTGGTCTTCGGGCAGCTCTTCGAGACCTGCGGCGAGGGCTTCGAGGAGGGCTTCGCGGAGGAGGTCACCGTCGGTGGCGTCGGTGGCGGGGAGTAATTCGGCGAGGAGGAGCGGCTCGCCGTCGGGGTCGTTGGGGGTGGCCGAAAGGGCTTCCAATGACTCGATGATGCGTGGGCGGCGGTAACGGTCGGTAATCTTGTTGCGGGCTACGCGGAAGAGCCACGCCGCCATTTGCTCAATCGGCTTCACGAGGCGGTAGCTCTGCACCAGCTCATAAAACACATCTTGCAGGACGTCTTCGGCTTCCAGCGGGTCAGGGATACGCCGACGAATGAAATCGAGCAGACGCCGACGCTCGCGGTGCACCACGACATCAATCTGCTGATTCTGGCCTTCCGGAGTTGCAGCCACTGAAGCGGAAGAAAGGGGGAGAGAAAGCGCGCTCATTCTGCGGGGAAAGACGCGACGCGTTGGTAAATATTGTTGCGGCTCGACCAGATAGCCACTCAAAGTCCGAGAAAACGGCCAGAGCGTACCCGAACGGGTACGTTTTGGGACGTAAACAACCGAATCGCACCCGTTCGGGTACCGTTTCTCCTAAATCACTTATCTTAGGCCCCGTTCAGGTACCATTTTATGCCCACCACTTCCGCATTAGCCGAATTCGTCCGCTCCAAACGCAAGCAGCTTGGCCTTACTCAGCAGGCGCTGGCGCAAAGTGCCGGGGTCGGGTGGCGTTTTGTGAAAGAGCTGGAAGCGGGAAAAGCCACCCTGCGGCTCGACAAAGTAAACCAAGTATTAGCGTTATTTGGCTTTGAAGTAGGGGCAATCCCCTTACGTCGCCCGACGGAAGCTGAATTTCTGGCTGATTAAAACTCCCTTTTATCTACTCTTCTAACGCAACGCTATGCGCAAGCAGATTCACCGTCGAGGCAATGTTTTCGTGCATCAGCAACCGGCTGGCGTGGTCTGGCAAGACGACAAGGGATTTCATTTCCTCTACCACCCCGCTTACGTAGCGCAGCAGCCCGCCGCCCCGCCCATCAGCTTGACGATGCCGGTGCGCGCCGAACCCTACTACAGTAAAACAGAGCTGTTCCCGTTTTTCGACAACCTGATTCCCGAAGGTTGGCTGCTTGATTTAGCCACCGAAACGTGGAAGCTGAGCGCCTACGACCGAATGGGCCTTCTGCTGACGGTCTGTAGAGACTGTATCGGCGCGGTTCACGTGGAAGGCGAAATACCGGAAGATGCCCTAACTCCCGATAACGTATGACCACCCGCACTAACTGCTTAATCTGTTACGAACCGCTCACGGAGCCTGTCGGCAGCGCTTACCATGCGGCGTGTAGCAAGCGGCTTTTCGGACGCGCCATACCGCCCGTGCTCGATATCAAAGCGGCTCAGCTCGAACACCTTGGGCGGCAATTGATGCAGCAACGGGAAGCCCTGACCGGCGTGCAGCCGAAGCTGTCGTTGGGGCTGCGACGCGGACGCGAAACCGACAGCCTGACGTTGCTCACGCAACACGGCAGCGGCGATTTCATCTTGAAACCGCCCTTCGCCCGCTACCCCCACTTGCCCGAAGTGGAAGACCTGACAATGCATCTGGCCGCCGACGCGGGCTTGCGCGTGGCAGCCCACGGCTTGGTTAGATTAACCGCCGATGCTGCTGACCCAGCCGACGCCCCCGGCCCCTTGGCCTACCTAACCCGCCGATTCGACCGGCCCGGCAAGATGCAGCAATTGCCAATGGAAGACATGGCGCAGCTCAGCGGACGGCTGGCTGTGTATAAATATCAAGGCTCTTTGGAGCAGATTGGGAAGGTGATTGCGCGGTTCAGCAGCTTTCCAGGGCAGGATGCGCTGGAATTCTTCACCCTAACCGTCTTCTGCTTCCTCACCGGCAACGCCGATATGCACCTCAAGAACTTCTCGCTTCTGACGCAGGCGGATGGGATGATTCGCCTCTCGCCGGGGTATGATTTGGTGGCGACGAAGCTCGTGAACCCCGCCGATGAGGAAGACACGGCGCTCACCCTCAACGGCCGCAAGAAGCGACTGAAACTAGCCGATTTCACTGCCCTCGCCAATAGTCTGAACATCCCGTACACGGCTGTGCGCAACGTGTATGCGGGGCTGCAAAAGCGTGTCCCGGCGTGGCGGAAACGCATTGATGCGAGCTTTTTGAGCGAGGATTTGAAGGCGGGTTATCACGCGCTGCTGACGGAGCGGCTGGAACGATTGGGAATGGTGCCGCCACCGCCAGTCGCTAAGTAGCGCGCCTCTCCCCTACCCCCACGCCAGCCAGCCGACGGCGGCCAGTCCCAGCGCCACCGCCCAGCGGTAGTACGTCTGCACGCCCGTGCCTTGCGCCATCCGGACGGTGCGGCCGAGCATCGTGAGCAAGCGCCCCACGCCGTGAACCAGCCCCCGGTCGACGACCCAGCGGTCGAGCCAGCCGGTGAGTTTCGCGCCGATGACGATGCCTTTGCCGAAGCGGATAACCTGACGGTCAATGCCCATCTCATCGAAGCGGGCGACGGCGCGTGCGACGGCGACGGCGGCACGGGGGCCGGTTTCCGTCCAGAATTGACCGAGGGCGATTTCCCCTGTGCGCGCCCACGCCCAACCGTCGGCCGGACCGGTGCCGCGTAGGCCCAGCGTCAACCCTGCGGTCACCAAAAGCACGCTGGTGATCGGGAGCCAAAGGGCGCCTTCTGCCAATGGAGTGGATAGAGCGACTTGCAAACCGTGTACGAGCGTATGCGTGGTGGCGAGGTGGATGGGCGACGCCGAGAGCCACCCCCAAACCGCCAAAACCGCCAACCCACCGACCGGTAAGAGCAGACTCCACGGCGTTTCGCGCGTGGCGGACTCGCGGACGTGGGTGAGGTCAAACGGCCCGCGGGCGGTTCCGAGGAAAATCAAACGACCATGGCGGGCCACGTAAAGCGCCGTCAGCGCCACCCCGACCAGCCCAGCTATCGGCACCGCCCAAGCGGCGCCGCCGGTGCGGGCGGCCCACGTTACGGCGCCTGATAAAATGGCTTCCTTGGTGAGAAAACCCGTGGTGAGCGGCAACCCGACCAGCGCCGCGCCCGCCAAGCAATAGGCTGCAAACGTGCCCGGCAGCACCCGCCGCAGCCCGCCGAGTAGACGCATATCCTGCGGGTCGAAGGAGGTGGAGGCCGAAGGGACGGCGGCGTGACCCACCGCGTGCGTAACGATGCCCGCGTTCAGGAATAAGCTGGCTTTGAAGAATGCGTGCGCTACCAGATGCAGCACAGCGGCGGTCGGGTTTCCGGTGCCAATCGCCAGAAAAACGTACCCTAGCTGTGAGGCCGTGGAATACGCCAGCACACGCTTGAGGTCGGTTTGGCCGAGCGCCGCCACTGCGCCCCACAGCACCGTAATTACCCCGATGGCGGCGAGCGCCGTCAGCACAACGGGCGGTAGCAGCCCGTGCGTGCGGGTCAGCAGATACGCGCCCGCCGCTACCAGCGTGGCCGCGTGGAGGAGGGCCGATACGGGCGTCGGGCCTTCCATGGCGCGCGGCAGCCACGGCGTTAGCGGAAACTGCGCCGATTTCGCCACCGCTGCCAACACCAACCCCGCGCCGACGAGCGTCATCAGCGCCGGATGCGTGGCGAGGAGCTGCGCGCGGTGCGCAATGACGAACGCGAGGTCGAGGGTGCCCGCTGCGGCCAAAAGGGCGCCGAGGGCAGTGAAAAGACCCAAATCGCCGAGGCGGTTGAGGAGGAACGCGTGGCGGGCGGCTTGGGCGGCTTCGGGCTTCGTGAACCAGAAGCCGATGAGCAGGTACGAAGTAAAACCCACCAGCTCCCAGCAGAGCGTGAGGGCGAGGAGGTCGCGGGCGAGAATCAGGCCCAGCATCGCGGCGATGAACACGCTCATCAACCCGAAAAAGGTGGCGTACCGGGTTTCGCCGTGCAGGTAACGGGCGGCGAAAACGAGCACCGGTAGGGCCACGAGCGGCACGAGTACGAGGAGGGTTCGGCTTACATCGTCAAGGTAGAGACCGGCGGAAAAAATGGTCTGCCCGACGTGAAACCACGTCCATTCGGTGCTGATGGGGGGTGCGCCCCAGCTCAGCGCCGCCACCCACCCCGCGACCGCCAGAGCCCCCGTCACCGCCGCCAGCGCGAGCCAAGCGGCCGCGTGCCCGAGGCGTTCGCCGGAAAGCAGAATCAGTCCGCCCGCCGATAACGGCAGTAAGCAAACGAGCGCAGCGAGGAGGGGAATGGTCAAGGGGAGAACGTGCGGTAACAGCGCAATAACAGCAGGGCGTCAATCCGTCAAATCGACGCTGCCCCAGAGGCGCGCGACCCGCAGCACAATCGCCAACGCCACGGCGGCTTCGGCAGCGGCCAGCGCCATCACAATCAGCACCCAAACGCGCCCTTGGTGGAGCGGGTCGGCGGGGGCGAAGGCGATGAAATTGAGGTTCGCGGCGTTGAACAGCAGCTCCACGCCCATCAGCACCACCACGGCGTTGCGCCGCGTGATGACGGCCACGAGGCCGAGGGCAAAAAGGAGAGCGGAGAGGAAAACCACGAAGGCTGGAGAATTGCGCGGAAAGTTGCGCGGGAGTAAAGGTCGGGTCAGGGGCGGTTTTGATTCGCTGGCTCGTCATCCGTAGCGATGGTGGCGGCGGCGATGAGGGCAACTAGGAGCAAAACGGAGACGATTTCGACCGGCAAAACCGCCGTGGTGAGCAGGGCGGTCCCGGCTTCCACTACCCCGCCTTCGGGCGCCACTACCGGCGTGCTGATTTGCTGCCACGGCTGCCGCCCGATGTCGGCTTGCCAGAGGGCGGTGGCTAGTCCGGCGAAGGTTAGTCCGCCTAGGAGCCAGCCGGTTACGCGGTTGCCGGTGGTGGTGGCGGGGCCACGGTTTTCACTCGCTTTCGAGAGCATAATGCCGAACAGCGTCAGCACCAGCACGCCGCCGACGTAGGCCATAATCTGCGCCGCACCCGCCACATCGGCCCCGAACAGCACGAACAGCGCCGCCACGCTCAGCAGCGTGAGCAGCAGCGCGAGGGCGGCGTGCAGCACGCGCGGCGTCAGCACCACCCACCCGGCGCCGACGACCGCCAGCGTCGCGAAGCCATAAAAAAGCGCGTTAACCAGCATCGGGAGCGGGGGCAGATGGCGGCAACTGGGGCTTCCGAGCGGCAGCTTTAGCAGCAGCTTTCGCGGCTTCGGCCTCGGCGGCTTTGGTGCGGGCAGCTTCGGCTTGGGCGGGCGTGAGGTCGGTGAAATGGTGCACCATTTCCATGATATCGACTGTCGGCACGTCGTGGACTTTCGTCATCGTGAGGCAGTCGGTGGGGCAGACGGTGGTGCAGAGGCCGCAGTAGCAGCACTTGGCGAGGTCGATATCGAAAACGGGCGCCAACAGCCGCTTTTTGGTACCGTCGGACGTGATGCCGATATCGTCGGTGGTCTTTACGGATTCAATCGTGATGCACTGCACGGGGCAGATTTTGGCGCACAGGTCGCACACGATGCAATCGTCGATTTCATTGTGCAGGCGGTAGCGCCCCACTTCCGGCACCGGCACCAGCTCCTGCGGGTAGCGCGCCGTCACCTCGCCGGCCGCCGCTTGTTCGGGCGCGAAAAACCCCGGCTGCGTGATATCGCGGGCGGTGCGGCGCCGCCGGTTGGCCCATAAGTGCCGCCACGTCAGGCGCAAGCCCGTCAGCAGCGGCTTAATTGGCGTGCTCATGTGTCAGCAAGGTGTCAGAAGGAGATGAGGGGAGAGAATGAGCCGACGCAGGCTTGGTTCGCCCGCTGTTTCGGCCCCAAAGTTCACCCTTCGAGCCGACGTAGCGCGTCGAGGGCGCGGGCGACGTGCTCCACGGGGTTGCGGTTCGAGTTGAAGGCGTACCGGATGATGCCCGTCGCGTCGATGACGTACGTCACGCGCGCTTGCAGAGGCAAAAAACCGTACAGACGCGGCACATCATACAGGCGCCGCACGCGCCCGCCCGCATCGGTAAGCAGCGGAAACGGCAGCCGCAGCTCTTGGCTGAACCGCTGATGCGCCGCCTCATCGCCCGCATTCACTCCAACCACCACAGCCCCCAAATCAATAAAATCCTCGTATTGGTCGCGGAAGCCGCACGCCTCGCCCCGGCAGCCGGGCGTTTGGTTATGCGGGTAAAAAAACAGCACTACCGGCCGCCCGCGCTGCTGACTCAGGCAAAACGGGCCGCGCGACGTGGCGGGCAACACAAAATCAGGAGCTTCGAGGCCTTCGGCGAGCATTCAGAACAGCTTAGGAAACAGGACCGGAACCAATACCGGAACCAGTAGCCCCGAGCCGCCGGAGCAGGTCGAGCGTGTCGGTTACGTGTTTGAGGGGTTGCGCGTTGGAATTGAACGCGTACCGGACAATCCCGGCGCCGTCGATGACATACGTCACGCGCCCGCTCATCGGCAAAAAGCCGAACAGGCGCGGCACCTCGTACAGTTTCCGCACCACCCCACCCTTATCGGCAAGCAGCGGAAACGGCAGCCGGTGCTTCTGCGCGAACTTCTGATGCGCGGCCTCATCGTCCATACTCACCCCCACGACTTCGGCCCCAAGCGCCAGAAAATCCTCGTATTGGTCGCGGAACGAACAAGCTTCCGCCGTGCAGCCCGGCGTATCGTCCTTCGGATAGAAATACAGCACCAACGGCCGCCCCCGGTGCGCACGGAGCGAAAATGCCTCGCCGGAGGAGGTGGTAGGAAGGGTAAAATCAGGAGCTTCGGCGCCGAGTGGGAGCATAGGTGGGGGGATGAAGGATTGGTAAGCGGTGGCGGGGGCTTTTTGTTATGTTGAGAGTGGGGATGAAGATGTCCGTTGACCGGTTCCAATAGATGCGTCCCCGTCAGGGGACACCGAACGGTAGCCGGGGCAACGCCCCGGTCCAACGCAAAGCTTTGATTCGTTGGTCCCCGTCAGGGGACACCGACCCCGGCGGATCGGCCGACGGTTCGGTGTCCCCTCACGGGGACCAACGAATCGGGGTTATAACCAAACCGGGGGCGGTGCCCCCGGCTACCATTCGATGTCCCCTAACGGGGACGCCCCGATTGAGATAAACCGGCCGACACAGGCGTCGCCCCGTCTACTATTAACCCCGTGGGTATTTAACAATTGTACAAATTCGCTCAAGTCGGGGCTGAGCATCGGGGTGGAGGCTGAAATAGTGAGTCCGGAGCAGCTCGATAGCGGCTAGGCGTTCCTGCGGTGTCCGGTTTTGCCAATACCACGCGTCGGTTTCGGTGGTGTGCAGAGTGGTGCGGTGAATGCGTTTTTCCATTGGATTAAGGGGGGCGTTACTTCGCAATCTCCACCTTCGTCAGCACTTCCGTTTTCGGCCATTTCTGCCCATCCACGGGCGTATCGGCGATTTTCTGCACCACGTCCAGCCCGCTCACTACTTCGCCGAAAACCGTGTAGGCGCCGTCGAGGTTCGGGGCGCCGCCGATGGTTTTGTACACGGTGCGCTGTTCGGGGGTGAATTTGAGGTGGTTTTGTTGCTCGATGGCGTCGAGGTCGGCATCGGAGTAGGTGTGGCCTTGGACGAGGTAGAAATCGTGGTTCGAGGACGCTTTTTTCGGATTGATTTCGTCGTCGAAGCGCGCCATCGCGAGGGCGCCGCGCTTGTGGTAATGGTCCGGACGGAACTCGGCGGGCACCTTGTAGGCGCCGAGACTCATCTCGCGGTCGTCGTCGTCGCCGCCCTGAATCATGAAGTCCTTCACGATGCGGTAGAACCCGCCTTGGTCGAAGAACTTCTTGCGCGCCAACAGCAGGAAATTGGCCCGGTGGAGGGGCGTATCGTCGTAAAGCTTCACCCGGATATCGCCCATTCGGGTATGAATGACGGCTTCCGAGCCGGGATATTTCTGGCCGTAAGCCGTCAGGAGGGGCACCATATTCTGCTCGTTGAGGCTGGCGAGGGCGGGGCCGGGCGCCTCAACGGCTGCGCCTGCTTCCGCGCCCGCTTCACCGGCCGGTTTTTGTTGGCAGCCCGTCAGCAGTGCCACAGCGAGGGCTGCCGGTAGCAGCGCATACGAGGTTCGGGAGGAGAAAAGCATAGACATTGGGTACGAAGAAACGACGAAAGGCGGTGTGTGGGTGCCGGGACGTTTAGCCCGGGGTTGCCCGGGGTAGATTTTTTTCAAAAATCAACCCCGGGCTTTGGAGAAGAACCCCGTTGGGGTTCCCCGATTGATTGCGTCAAGCGAACCCCAACGGGGTTCTTTTCCAAAGCCCCGGGTTGCCCTAAGCGAAGCGTGGGCTACCCGGGGTGGGGGGGGGGGGGGGGGGGGGAAACGGGCCCCCC
>JANNMJ010000007.1:0-7352 GCA_031397815.1 Hymenobacteraceae bacterium
CAACTCCGCCCGCCACCACTCTAACGCCGCGACCGACTTACCTTTCCCCCCTGTAAAGTCCAATCCGGATTACCACGTCCAGCTGTAAAGCCCCAGCCGGATTATCACCTCACCCTGTATAGCCAGGGCCGGACGAGACAGAACCCGGCGTGAACCCGGCGTGAACCCGGCGTGAACCCGGCGTGAACCCGGCGTGAACCCGGGGTAGCCCACGCTTCGCTTAGGGCAACCCCGGGCTTTGGAAAAGAACCCCGTTGGGGTTCGCGAATCGCATGGCATCGGGGAACCCCAACGGGGTTCTTCTCCACAGCCCGGGGTTGGCGGCGCTTTGCGCCGACTACCCCGGGCTTTCGCGTGGGCCACGCGTCAATCGCCCAGCCTCACCTTCAAACCCTCACCTTCAAACCCTCACCGGCGCCGACCCTTACGCTTCCAAACCGCCTGCTTGCTAGGCTTCACCTCAGCCTTGGGGCGGGTTTCACTAGGAGCCGCAGAGCCGCTCGGCGCCTTATTACGGGCAGAATCAGCCGTACCAAGCGCCTCGTTCAGGCGGTAAGTGGTGAGGTCAATCGGACTCGCTTCGAGGCGAATATCATCGAGATAAAGCGCGTTGCCGAGGTGCACCGTGGTGCGGAAACGCAACAGCACCCGCGACCCGGCCGGTAGGCTTTGGGCGGAGAGCAGGACCGAATCGGTGCGCCACTGCCGGGCGGCGGTAGGCACGAACGTGCGTTGATTCTGCGCCTCCGTGGTCTGCAATTCCGGCGCGGTTCGGCGGGCGAGCGGAATCCACGTACTCCCGCAATCGAGGGAATAGCTGATGGCGAGCGCCGTTTGGCTATTCGTGGAAGCGGCGGCGTAGGCTTCGCGGAAGAAGAGCGTCGGGCGCCACAACGCCGAATCGACCTGAATAAACGGCGAAACCAAATCGACCTGCGTGCCGCGCAATGCCTTGCGGAGTTGCAGCCGAATAGCGCCCTGACGGCCACTCGCCGGTTTCGGGGTGTTCCGGCGTTGCGTGGCGGTGGGCGCCGGAACGTACATATGCTCCCAGAGGCGGCCGGTGGTGGTGGTCAGCTCCCAGCTGCGGAGCGGGTCGTGGGCGGTGGGGAAATCGGGGCTGTCGAAATGGGCGATGATGGGCGGCTTGACCCCGCCCGTGCCCGGCCGCACCACTACGTATCCGGCGCGCCGCATCGTGTCGCTCCCGACGGCGTTCTCGACGCGCACGAACACGTCGTACGTGCCGGGCGTGTTGTAGGTCACGACGGGGTTTTGCGCCGTGCTGGTATCGGGCAGGCCACCGGGGAATTTCCACTGAAACGCGAGCGTCGAGTCGGCGGTGATGTTGTAGGCTTCGCCGTGAAACGCCAGCGAATCACCGGGACACAGGCGCTGGACGGGCTGCCCGGCCGTGTTGCCGCGCGCCGCCAGATAGACCACGGGCAGGCACAGCGGCAGGTCTTGCCCGTCGGCGACGCCCGTGAACAGGAGGTTATCGTCGCTCACAAGGAGCTTGCGGCACCCGAAGCCGCCCGCCAACCCTTGCCGCATCAGCTCGGCTTGGCCCTTGGTGAACATCGCCCGGCAACCGGCCGAGTAGTCCATAATATTCTGCACGTTCGCGAACAGGTCGGGGCTGCCGGGGCACGCCGCGAGCTGAAGGTTACAGGTGCCGATGAGCGAGCCTTCGGTATCAGGGGTATCGTTCACGCCGTCGTCGTCGGCGCATTTGCCGAGGCCGGGGCCGGTGAGATTGCCGGTGCCGCCGGTGTGGCGCAGGCCCAGATAATGCCCCGTTTCGTGCGGTAAGGAATACCGGCGGCTCTGCCGATTCGGGGCGGTGCCGATGGTGCCGAAATAATCGTGGCGCACCACCACGCCTTCGAGCTTGGCGTTGAGGCACGGCAGATACGCGTAACCGGTGGCGCCGCTGGCGATATTCGCCACGAGCCAGATATTCATGTACCGGTCGGCATCCCAGTAGGCGCCGGGGATTTTTTTAATCTGATCGTCGGCGGCGTTCGTCAGGGGTGAAAAATGGCGCGTGATGCCCGTCGTACACCGCCCGGCCGAATCGAGACGCGCCAGCCGAAACTCCACGTTCACGTTGCCGATCCGCGATTTGAAATACGGAATCACCTGCGCCGTATCGGGGTGGCGGGCTTGGTAAATCTGATTCAGCAGCCGAATTCCGTCCTGCACCTGCGCATCGGAGATATTACTGATGCCGTCGTCGTGGATGATGTGGACCACCACCGGAATGATGAACCGGTGCTCGGGCTTCGGTTTCGGCTTGTTCCGCCGGGGCGCCTGCATCTCGCGCACAATCTGGCGGTAATCGTGGAGCCATTGCACGTAGTTAGGCCCCAGAATCTGGCGCATCTCGTCGTCGGTGCCGCAGGGGCGGGGCGTGTAGGCGAGCGTTCGCGGCAGCAAAAAACTCAGTCCCAACAGCAGCGCATAGCCCAGGTAGGCCCGCAGCACCCGGCGCACGGAGGGTCTTTTTAATTTTTTCAGACGAGAGCGCGAAGCCAACAGCTCAATGAATGGAAGTGAGAAAACCCGACGACCGCACCACAGCAACGGCGCTACAAAGAACGAAACCGCCGACCAGCCGCGCGGCCCAAAACCAAACCGCCGACCCCCTGACGAATCAGACGGTCGGCGGCAGCAGAGGTTTTAGAGCAGTTTCCAATTCGATGTACCTTCCCGGTAAGGCTCCCCTCTCCTTTGGAGAGGGGTTGGGGGTGAGGATGCGCGGCAATGGCACATACACAAACCGGAGGGCCACTCTAGGTCGAAATAAAAGCTTCCCGAAAAATCAAAAAAGCATCAATCGGCCGCACAGTCAGCACGCTGCTGGGAGGCCGACGAAGATGGTCGCGAGGCAGCATCAACCTGCGTCGGCCAGTGGCCGAAATAGCAGTAATACCGCCAGCTAAACTGATGCACGGAAGTCAGACCGACCGCCAACGCGGCCTGTAAAAGCGACGCCCCGCCTTGCAGCTTTCCCCGGGCGACCAACATCTGTCGCGCAAACGGGCTGCGCGCAGGCTCAAGAGTGACCAGCATGAGACGAGTGAAAATGAAATGTGCTGAGCGGCAGGTAGTAGCGCCGTAAGCCGCGAGGCTTACCGGCAGAGTAAGGCAAAGGTCGAGGCTGCTTGCGTGCGCCGCCATAACATCATGATGTTAGCGAAACCCCCGCCGAACGCCGACCATCCGACGTTTCGCTGAACACCCTCACGCCCTTGCTCACGCGGTCGGCAGAACCGCCCTTTTCCTCATCCAAGACGCCGCTAAGGCCGAAAAGGCTGCAAGGGTGACAGCTTATTTACGTCGATTTATGGCCTGACGAGGCGTCCCAGTGAGCGGACAGCGTTCATTATCCGCTGCTCTCCACCAAAGAGTCGAAACCGAACCTCGAAGGGTCGAAACCGGACCTTCGAGGTCCGAAACCGAGCCTCTGAGGTCCGGTTTCGGACCTCAGAGGGACCTAACCGGACCTCAGAGGTACCTGCTCGGACCTTGGAGGTAGCTAATAGGACCTCAGAGGTACCTGCGCGGACCTCGGAGGTACCTAATCGGACCTCTGAGGCAGGTTATGGCAGCAAAAAGGGGGGATTATGGCAGAACTTGCGCCGCTTTGGCAGAACATCGAACGATCCCTCTTCACGCGGATGCTTCCATACCCCACGGCTAGGTCATCGGTGAGAATCTGAAAGCCTCAAAAAAATCCCCCCGACCAAGCAAGCGCTTAATCGGGGGGAAAAGACGGGGTATGCTGAGTTCTAAGCGCCCTTCCTAATCGCGCTGAATGAGGACGCGGGTCGTCAGGTTCAGCTCCGGAACTCGGACTAGGTAAAGGCCCGGCCGGAGCGTGGCGGCGCCGGGCAGCGGCAGCTCATTCGGCCCGGCTTCGAGCTGTATGGCTGTGCGCGCCACTTCGCGCCCGAGGCCGTCGAGCACCCGGACGGTGGCTGCGCGTGGCCGTCCGGCGCTGATCGCCAAGCGCACGTCGGTGTTCGGTTCCGAGGGGTTCGGCCACGCGGAGAGCGAGGCGGCGGGGTCTGAAGCTTGGTCTTCGCTCAAGCCGGTCACGACGGGCAAGAAGGCTTGCGGCGCCATATACGTGACTTTCACGTAAGCGCGCTGGCCGTTTTGGGTGCTCACGCGGTTCCGAATCCGGAGCGTTTTGTAGCCGCCGACGGTCGGGGTGTAGGTTTTGGTGAGCACGCCGGGTCCCATCACCGAATCGGCGGCGCGGGTGCCGCTGACGGCCGGGTCGACGAGGGCGAGGATGAGCGGCCGGGTGGCTTCGGTCGGGGTCACGACGTACGTGATGGGCTGCCCGGCGGCTACGTAAACCCGACCCGCCGTGCGCCACGCGGTGCTGGAATCCGGAATGGCGCCGCCCTGCTGGAGCGAGAGGCGGTGGCTATCGCCGAGGTCGTCGGCCATTTCCCATTCCTGGGTGGTGAATTTGGGCGTTAGGTTGTAGTTCTGATTGATGCCGACGGGCGCCCAAACCGAGTACCCGCGCCGCCCGCCGGTCGCGGAGCCATTGCAGGGTGGCGTGTTGATGGCCACGGACTGCCCGCCGCCCACCGTGACGGTGGTGGCCCCGTTGGCGCCGGAATAATCTTTCAGGACGGTTCCGGCCGGAAAATCACACGTAATGGTGTGGTTTTGCCACGTCGTCCACTGGTCATTGATGCCGATGATGGCTTTGCCGGAGCGCTCGATCACGAGGTGGTCGCCGGACTGATGCCGCACTTTGTAGACGCCTTCCTTGAACCGCAGATTCTGGTGGCACCAAATCAGATTCTCGACATCGGAACGAAGCGGGAGCGCAACGGCATCATCGGGCTGATGGCTCAGGCGCTGCCCCGTGGTGCCAACATCAAAGAGGTCTTCAAAGAAAATCTGCGGCGAGCCATCGACAGAAAACGCCACGGCATACGCCGCCGAAAGCCGCCCGTCGCGCGGGTCGATGTGGCCGCCGCCCAGCTCGTTGCCGGTATCCCAGGTGTTGTAATTGCCGTTCGTGCTGACAATCGGCCGGAACGTATCGTGGTTGTTCACGAACGGCACCGTGCGATGCACGAAAACGCCGCCGTAATTGAAGACCCGGTTCTGCTGCTGCTGCGCCGGAATCGAGCCCATATCGAAGTTGCCGTTGCCGCTCACCAAGCTTTTGATGGCGCCGCGTAGCCCGAAGTCAAACGTGCCCGCGCGGTTCTGCACCGCATTGCACCACCCATCCAGCTGCGAGCCGCCCCCGACAAACTCGCCAACGGCGAACATCTGGTCGCCGCCACTCGCGAAGGCGGCGTTGTTCTGCAAGTTCCAGAGGAAATCCTCAGCCGCCCAATCCGGGAAGTTCTTGACGGCGTCGAGCCGGACGCCATCGAACCCTTCCTGCTTTTTGTACCAGATCAGCCACTCGCGGGCATTCTGGCGCATGTAGTTCTGGTACTGCGGCGGGTTGTACGTCGCGTTTGACGACAGCCCGTACGAATCTTGGTAATACGAAATGTCCGGGCCGAACATCACTTGGTTCCAGTCGCCGGTGGTGGAGTTGTTGCCGGGATTGGGGTTGAAGTTTTGCCAGTTTTTCGGCCACCGGCCGCGCCGCTCCCAATAATTGGCGCTCAGCTCGCTGGTGGCGGGGGTGGCGTAAGAGGAGTAGCGGAAGTTCTTGTACCGGTCGGTAGAGCCATCGTCCCACGCGAGTGGGTCGCGGCCCCCGGCTCCTGAGTTGGAACCCGCCCCAATCGTGTGGTTGAGCACCACGTCCTGCACCACATCGATGCCGTTCGCGTGGAGCACGGCCACCATCCGCAGCAGCTCATCCTTGTTGCCCACGCGGGTGCGCTGGGTGTTCTTCTGCCACTTATCGCCGAGGTCGTATTGGTCGAACGGGTTGTAGCCGTTGCCGGTGTTGGCGCCCTTGGTAGTGGGCGGAATCCAGACTTGGTCGATGCCCAAAGCACGCAAACGCGGGGCGAGCGTGACGAGGTAATCGGCCCAGCGGTTTTGGTAGTTGGTGTTCCAGTAATCCCACCAGAAACCCTGCAAAACCAGTTTTTGGGCGCTTGCAGGCTGCCCAGTCAGCAGCAGCGCGCCACCAATTCCAAGCGCCGAAAGCCATCGGCGTAAAGCAGAGCGTACCATCTTTCTCAGGAGATTAGAAACGTGAGCGTGTGCGGTTCAAAGATAGGGGCGCCTCAAAGGCCGTAACTCCGTCACAACATCGTAGGGCGTTGCTACGTAAGTAAATAGAGTGGGCCGTGCGGCCTTGCCGATGCCTTTACGGGGGCGCCGGAGCCAGTCGCGCGGAACTAGGGTCGCTTGCTCAACCGTTGATTCGGCGGTAAGTTGCCATCTGATTCGGGCCGTGAGGCTAAAATCTGTCTCTGATCCAATTTTTTTAACCCCATCTACCATGCCCGTTCTCCCGAAAGCGATGCAGAAGATTCGTCGGCAACGGCGGCGCTCTAAAATCGTGAAGCGATTTCTGACGCTGGTAGCGCCTATGCTGCTAGGGCCAATCGCGGGGAGCGTCAGCCCTTCGACCGCCCGTAGCGCGACGCCCGTGCACGATGTGCAGCGCGTGAGCCTGTCGGCGTGGCAAGAGGTTGATTTCGAGAGCAACATGCACGCGCTGTATGAAGCAGTGTCGCCGGAAACGGTGGGGCTGCGGTACGAGGTTTTCCACGAGGCGATGGTCGGGTATCTCAACCTGCGCCGCGCGGGGGAGCTTGACCCGTCGCGCAAGCTGCTCACGATTGTTGATTTCGAGCAATCGAGCACGCAGAAGCGGCTGTACATCCTCGATCTGGATCAGAAGAAAATCGTCTATAACACCCTCGTAGCACACGGCCAAGGGTCAGGCGAAGACTTGGCGAACCGGTTCTCGAACGAGCCGGACTCGCATATGTCGTCGCTGGGCTTCTTCGTCACCGGCGATACCTATCAGGGGTGCCACGGCCTCTCGCTCTATCTCAACGGCAAGGACGAAGGCTACAACACCAACGCCTACGACCGCTCCGTGGTAATGCACGGCGCGCCTTACGTGAGCGAGGAATTCATCCGTGAGAACGGCCGTCTGGGTCGCTCACACGGCTGCCCGGCCCTGCCGCCGGAGCTGACGGAAGACATCGTTTCGCTGCTCAAAGGTGGCACCTGCCTCTTCCTGTACTCGCCGAAAGAGCGTTATGAGTCGAAGTTCCTCGACCAGCAGCTCGCCCGCCAGACGTTCTACGCCGAAGGCACTCACATCTAGGTCGTTGTTTTTTGGTTTCGACGAAGAGTGATTTTCAAATCGAACCAAGAAATTTTCCGAC
>JANNMJ010000046.1:0-6489 GCA_031397815.1 Hymenobacteraceae bacterium
TCGCCTACTAACGCAATCCCCACGTCGCCGGCCCTGTCCCAGTGTGGGTGTTGATTCGCCGCCCGGCCGCCCCGTCTCTGGCACAGAGCCGGCTACATAGGAGACGGGGTTGATTCGCCTACTAACGCCATCTCTGAAACAGAGCTGGCCACGCGTCACCCAAGCCGATGTTTGACGCCATCTCTAGGACAGAGTTGGCCACGTGCCACCGCTCCGAGGGAGATTGAGCAAGCAGCCAACCTCCCCCTACAGAAAAACGTACAAAAAAAGCCCCTGCCGTTTCCGGCAGGGGCTTTCTCAATGCTAGCCTACGCCTTTCAGCGCAGCGAAGCTCGAAATTCTTACTGGGCGATTTTCGTTACCTTGAACTCCGTGCGACGGTTCTTCTGGAATTCTTCTTCCGTCTTCGCGTCCTTCATAACTGGGCGGGTTTCGCCGTAGCCTTTCGACGTGATGCGGGCGGCCGCGATGCCTTTGCTGATGATGTAATTCACGGCCGATTTAGCGCGGTCCGACGAAAGCTTCATGTTGTAGGCATCCTTACCGCGCGAGTCGGTGTGCGACGACAGCTCAACCGAGATTTTCGGGTTCTCTTGCAGCACGGTCACGAGCTTATCAAGCTCCAAAGCAGCATCCGGACGGATATCAGCTTTGTTGTAATCGTAGAGGATGTTTTCGAGCACGATGGCACGGTCCTTCACGATCTCGACCATCGTCAGCGATACGGGCAGACGAACGTCGTTCTGCTGCTGCGAAAGCTGGTCTTGCGGCGCTGGAGCCGGCACGGTCAGGTTCTGCGAAGCGGTGAAGAAACCGTCTTTCTCGGCAACGATGTGGTAGGTCTGAGCCGAGTCAACTTTGAAAGAGAACTTGCCCGAGCCGTCGGTCATCGTCTCCCCCATTGGGCGACCACCTTTTTCGATGCGCACTTTCGAGTTCGCAACCGGACGAGGCGTCAAATCAGCGCCTTTCTCCGGCTTCGACATCAGCGTACCGTCAGCGTAGAACGTAACGGTTTTGCGTGGCATCCGCTTGAACATGTACAGGTCGTCGGAGCCTTTGCCGCCATCGCGGTTCGAGGAAACGACACCCATACCGGGGCCGGTGAAGTACGGCGCGAAGTCGTCGGCGGGCGAGTTGAGGGCGGCGCCCTCGTTCATCACCTTGCCGTTCTTCAGCGAGAAAACGTCGAGACCACCGTAGCCGGCGTGCGTGTCGCTTGAGAAGTACAGCGTGCCGTCGGGGGCTACTGCCGGGAAGTTCTCGTTACCGGCCGTGTTCACTTCGCTTACGGCTTCTGGAGCGCCCCAACGGCCGTTACCGGCCGAGGTAGAGCGCCAGATGTCGTTACCACCCGCACCGCCGCGGCGCGACGAAGCAAAGTACAGCGTCTGCCCATCGGGCGAGAGCGCCGGGGCGAAGTCATCGGCGTTCGGCACGCTGATGGTCATCATCGTCGGAGCCGACCAACCGCCATTCTCGTAGCGCGACTGGTAGAGATCAACGCTCAGGGCGCCTTTCTTCGAACCATCGTTACCCCGAGCGAAGATCATCATCGTGCCATCCTGCGAGAACGTGGCCGAGCCTTCGTTCTGCTGCGGAATGTTGACAGCTTCGTTGGCCAGCTTCGCCGGAGCGCCGCCCATCATGGTAGCGGCATCGTCGAACTTGACGGTGTAGAAATCCGTGAAGAACTCGCCGTTGGCGGGGTAAACCGCGCCATCCCGCCCGGAGGCGAAGAACAGCTCACCGGCACGCATACCGGCCGAATACTCGCTCTTGTCGGTGTTGACCTGGTCGAGGTTCCGCACTTCGTAGCGCGGGCCGGCGGCCATCATCGTCTTGGCGGTCTTGAGGCTTTCGACTTCCTGCTGCGCACGATCGGCGAATTTGCGCCCGCCTTTCTCGATGTAATCACCGAAAGCCGCGTTGGCATCATCCGTCCGGCCGACGGCTTTCAGCGCCAGGCCATTGTAGAAGTAAGCCTCCTCGCTTTTGACGCCTTTGCCGAGCGCAGCCTCATAGAAGGGCTGGGCGTCTTTCAGACGGTTGGTGAGACGGTAGGATTCGGCGATTTTGAAATTCGCCTGACCAACTTCCTTGTTGCTCTTGAGCGCGTCCTGGTACAGCTGGATGGCCGACTGGTACTCGCCGCGTTGGAATTTCTTATCGGCTTTTCCAAGCGGGCCGCTAGTGGCGCATCCGGCCATCAGGGCGGCCGACAAAAGAAGAGAAGCTGAAGATAGGTGCTTCATCGAAAAAATGAGTGGGCGAAGGCGGTGAAGAAGTCGCGGATGGGTGATTGGGGAAGGGTCGAAGGCGGAGACGAACCCCTTCGGGGCGGCCAATATTACGCACAATTTTCCTCCCAAATCGCAAAAAGCCCCTAACGAGCGTTTTTTTCAAGTGAAAAGTACCTCGACAGCCACGTCTGACCCGCCGGACGGACCCAATTGGCCCGCAAAGCACCGACAGTAGCGACCAAGGTGTCGAAAACGGGAGTGGCGTCGGTCAGGCGGCCCTCGGCCACGGCAGCCCGCAGCTCGGCACGCGGAATCGTGCCGACGCCGCCCTCCGGTAATTGGTACGGAATCAACGATTTATCGAGCAGATCGACTCCTCCGAGCAAGCCGCTCAGGCTCCGCAGCATCTGCACCGATGAATCAATAGAGCAGCCACTCGGCAGCGAAGCATCTTCGTTGACGGCCAAAACGATGAACCGGTCTTCCAGCAGCGCGAAACCGCCGTGCAGCGGCTGACCGTGCGCGGCCCAGCTTTCGCAGAAACCGCGCAAGTGCGCCTCGGCCAGCGCAACCTCGGCGGGGTTCAACGTGCGGGCGGCTTGGTAGACCCAAACCCGCGCCGTATCGGGAAGCTGATTAATCGGAACGTACATGGGTAATTAATAATTAGTAATTAACAATTAATAATTGAGGTTACTGACAGAGTTGCTAGCGCTGTCGGTGTTGTCAATTTTCAATTGATAATCAATCTCTTTTGAAGAAATTACTCGCTTCCGAAGAGATGAGTTTTTGATAGCTGCCGATTCGATGCTTTACGCGTTCAGGCCTTCGGCGGAAGCTACCAGCTCGGCCAAATCGAAGACTTGTACTTGGTTTTCTACTTCCTTGTTTTTCACGCCGTCGCTCATCATCGTCATGCAGAAAGGGCACGCGACGGCGATGATGGAGCCGTCCAGCGTGTGACCATTCGGCGCGGGGGAGCCGGCCTCGACACCCGCCAGATTCGCCAGGGCGGCGGCGTTACCGGTGAGCGTGGCGAGGGCTTCTTCGGTGCGCTCGATGTTGATATCCTTGCGGCCCGGCTCCGGCTCTTTCCACATCTGAGCGCCACCGGCGCCGCAGCAGAGGCCGTTTGCCTTGGAGCGCTTCATCTCGACGAGGTCGGCGTCGAGGGCTTCGAGGACGGCGCGCGGGGCTTCGTAGATATCATTCGCCCGCCCGAGGTAGCACGAGTCGTGGAAGGTGATGCGACGGCCTTTGAAGCTCTCGCCACCCTCGATTTTCACTTTACCCGCGTCGATGAGCTGCTGCAAGTACTGCGAGTGGTGGATGACCTCGTAGTTACCGCCGAGCGCGGGGTATTCGTTGCGGATCGTGTTGAAGCAGTGCGGGCACGCCGTGACGATCTTCTTGATGTTGTAGCCGTCGAGGGTGGCGATGTTTTGCATCGCCTGCATCTGAAACAGGAACTCGTTACCGGCGCGCTTGGCGGGGTCGCCGGTGCAGGTTTCTTCCAGTCCGAGCACGGCGTACGACACCCCGACGTGGTCGAGAATCCGGACGAAAGCCCGCGTCACGCGCTTGTAGCGGTCGTCGAAGGCGCCCGCGCAGCCTACCCAGAACAGCACTTCCGGCGCCTCACCGCGCGCGGCGAGGTCGGCCATAACGGGAACGTTGATTTGGCGTTTTTCCATTAGTTCTTAGCGGCCGAGAAGAGGTCGTCGGCCCAGTTGAGGCGGTCGCTGGGCGAGAAGGCCCACGGGGCGCCGTTGTTTTCGATGTTGCTCATCATCACGTTGAGCGAAGCGGGCGCCGCCGACTCTTCGAGCACCAAAAAGCGGCGCATCTCGATGATCGAGTCGAGCGGGTTGATGTTCACGGGGCACGCTTCCACGCAGGCGTTGCAGGTGGTGCAGGCCCACAGCTCTTCGGGGCTGACGTAGCCGCGCACGAGCGTATTTTCTTCGACGGAACCCGCCACCGAGCCACCTTCCCCGTCGCGGTTCGGGCGGAAGATGATCGGCGAGTGGTGTTTCTCCTCGATACGGTCGCGGGTATCCATGATGATCTTCCGCGGGCTGAGCTTTTTGCCGGTGATGTTAGCGGGGCAAACGCTCGTGCAGCGCCCGCACTCGGTGCAGGTGTAGGCGTTGAGGAGGTTGAGCCACGTGAGGTCGTCGGCGTCCTTGGCGCCGAACCGCTGGATGACGGGGTTGCCGTCGGCATCGACGGGCGGCGCGGGCGGCGTGTAGCTCGGATCCATCATCGCCTTCACCTCGTGGGTAATGCTCTCGACGTTCGAGAATTGACCTTGCGGTACGAGGCGGGTGTACCACGTATTGGGGAAGGCCATGATGATGTGGAAGTGCTTGCTGCTCGGCAGGTAATTGAGGAACAGCAGGATACCCACGATGTGCGCCCACCAGCCGACGCGCTCGAGCACGTGCAGAGCAGCCGGTGAGTCGGGCATCAGGCCGAGGAGCATCCCGGAAATCGGGAAGGCGCCGGGCAACGATTTATTCTCCAGCAAGTGAAGCTTGACGTCGGCGGCGTTCATCGTGAAGAGCGCGGCCATCAGCACCACTTCCACATACAGGATGATATTCGCATCGAGCGACGGCCACAGCCGCAGCTCCGGCCCCGTGAAGCGCCGCACCTTGCTCACATTGCGGCGGTACCACAGCGCTGCGACGGCTACGAGCACGAGCGCGCCGAGGACTTCATTCGTGCCCGTCAGGGCGCTGTAGAGCGGCCCAAGGAAGCCCAACACGCGGTGCGTACCGAACACGCCATCGATGACGATTTCGATTACTTCGACGTTGATCACCAGAAACCCGACGTACACCACCAAGTGCAGCAGGGCGGGCGTGACGCGCTTGAACATCTTCTGCTGCCCGAACGCTACGAGCAGCATCTTGTTGAAGCGTTCGGCGGCCGTGCCCCCCATCGCACGCTCGCGACCGGTTTGGATGTTGGCGCGGATTTTCCGCACCTGCCACGTAAACAGCCCGAAACCGGCTACGAGGACGAGAAGGAAGAGAAGCTGACTGATCACCGGCCGTGCGCTTGGTGGAAGAAAAAAGCCGCCGGGACCGTGAAGCCCCGCTCCGGCTGCCGGGTCAAAGATACCCGTGCCACCTCCGAAACCGAAATTTTCGCTCAGGGTTGCGTCGAAACAGGTTCGCCCCGTACCTTTGCAGGACCAACACGCCAAAAGCCCCGGTTTCACCGGAAATTTTGACGCTCGGGAGCTGGTAATGTAGCTCAGTTGGTAGAGCACAGCACTGAAAATGCTGGTGTCGTTGGTTCGATTCCAACCATTACCACAATTACCAGAAGAAAAAGCCCCTCAGCATCACGCTGAGGGGCTTTTTTGCTGTTAGGCCGCTTTTCTAGTATCACAGTGGTACCACAAAAGCTCTGCGCTTATCCGGCTGCTCTGGTTGGCCGTCGGCCGTTGGGTACTTCCCGCAGGGGCGGATACTGCGTCACGTCGATAAATAATTGAACCGACTCGTCGGGTAAAATATGTTCGACGGGTTTGAGCGTCCCGGCCTTAATACGGTAGTAAATCGTGGCCACGGTTCGCTCGCAGAGCTTGGCGTAATCCGCGATGCTTTTGTAGCGGTCGCGGTCGGGAGTGATGGGCTGAGGCATTGAGGAAGTACGGAGGAAACCAGTGGCCCCCGGCGCGCGGGCCGAGGGCCGAAAATTAGAACAAGGTGAGCTGGCCGGGCGCGGCCTTACGCCGTGGCGCCGTGGGCTTGGGCGACGCGGCCACTGGCTGAGCTGGCGCGGGTGCCTCCGGAGCGGGAGCGGTCTCAGCTGAAGGGGCTGCCGGCAGCTCGGGCATTCCGTCGCGTTGGTGCTCGTGCCAGACGTTCCAGATCATCGAGTCCTCTTTCTCCAAGACGGTGAGGTACGGTATACCGGTGCGGTATAGATGATGGTTGACGGTAACGCCCCAGCGCCAATCATTCCGGTCGAGGGCGTTCTGGCAGACCACCTCCCCCACGCAGCCGTGAAAGAGCATATTGAGCGCCGTCATCTTGCAGCATACGGCGTCCAGATCCTGAGCGCACAGGTACGGGCGCTGCTGGCCGTGGTGGATCTGCATCGAGAGCAACATCCGCCCGGATCCACACGCCGGATCGATAGCGCGGAAGCCGGGCTTTTTTTCAGCTCCGGTGGTGCTCATCATCGTCATCATATCGACGAGGGGCGCGGGCGTGAAGAACTGGCCGAA
>JANNMJ010000156.1:0-15530 GCA_031397815.1 Hymenobacteraceae bacterium
ACGTCGAGGGAGAAGCGCAGCGAATCGGCCAGCGGGGGCAGGAACTGGAAGGAGGCGGCTGGGGTGGAGGGCGGCAGGGCGCAGTAGTTGACGGTGGCAGCGGGGGCGGAGACGCCGGTGTAAAGGCCGCGCCACGTATCGACGTTGAAGCGGGGAAAATCGACTCCCCATACTCCGAAAAGCCGCAATGTGCCTATGGGATCATTGTCCATAAGCAAATGCGAGGCTACGACAGCAACGTTAGCTTGGCTTGGTAAATCAAATGACCAGTGTATCGTTGGTGTTCCACCACCAACTGAGGGAGGAACGATTTCGTAAATCCTGCGGGGATTGAGGCCGATCAATAGATAATGACCGTTAGCAAGTTCTGTGGCATCAAGTAAGTATGCCCCGTTGTCGTTATTGCCTGTTGGTACAGCAAGCGTATATCGCCACTGCTCCTGCCAATTGTCGTCAAGCTTGATCAATACAGCACGTTGAGGAGTAGCGAAAGGCGGAATTGAGTTGCGCCCAATGATCAGCAGACCACCGTCGGTGGTGGCAATCAGGCGGTCGCCGATGTCGTACCCCGTATCACTCAGATAAACGCAGCCGAGCGAATCCCCGGCGGGCGAGAGTTTGAGGATTTTGAAGTCATAGCCGTAATAAGCATTTACGCTGCCGCTCTGCCGCCACAGATCGTGGGTGAGCCACGCGTAAGAACCGTCGGGTAAGGCCACCACTTCCGGCCCGTCGCTTTGTAATGACGAAGTACGTTGCCAACGAATATGTCCGGCGCCGTCTAAGCGGGTGACGGCTGCCCGGCCGCCCCGACCAAACTTGCTATCGGGTGCCAGCAAGCCATTGGGCAAAGACAGTAAGCGTTTGCGTTCTACGCTACTTGCTTTTCCCGGCAGCCAGCGGTGCCAGCGCATCTGTCCTAATGAATCGAACCTGCATATCTGGAACCGATACTCCTGCGCCGAATCGTATCCGATGCTGATGCCATAGCCTTCGCCCTCAGAAGCAGCTACTGCGTTCCGGATAGCTAGTGATTGACGAGTAGAATCGTTAACCAAGGTTTCACGCACGATGTTGCCAGCCGCATCGGTTACAAGAAAATACGATTGATAGTCCTCTGTATTAGGGGTAGGCGTTTGGGGCGCCCATGCCCCAACACTCATATACCGACTCGAACTCAGACGGAGCGTGCTTGATATAGACTCCGTGAAGGAAGCTGTTCCATAGAACCGGCTCCACTGCTGCACCAGTTGCGCCATAGCGAGGTTGGGGCCAATTAAGGCTCCAATAAACCCTACGCTGGCCAGCAGCCAGCGCAGGGTTTGGAGGCGAGGGAATCGCGTTTTCATAGAGACGAACAGCAGGGTCATAAAGCGGCTGAAAAATTACCCCCTACCACCGCACCAGCTTCTTACTCACCGTGCTTCCATCGGGCCACGTGAGGCGCAGCCAATACACGCCCGGCGGCTGCTGGCTCAGGTCAAGGCGGGTTTGGGGGGATTCGGCGGGGAGCTGGCTGAGCACCCGGCCGAGGGCATCGCAGATGGTGAGGTGGGCGCCGGGTGGGGCGTCGTCGGCGTCGGCGTCGGGGAGGCGGAGGGTGAAACGGCCGTCGGCGCTGGGGTTGGGGAAGACGGCGAGGGCGGCGGCGCGGGCGCGCTCTTCGGCCAGGGCGGTGAGGGGGCCGAAGGGGAACAGGTCAAGTGAGGTGGCGCAGAAGAGGTTGTTGGTGACGGTGCAGCGCACGCGCACGGGGGTGCGGGAGGCGAAGCGGTGGGTGACGGCGCGGCCGGAATCGGCGGGGGTGCCGTCGCCCCAGTCCCAGTCGATGCGACTGATTTCGGCGTAGCGGGGGCCGGGGGTGGTGGCGGCCACGTCGAGGGAGAAGCGCAGCGAATCGGCCAGCGGGGGCAGGAACTGGAAGGAGGCCGCCGGGGTGGAGGGCGGCAGGGCGCAGTAGTTGACGGTGGCGGCGGGGGCGGAGACGCCGGTGTAAAGGCCGCGCCACGTATCGACGTTGAAGCGGGGCGAATAAGTAACCCAGCCGCCAAAGAGCCGGAGAGTTCCAGCCGGGTCATTATCGAGCACTAGGTGAGTGGCAGCAACTGTTTCCCCGCCTTGAGTAGGCAAGGGTAACGACCAAACTAGGCTCGCGGTGCTACTGCCGGAAGTAGGGGGAGCGATTTCTAGTATTTTATTTGGCGCGCTTGTCAGTAGCAGATAATGTCCATTGGCCAACTCCTCCGCATCGAACAAGCGAGCGCCATCATCATTATTCCCATTCGGTACCACTAGGGTGTACCGCCACTGCTCCTGCCAATTGGCGTCAAGCTTGATCACTACAGCCCGTTGGGGTATAGCAAAAGGCGGAATCGAGTTGCGGCCAATGAGCAGTAGCCCGCCATCGGTAGTGGCAATCAAGCGGTCGCCGATGTCGTACCCCGTATCATTCAGGTACACGCAACCGAGCGAATCCCCGGCGGGGGAAAGCTTGAGGAGTTTAAAGTCGTAGCCATAGTAAATATTTACCGGCCCGGTTTGCCGCCAGATATCGGTGGTCAGCCAAGCATAGGAGCCGTCAGGCAAAGGGACAACTTCCGGTCCGTCGCTTTGCCTTGAGGAAGTGCGCTGCCACCGCAAGTGTCCGGCACCGTCCAAGCGGGTGACGGCTGCGCGTCCACCCCGGCCAAACTTGCTATCTGGCGCTAATACGCCGTTGGGCAGCGCCAGCAGACGTTTGTTTTCGACGCTGCTCAGCTTGCCCGGCAGCCAGCGGTGCCATCGCATCTGTCCAAGCGAATCAAAGCGGCAGACCTGATAGCGGTACTGTTGGGCGGAGTCATAGCCGATACCGATGCCATAGCCTTCTCCTAGGCTAGCTGTTACTATGTGGAGCAGTCCGAGCGATTGGCGGGTAGAATCGTTAACTAAAATTTCCTGTACGATAGCCCCTGTGGTATCGGTCACGAGAAAATATGACTGATAATCTTCGGGATCCGGAATACGATTCTGTAAGGCCCAAGCCCCCGCACTTATAAATCGATTTGGACCTAAGCGGAGCGTTGTCGCAATAGTCTCGGTCAATGCTGGTGTCCCGTAGAATCGGCTCCACTGCTGTACTAGTTGCGCTGTAGCGGCCTTAGGTCCAATGGTTGCTCCAATAAACCCTACGCTGGCCAGCAGCCAGCGCAGGGTTTGGAGGCGAAAGAATCGCGTTTTCATACTTAAAAGCTACCGGCTGATGAGTAGGCGCCGAGTGGCCACAGTTACTCCATCGGCTATTACGGAGTAGACGTACACGCCCGGCTGAAGTCCAGTAGCAGATAGTTGAACTGCTGGGGCTTTTACATCCAGCGTGAGGTGTTTCATCACTTGGCCTGTTAGCACATCGCGCACTATAAGTTCGGCGTGGAGAGTATTTGACAACTGATACGCAATCGTCGTCTCATCAGAAAAAGGGTTCGGATTATTCTGGCTAACCGTTACCACAGAAGGTAGCACAACCGTTGGTGACGCATTAACTCCCCGTAAAGGATTGAACCCGGCGTTCGTGATTAGGTCTTGACGGGTGCAGGAGAAAGCGTCTTTATATAGAATGTCGCTATAAGATCCCGGGGAATTTGGGTTAGCCCGTCCTTCCACATCCACATTCACACTTTTTGTCTGAATCTCCGTTTTGAAGTTAATTGGGTAAATCGCTGCCGGGTCAGTGGGGTCCAACTCCTTGAAAGCCGTATACACCGGCAACGTATTAACATTCTCATTGTAAATGAACCGGGTGTTGAAAAGCGCGCTCGGTTCGATGAGGAAACGGTTTTTCATCATCGTCGTGTAGCGGGTAGTGGAGCCGGGGTCGTCGAGGAGCACTTGGGTTTGGGCCGTGAGGTGGAGAGCATTCATCCGGCCGGGCGCGGTGGTGGAAGACCGCACGAACGAGTTGCACCGCAACCACACGATGGGCGTGGTGCTGCCGCTCGCCGGGCCGTCGTTACTGACGAGGATACCATCGGAGCAGTGGCGGAAATCGTTGGCGCCAATTTCGGCTACTGCCGTAGCGTATCGCGGAACCAGCTTCACCCCCGTTTTCAGGTTCACGAACGTGTTATCGAGCACCCGGTAGGCAGCTTGGCCCGGCTCCAGCCACAGGCCCATCGGGGCAAAAGCCCCCACCGATTGCAACGACGCCACCGACTGGTATTGCTCAAACGTATTGCGCGCCACCACATTTGCCATCCCGCTTTCGCCCGTTGTGGCATCCGCCACCCACACGCCCACCGCCTGCTGCGCAAGCGCCGACAGGTTGAGATTCGCGATTGTGGCGTCGGCGCACGCGGGGCGTAAGTTTCGATTCGGTAACGAAAAATGGTTATCGGTGAGGGTATGGCCACCCCGGGAACTTTGCAGCAGAATACCCGCCAAAACGCACGCAAACCGGTTGCCGCCATCGGGGGCGCCCACCTGCACGCGGCCGGTGGGGGCACCTACGGGGCTAATGCTGTGTAAGCCGATCAGGGTTTGCCGAAACCGGTTACCCGTAATGGGGCATTCGGTTACATCCCAGCGCCCCGTCACGACGTTAATTATCGAAACTTGTCCTTGCCGGGCGTGGGGGGCCTTGAACAAGAGCGAATCGGACCAAAAATCACAGTCTTTTATGTACCCTCTTCCGTTCTTGACCGGCTGAATGGGATTGGAAGAGCTGGCCGTATCGTAATTGAGCACCACGCCTTCCAGATTGTGCGCAAACTCGGTGTGTGCAATGTGCCACGGCGTGACGCCGGGGGCCGCAATCTGTATTCCTAGCGAAGCGTGCAGAATATGGTTATACCGGGTGGGAAGGGCATCGGTGTCGTCGGCGTCAGGGTCAGAGGGACTACCGATGGGGGACGCTTCCAAACGGATGCCCCGGCTCAGGTTCGTTACCCGGATACCGTGCCACATCTCTTCACACGCCGCCGTAAGCGTAGCCCCGGCAATGGTCAGATGCGCACCCTGCCCGACAATCAAGCGGCTTTTATTGCCATCAAATAATAAGACGCATCCTGAGGGTAGCACGAAATCGTCGGTTTCCAACTCCAATTCCACATCAGCCGGAATGTAGTAGCGGGTGTTCGGCTGGAAAATGTTCTGCGTAAGCGGCCCGTTCTGGATGTAGGGCGTTAGGTCGACATCAAAACCTTGCGACAATTCACACCCGACCATCCGCACGGTGGCCGTATCAGAGCTGGTACAGCCCGTGGCTGGGTCGGTGTAGGTATAGACAGCGCTGAAGGCTCCGGCTGGCGTACGCGGTTGGATATAGCCCGACGGCGTCAGGATTAAGCCACCGCCGAGGCTGGTCCATGTGCCACCGGTGGGGGTGCCGGTCAGGCGGGGGCGGGGCGTTTGGCCAACCCCAAACGTGTAGGGGCCACCGGCATCGGCCATCGTATAAGGCAACCGTTGGACGAGCGCATCGCTGACGGCTTGGTAATACGTGGTGGGGTCGAGGGGGTTATACGTCCGGTCGGGGTGTGGTACCCGCACTACCATAGTATACAAGCCGCTCGGAGCGGTCGGCGGCACGAGGTACGCCGTGAGGGTCGTGCTGACCTGAAGCGGCGTAGCGATGGCGGGGTCGGCGCCGGGGGCAAACCACAGGTATACGGCGCCACTACTGCCGGGCAGGGCGCAGCCGTCGCCGAGGATTACAGTGCCGCAGGTAACGGCTACGTTGGGTCCGGCCGTGGGGAAAAGCCGCAGTTGGACGTCTTCGATAAAATAATAGGCTTCGCGTGCGAAACCAGTATAATAAGGATGAGGAGGGAACGGCGACGCCGTAAATGCACAAGCGCTATCAGGTAAGAAACAACCGACGATTACCCCCGATACCTGTCCACGCGGTGCCCTCATACAACCCGCCGTGCGCGACCAACCACTACTGTCATTCAGGTGGCCATCGTTACGGGTGATTTGTGGTACAAGCCGACGGCCATTGTTGCCACGCATTACACCAGTTGAAACGGTATTGCCACCGCTATAGAAGCGAACATCGTTTTGAAGATCACCGAGCCATAAACCGAGCGAAGGAACCACCTTGCCAGCTAATTCGGCTGGTCGGGAATAAAACTCAGCATAATAATCTCCGGATGCAATACTGTCATCAAAAATCTGAGCCACATACTCGCGATATTCCGGGTTGCCGGGATAGGCTCCTGCTGGAAAAGCGGCAATACCCGCATAGCCACCACCGGAGTGCGATTGTCCGTAACGCGCACGCCGTGTCATAAAATTGAGGGGCACCCCCATATTGAGAAATCCACCAATAAAATTGGTGTCGAGCGGCGCCCCTTGTTTAAAGTAATCACTCGATGTTCCGTTTGGGCTCCACCAGTAACGAGCGTCTCCAGTGCTATTATACGTGGCAATATTTCTCCACGTTTTCGTGACCGTGCCGTTCTCAAAGTCAGCGTTAGAGGTCCAACTTTGACAAGGCGCCGTAGGCAGGGGAGTGTATTCAAAATCCCAAGTCAACCGCTGTCCGGGAGGTGACACGATGATGGAATGATTAGTGGCAGAGTTCAAAAAAGTAGGTGAAGTCTGCCCCAAGCTGCAAAAACTAAGAAAAAAGCTACTCATCGTGCCGAGCACCATCAACATGGCCATCGGCCTCCGCCACGCGTTTCTTCGTGAAATACCACGAAATCGGGGGGGGGGTACAAATCTTCAATGCGTTCATCGTTAAAAAAGAGGTAAATGGTGGGCAATAAGCCGTTTGGCTCTATAAGAATAGGCATTGGTTGCCAAATACCGCCGCAACCCGCGTCCTGCCGCCCAGACGGAAGCCACCGCCCAATAGCTGCCCATCCCCACCCCACAAAACCCCGCCCGCCCCATTCCCACCCCCAGCCGTGCAACGTGCGGGGGTTCGCGGGCTACTTTTGGGATGCGAGCCGACCTACCGGCTTGCCGACCCATTTTTATGTCTGCTTTTCTGACCGAATCGGCTGCGGTGCTGCGGCGCGTGGCTCTGGGAGTGTTACTGACGACGACGGCGGCAGGGACCGCGCTCGCGCAGCAAAAACGCAACGTCACGCTGGAAGACATCTGGGCGAAGCGCGACTTGGTCGCCGCCGGGGTCGAGGGCATCAACTGGCTCAAGGACGGGCGGCATTACACGTCCCTGGTGCCGGATGAGAAGAACCGGACGCAGGATATCGTGCGGTTCGACGTGACGACCGGGCAGCCCGTCGGGACGCTCGTGGAAGGCGAAGACCTGCGCGGCCCGAACGGCCCGCTCGACATCGACGAGTACACGTTCTCGGCGGATGAGCAGCGTTTGCTGATTTCTACGGCTACGGAGCCGATTTACCGGCGCAGCAGCAAGGCCGAATATTATCTCTACGACCTCAAAAGCAAGGAGCTGAAAGCCGTGAGCAAAGGCGGCAAGCAGATGTACGCAACGTTCTCGCCCGACGGCGAGCGCGTGGCGTTCGTGCGCCAAAACAACCTCTATTACGTGGATGTGAAGGGCGGGCAGGAGCACAAAATCACCGAAGACGGCACGGTGAATCAGCGCATCAACGGCGCGCTGGATTGGGTGTATGAGGAAGAGTTCGAGTTTGCCGTGGGCTTCGGCTGGAGTCCGGACGGCGCCAAGCTCGCGTTCTACACCTTCGATGAAAGCCGCGTGCCCGAATACGCGATGCAGAAATGGGGGAAGCTCTACCCGGAAAGCTACCTCTACAAATATCCGAAAGCGGGCGAGCCGAACTCGGTGGTCGGGGTGAAGGTGTATGACCTGGTGAGCAACAAAACCGTGGCGCTCGAAACCGGCACCGAACCCGACCAGTACCTGCCGCGGATGAAGTGGACGCAGAACCCGAATCTGGTGGCCGTGCAGCGCCTCAACCGCCTGCAAAACAAGCTGGAGCTGCTCCACTGCAACGCCACGACGGGCAAAGCCGACGTGGTGCTCACCGAAACCGATAAGGCGTACGTGGAAGTCACGAACGACCTGACGTACTTGAAGAACGGCAAAAGCTTCGTCTGGACGTCGGAGCGCGACGGCTACAAGCACATTTACGCCTACGAGATGGACGGCAAGAAGCCGCAGCAGCTCACGAAGGGCAATTGGGATGTGGTGGATTTGAAGGGCGTCGATGAGGTCAACGGCTTGGTGTACTACACGTCGGCCGAGACGCACCCGCGCGAGCGGCAGCTGTACCGCGTCAGTCTGAAAGGCGGCAAGAAGGAGCGCCTGACGCAGGGCGGCGGCACCCACGAGCCAGAGTTCAGCCCGACGTTCACGTACTACCTCGACGCGCACGCCTCGTTCGGGCAGCCGCCCGTCACGACGCTCTACGACGCCAAAGCGCCGAAGCAAATCAAAGTCCTCGAAAGCAATGAAGAGCTGAAAAAGACCCTCGGCCAGCTCAACCTGAGCGCCGTGGAATTCATCGAAGTTCCGGCCGCCGATAACGCCACGAAGCTCAACGGCTGGATGCTGAAACCGGCGAATTTCGACGCCACCAAGAAGTATCCGGTGCTGCTGTACGTGTACGGCGGGCCGGGGTCGCAGACGGGGCAGGACGATTGGGCCGGGCCGAACTACTTCTGGTTCCAGCACTTGGCGCAGCAGGGCTACATCATCGTTTCGGTGGATAACCGCGGGACCGGCGCGCGCGGCGCGGCCTTCAAAAAGTCGACTTACGCGAATCTGGGTAAGCTCGAAATCGAAGACCAAATGGCCGTTGCGCGCTGGGCGGGCGGTCAGGCGTACGTCGATAAAGGCCGAATCGGGATGTGGGGCTGGAGCTTCGGCGGGTACATGACGTCGTTGGCGATGACGAAAGGCGCCGACCTCTTCAAGACCGGTATCGCGGTGGCGCCCGTCACAAACTGGCGCTTCTACGATACCATTTACACCGAGCGCTTCCTGAAAACTCCGCAGGAAAACCCCGCCGGTTACGACGAGAACTCCCCCGTGAGCCACGCCGCCAAGCTCAAAGGCAACTACCTGATGATTCACGGCACCGGCGACGATAACGTGCACTTCCAGAACGCCGTGGCCCTCGAAGACGCCCTCATCAAGGCGAACAAGCAATTCGGGTCGTTCTATTACCCCAACCGCAACCACGGGATTTACGGCGGCGTCACGCGCCTGCACCTCTACCGGATGATGACCGATTACTTCGTGAAAAACCTGTAGCCCGAACGCGGCGAGTAACTGTCAGGAGTAACAGAACGGGGATGCCGCCGCAAATACGTTTGCGTCGGCATTTTTCGTTGATTTGAGGAAAGAGAACCGACTCCGAGCCAACGGTTTGCCCCTTGCGGGGGTCTGGTATCGTAAACACGCTCCTCCCTCCTACTTCGATTCTCACTGTGAAGCGCATCATCCAACCCGTCGGCTTAGTCCTCTTGGCGGCTCTGACGCTCGGCGTCGGCACCGCGAACGCGCAAGCCGGGCTAACGGCCACGTTTTACAAAGGCATAGACTTTCAGAAGAAGCTCCTGACGCGGGTCGATCCATCAATCGACTTCAATTGGGATAACGAAGCACCCGCGCCCGGCCTCCCCTCCAGCGATTACTGCGTGCGCTGGACGGGCGCCCTCGTAGCCCCCGAAACCGGCACCTATATCTTCAAAATCACCACCGACGACGGTATGCGCGTCTGGATCGGCGATAAAATGCTCTTCGACGAATGGCGCCCCCAATCGCCGACAACCTTCGAGAAAAAACTCAAGCTGACCGCTGGCCAGACGTACGCCCTGCGCGTTGAGTATTTCCAGCTCGATTACCAAGCGCAAGCCGGGCTAAGCTGGCAATTGCCATCGGCGACGAAGGCAAGCGCGGGCAACCTCTTCGGGATGATTAGCCCTAAACCGGAGCCGATTCCCGCCACCGCCTTCCTGCAACGGGTACCCCCAAAACCAGCGCCGAGCGTAGCGCCCTCCGTGGCCAACGTGCCGCCGAAACCAGCCGTTACCGCTACACCGCCGCCACGACCCGCGCCGCCGGTTACTCGGCCCACGCCGCCGCCCGTGGTGCGCGTGAATACGCCACCTCGTCCGGCGCCCGCTCCCGCTCCGGCGCCAGCTCCCCGGCCGGTGGTTACGCCGCCCGTCGCGCCCGCGCCGACACCCAATCCGGCTGACCTCGGCACGTTGGCTCGCGGTACTACCGTCGAAATCAAGCAGCTTTATTTCGAGCAGAGCAAGGCGCGCTTGCTGCCCACCTCAGGCCCTGCCATCGAGCAGCTCACCAATGCGCTTCAACGCAACCCCAGCCTACGGCTGGAAATCGCGGGTCACACCGACAACATCGGCGACGCCGCGCTCAATCAGCGTTTGAGCGAGCAGCGCGCCCGTCGGGTTCGGGAAATACTCATCGGTCGCGGCATCGACTCAACCCGCCTGACGGCCGTCGGTTACGGCGGCACCCGTCCCATCGGCAACAACGATGACCCCACCGAGCGCGCCCGCAACCGCCGCGTAGAAGTGACGGTGCGTTAGGGCAGGGGGCAGATTTCTTACATCGACGCTGCCCGCAGCGCCGCCGTCAGCTCCTCCTGATTTATCAGTAGTTGCCGCGTTGGGATAGGCGCTGGAGTCATTTCTTCTAAATCCGTCGTTTCGGTTTCCTCCGAAAAAGCAGCTTCCGATTCTGCTTCTGACAAGTCGGCGGGCTGTAGGGCGGTTAAGAAATCGAGGTGAACCTGACCCCAATCGCGTAGCGCTTCCAGCAAGGCGCCCAGTGATTGGCCGTGCTCGGTGAGCGTGTATTCCACGCGAGGCGGCACTTCCGGGTACGCCCGACGCGTAACCAAGCCCACGGCTTCCAGCTCGCGAAGCTGCTGCGTGAGCATCTTCTGCGTAACCGCCGGGATTCCCTTCTTGAGGTCGCCAAACCGGCAGGTTCCTTCGGCTAACTGACTCAGGATAAAAATCTTCCACTTGCCACCCAGAATATCAAGGGTAGCTGAGATGGCGTCGGTAGCATCGGCAGAAGGGAGCGCAGACATAACTAACTCACTGATTTTCTTTGATGGTTGCTTTGAGGTACTAAGCTGCGCTTCGGGTACTCAGGGAAACAAAGATAAACGGCTGTCGTGTTGGAGATATTGAGTGAGGGCTGATTGGCATTTTTGGCGGAAGAGTTTCCTTGCGCGGCTCAACCTGCTTTAGGTCGGCGGCGTAGCAAAAGGCCCTCATCGTGCAGGCCTTCTGACTTGTGGGTGACGTGCGGTTAGTAATGTGTGACCGGTCGGGATGTTGCATCGGCTCAACCGTACGGCTCAGCTGTACAGCAACTGCTTGCGCTTATTTTCAGCCCTTCCAACATCCTTACTCCTCATCACAACAGCGTATGTGCGGCCGTTACACCTTCGTTTCCCCTGCGTCGGCGCTCGAAGACCACTTTGAAGCCGCCTTCCGCGACCGGCTCACGCCGAGCTACAACGCGGCGCCGTCGCAACGCCTGCCGGTTATCACTGCGGATGCGCCCGACCTCATCCAGACGTTCCAATGGGGTCTGATTCCATCGTGGACGCGTGACCCGAAAGCCGGGCCAAAGCCCATCAACGCTCGCGCCGAGACGCTCGCCGAAAAGCCGTCGTTTCGGCAATTACTCCAGCGGCGGCGCTGCCTCGTACCGGCCGATTCGTTTTACGAATGGAAAGTAACGCCCACGGGTAAGATTCCGCATCGTATCCTGCGCCCCGATGAAGCCCCATTCGCCTTCGCCGGGCTATGGGATGAATGGACCGACCGCGAAACCGGCGAGATTCGCCCCACTTTCACCATCATCACCACCACCGCGAACGAGATGATGGCCCCGCTCCACGAGCGGATGCCCGTCATCCTGCCCAACCGCGCCGCCGAACAAGCGTGGCTCGCCTCCGGCGATACCGCGCTGCTGCGCCCGCTCCCTAACGAGTGGCTGCGCGCCTACGCCGTGACTACCTTGGTCAACTCCCCCGCGCATAACTCGCCGGAAGTGTTGATTGCCGCCTGAATCAGCAGCGCCAGTAGGTCAGAGGTCAATACGCGCGTGAGCCGTAGACTCACATCTGCTTAGGGAGAAAGGCTGTGAGTTTCCAGAGGATACCATCGAAATCAACTCTTCTTAACTCTCTCTCTTTTCCTCTAAAAAGCAGCACCCGCGTGATTCCCATCGCGAATCTGTACTACCTCCTCTGCTACGCGTGGGACGTGCTGCCTCCGCGCGGACTGGCGCCGGTCACTGCCGAAACGTTGCCCGCCGACCAACAACCCGCGTTGTCGCTGCTGGCGTATTTCCTCACGTCGGCGTTGGCGGAGCAGCGGCGGCGGGGTATTCCGGTCACGTTCGCTGAGGTCGAGACGGTTGATGCGCAGCCGCGTGGGCGGTTGCAGCCCGCTCGTTTGGCCCGCTTGCCCAGTGCGGCGGCGCGGCAGTTTCTGCCGAGCCGTCACCACGAGGTCACGCTGGATACGCCGCTGAACCGCCTCGTCGTCACCGCGCTCCGGCGGTTAGCGGCGCTGAGCACGGCGCCGACCGATGGGCTGCCACGTACGCTCCGCCAAGCCGTGCGCGTGGCGTTGGCGCCGCTGAAAAGCGTCACTTCCCTCGAACACCCGCAAGCCGGTGACTTTCGGTCCGCCGCGCTCCGGTTGCGTCCGGCTGATTCCACATCGCATCTGCTGCTTCGGGCGGCGGAGTTGCTGTTGCTGAATCTGCTCCCGGTCTCTTCCCAAACTGGCGCAGACGCCATTAATGCCGCCACTACCCGCCGTTTCCACGACTTCTCGGCTGACGAAGTGCAGATGGGGCGCGTGTTTGAAGCCTTCGTGCGCAATTTTTTCCGGCGAGAGCAGCGGCAGCTTGCCGTCGTTTCCGAAGTGTTGCGCTGGCGCGACGCCACTGCTACCGCCCCGACTGCCCTGCCGCTCCTCCCCGTCATGCGCACCGACCTGACGCTCAGCAGCCCCACGCGCCGCCTCGTTATCGATACCAAGTACTATCGGCGTCCGCTCGCGGGGTCGCGGCACGTGGCGGAGCGGTTACTGGCGCCGCACTTGTATCAGTTGCTCGCGTATCTGCGTAATCAGCCTGCCACTGTTGGTCAAAGTGTGGAAGGGATGCTGCTTTACCCCACTAGCGCCGACAGCGGCACGCTCACGCTGGAATACCAGCTAGAGGGCTTCCGGGTGCGGGTGGTGACGCTCAATCTCGATCAGCCGTGGGTTCAAATTCGGCAAGACCTTCATCAATTGATTGCCGATTGACTAACGAACCCTGCGCCCGAACTTCGTGCTTTGTAATTCGTCACAGATTTCTGTCAACCGTGGGTTACGCCGCCCCCTTTTTTCGCATTAAGCTCTGATGGCTGCCGCCACTGCTCCGCTTTCCGTCTCGGACGAAGCGTTGGTCGCGGCCGTCCGCTCGGGCGATGACCGCGCACTGGAACGCTTGTACCGACAGCACTACCCGATGGTAGCGCAAATGGTGCGGACCAACAGTGGCTCCGACGATGAGGCGAAGGACATTTATCAAGAGGCCATTATCGTGTTCTACGAGAAGGTCCGGCAGCCGACTTTCGTGCTGACCTGCTTGGTGAAAACCTACCTCTACGCCGTGAGCCGTCGGCTATGGCTCAAGCGTCTGGCGGAGCGTAATCGCTTCGCGACTCCCTTCGCCGACACCGAAACGTGGCCGCCGGAAGGAGCCGCCGTGGCCGAAACCCCGCGCGACGAGCGTTGGGCTTTGGGGCAGGAAGAGCGCTACCATTCGATGGAAGCCGCTCTCAACCAGCTCGGGGAGCCCTGCCGCTCGTTGCTCGAAGGGTTTTACCTGCGCGAGCAGTCGATGACCGAATTGATGACCCAACACGGCTACGCCAACACCGATACCGCTAAAACGCAGAAATACAAGTGCTTGGCCCGCCTTCGGAAGCTGTTCTTCGCCACTTGGCGTCCAGCCGATGAAGACGAAGGCTAATCAAACTCTACTCTGTTTCTGAATCCAAAGTCTAAATCTGCCCCTAAACCTTAATCCGTTCTCAATCGATTCCGACCGAGTACCCCGTACCTCTCATTACCAAGTACCCGACCGTCACCCTTCTACCCGTACCTGAGGCCGCCCGCTAACTGGCCTCCTCCCGCGATGTCCTACTCAGAGCAACCCTCGAATGATGAGCTTCTGGAACGCTATGAGCGCGGTGCGCTCATAGGCGCCCAGCGTGCCGCGTTCGAGGAGCGCCTCCTCACTGAGCCGAACCTGAGCCGTCAGCTCCGCGCCTACCGCGAAACTGTCGAAACGCTGCGGTTGGTCGGTGAGCGCCGTGATTTGCGCGCCAAGCTGACCAGCTTTCAGGTGACCCTCGATGCCGAAATGCCCGCGCCCGTTACGGCGCAGAGCGTAACGCCAGCGGTCACGGCCGCGCCGCGCGTCGTCGCGATGCCGGCGCCGATGACGGCCACGCCGCATAACGCTGCGCCGCCAGTGCCCGGCACCAACATCGGCCTCGACCGCTCTATGATGCGCGCTTCGTGGGTCAATCCGCTGCGGAGCGTATGGCGCGCCCACCGGATTACGATGGGTGTAGCGGCTTCAGTAGCTATCCTGACGGCTTTCAGCACGCTGTGGCTGACCGCAGTCTGGAAACGCAGTCAGCAGCAATCGGCGTACGGTTACGCGCTGCTGCGCCGAGAAGTCGACCGGATCAAGCGCACGCAAACCGCCATCATTCGCGATATCAACGCCACCACGCCCGGCAGCGCCTCGGAGCAGCCGGAGCCGGATGGCACGCGGGCGGCATCATTCAGCGGAACTGGTTTTGCGCTGAGCGCCAACGGTTACCTCGTCACGAGCTACCACGTTGTGAAGGACGCCGATTCGCTGATCGTAGAAGGCGGCGCTGACCATCAGCGGCTGCGCGCCACGACGGTCTACCGTGATGAAGCCCACGACCTCGCTATTCTGCGCATCACCGACCGGCGCTTCACCACGCTCGGCCGCTTGCCCTACACGTTCAAGAAAGCCGACGCCGACCTCGGCGAGCGCGTTTACACGCTCGGCTACCCGCGCGAAGACGTGGTGTACGGCGAAGGCGCCCTAGCGTCGCGTACAGGCTTCGAAGGTGATTCAGCCTTCTACCAAGTATCAGTTCCGGTGAACCCCGGCAACTCCGGCGGCCCGCTCCTCGACGACCGGGGGAACCTGATCGGCATCATCAGCGGTCGGCAGCTCGATATCCAGAGCGCAGCTTTCGCGGTGAAATCGACGACGCTCCTGCGGCTCCTCGATAACCTGCCCGCCGATGATACCGCTACCGCTAAGCCGTTGCTGCCCCGCGCCAACCAGCTTTCCGGCAACCGTCGGCCAGAGCAAATCCGCCGCCTGCAAGATTTTGTGTTCGTCGTGAAGGTCTATAACTAGCCTTGCCCGAACGTCGTTTTTACCCTTACCCGCCCCCGAAACGGGGGGGGGCCCCGCCACCCCGCCCCCCCCCGGTTGATTTTTTAAAACAGGGTGAAAAAAAAAAAAAAAAAAACACCCCAAAAAA
>JANNMJ010000057.1:0-7500 GCA_031397815.1 Hymenobacteraceae bacterium
TGTCACTAATAACTTTGTGGCGGCGTTGGCGGGTTTTTTTTCGGCGACGCTTACCCCCTATTCCGCGGGGTGCAACCCCGCCCCAACGGGTGGGGTTCCCAACGCGCGAAATCGCCAATGGCTATCATCACGATTCGCGCCCGCTTGTAGCGCACCCGTTATGGTTTCGATGCCAAGTGAAGCTGTAGGTTATGAACGCAGTAAAAAAACAGGGCAGATGAACGCCTGCTTGAACTGCAGTACGCCCACGGCAAATCCTAAGTACTGTTCGCGAAGCTGCTCAGCCAGCATCACCAACGCGATACCAAAGCGTGGGCTGCGCAAACAGTGCGGCCGATGTGGCGAGCGGATTCATGCGCAACACAGATTTTGCGAACCGTGCCGTACGCGTAAGCCCAAACGCAACTACGCTGTAGCGACACTTGGTGAAATCAAGCAAGACGACCGCTTGAAACACCCGTCGTATTACAGGGGTTATCTCAATGCCATCACGCGCTCACTCAATAAACACCGCCCGAAGGTGTGTGAAGTGTGTGGATATGACCGATATGTGGAGTATTGCCACATCGTACCAGTCGCAGAGTTTTCGCCGGATTCGACTTTAGTCGAAGTTTCCGGGCCGACTAACATTCGGATTCTCTGCCCCAATCACCATTGGGAATTCGACCACGGTCTTCTAAAACCTCAAGAGTGACCCAGACAGGATTCCAACCTGTAACCTGATCCTTAGGACGGATTTGCTCTATGCAGTTGAGCTACTGGGCCGGGGACGATAGCTTGCTGGCGTCTTCTCGTGCCGACAAAGATAGGGCAGGGCGCTGCCGCAGCCCCTACAAATGCCCCTTGTACAGAATCGAAATCACGAAGGAGAACACCACCAGAATAATCCCCACCATAAACACGGTGTAGGAGATTTTCAGGAGCCGGTACTTCTTGTTGAGCACGTCGCCGAGGTAGTAGATATCGGTCGTCATGTTCATGTAGAGGGCGTCTTTTTGGCGCATCAGGTCGCGCATGCCTTCCTGGAATTCTTCGAGCGGGAGCTTTACGAAGTTGCCGAAGAAGAGCAGGTTGACGCGGCGGTTGGCTGTCGGCTTGACTTTGCTGTTGAGGCGGAACGATGTGATTTCCGGCTGCGCCGATAGAATCGCCGTCACCACCGACCCGAGGGCCGTCGCGAGGAGCAGGCCGCCAGGCACCGCCACGATGGGGTTCTGGAGCATCGCAATGCCCGACGTGGTCGAGCGGGCCGCCAGATACGTAATCAGCGCCGAGATGAGGAGCGTGTTGAGCTGAATCATCATATTGGCCTTCTGGTCGGCCATGCTGGAGAGGCTCGTGTGGGTCGAGTAGATGTTGCGGAACATCGTCTCGATCCCGCGCTTCGGCTGCGCCATCGTGTCGCGGGAGTCCTTTTCCTTCTTCTTCTCCTTCTTCCGGAGCTTCTGCATCGTCTTCTCCTGCACCTCGATGTTCTCCTTTCGGCCGGGGCCGTAGCGGAGGCGCGCGGCGGGCGTGCGGAAATCGTGCTCGTTGAGGTAATCGAGCTGGTACTGGACCCAATCGGGGGTCGAGAAAGTGCGGTCGGGGAGGTGCATCTCCCATTCGAGGCGGAGGCGCTCACCGGCGGCGGCAAATTCTTCGCGGCCCATTCCGCTCATATCGGCATCGACGAGGGTATCGGCGAGGAGGCCACGACTTTCGGTCTCGAACTCGGTCGCCAGAATGAGCTGCTGAATCTGCTCGATGCGGTCAGCAGGGTAATTCTGGTCGCGCAGGAAGGCGGTGGCGAGGTCGGCGCTCACGGCTTCGTGCCCGACGTAGCGCTGCGTGTAGCCGGTATCGTGGAAATAGGCGGCGAGGAGGAGCGCTTCGGTGTCAGCAGGCGAAAACTGCTGATCGTAGGCGAGACGGCGCGCGGCCTTCACCACGAGCTGCGTGTGCTTGAGGTCGTGGAAGACCATTTTCTGCGACAGCTTCGCCGCGAACAGCCGCTCCACGTACGCGCACGCCACTTCCACGAGGGTGCTCAGCGGCGGAAACTTGTCTTTTTCCTTCTCTTTTACCGGCTCTTTTTTCTTCGCGTGGGCGGCCTTCTCGGCCTTTTCTTTTTTGCTGTCTTTGTGCTTGCCGCCTTTCTCAGCCTTATCGGCCTTTTCGGCTTTCTGCGCTTCCGTCGGCAAGGGCTTGCCGATGGCGTCGGTGGCGGGGAGGGGCGCGGGGTCGGCGGTGGCGTCGTCTTTCGACTCTGCTTTTGATTCGTCTTTTGACTCGGCCTTGGCGTCGGCTTGCGCGGTTTTCAGCTCGGTCTCAGTTTCCGGCTCAGAATCGGGGTCAGGAGCGATGGCGGCCTGATCGGATGGCAACGCCGACGCGGGCTCATCGGCGGGGGAAGCGGCGTGAGTTGGCGGTCCGACCGATTCGGCGGGCGCGCCGGATGTGTCGGCGTGAGCGGCGGCGTTGGGGTCCGAGGGGAGGGGCGAGAGGGGAGTAGTCACGGCGCGAGGAAATGCAAAAGATTCAGGGAGGACAAACGAGCGGCGAACCCGTCGCGGAACGGGCTTCAAACGCGCCGTTGGTCCGAAGGTTAAGCACAACAATCGGCTTCCCGACCTTCGTGCCCTAAACTCCGAACGGTTTGGGCCGTACATAGCCCGCTTATACCTTCCGAATACCTGCTGATTTGATGAACCTACGCCACGGAATACGGCTCTTTGCGCTAACGGTCTGCGGACTGTTCGCCGCCTGCTCGACGACCAAGACGGCCTATTACGCCCCGACTGTAAAGGAGTGGGCGACGACGCCTTTGCCCGATACGAGCCAGCTCGCCTATACGGTTTTCCTGATCGGCGATGCCGGTTCGCCGAACCCCGATGAGCCGACGATTCAGCTCCTGAAGCGTCAAATCCACGATTCTTCCGCCAACGACCGCTCCTCGGTCATCTACCTCGGCGATAATATTTACCCCGTCGGGATGCCCGCCGAGAACGCGCCGACGCGCAAGCTGATGGAGAGCCGCATGAACACGCAGCTCGATATCCTGAAAGGCTATAAGGGCGAGCGGTACATGGTGCCCGGCAACCACGACTGGGGCCAAGGCTCGCCGGACGGCTTCCAGCGGAATGCCTACGAGGAAAATTATGTCGAAAAATATCTGCGCTCGCAGGACTCGATTTTGGTCCTCGGCGGCGAGACGTATGTGCCGAGCGACGGGTGCCCCGGCCCGTTCGAGGTAAAAGTTTTTGATGATGTGGTGCTCATCGCGATTAACTCGCAGTGGTTTTTGCACCAGTTCGAGCGGCCGTACGGGCCGAACAACTACTGCGACGTCTCGAACGAAGAAGAATTCTTCTCGCGCCTCGACGACCTGCTCGCCAAGCACAAGGGCGAGCACGTGATGGTGGTGGCGCACCACCCGATTATGTCGGCGGGGATTCACGGCGGCTACTTTACCCTCGCCGACCACATCTTCCCGCTCTCCATCGTGTACAAGTACGCGCTGCTGCCGCTGCCGATTATCGGGTCGGTGTACCCGTTCTCGCGCAAGTATGGCGGCGTGACGCAGGATATCTCGCACCCGCTGTATCAGGCGTACAAGGCGGGGATGGAGAAGGTCTTCGCGAAGTACCCGAACATCGTCTACGCGACCGGTCACGAGCACAATATTCAGTACATCGAAGGGCCGAATTACCACCACATCATCAGCGGGTCGGGGTGCAAAACGCAACACGTACGCGATGATTACGGCGATTTCAACTACAAGGAAAAGGGCTTCGCACGGGTCAATTATTACAAGAACGGCGACGTCTGGACCGAGTTCTGGGTGCCCGACGATAAGGGCGAAACCGGCCACCCCGTGTTCCGCAAAAAAATCTACACCCGCGAGATTCCGGCCGTGGCGGAAGTGAAAGCGGAGCAGAAAAACTATTCTGACTCGACGAAAACCATCGCTGCCAACTCGGGCTACCGGGCGGGCGGTTTCAAGCGGATGCTGCTCGGTGAGCATTATCGGAAAGAGTGGCGCACGCCCGTAACGGTGCCTTACCTAGATATGGGCCGCGATTTCGGTGGCCTCGACGCGTACCAGAAGGGCGGCGGCAAGCAGACCAAGAGCCTGAAAGTGCGGACTCCGGACGGGCAGACGTACGTCATCCGCTCGATCAACAAAGACCCCGCGCAGGTGCTGCCGGAAGCCCTGCGCCAAACCGCCGCCCGCGACTTGCTGCAAGACCAGATTTCGGCGCAGCACCCGTACTCGATGCTCGCCGTGGGGCCGTTGGCAGATGCGGCGGGGATTCTGCACACGAACCCGAAACTCGTCTGGATTCCCGACGACCCGCGCCTCGGGCAGTACCGCGATGAGTTCAAGAACACCCTCGCCACGATTGAGGAAGACGCGCGCGACAACCACGCCGAAAACGCCGATCTCGGCTACGCCCGCAACCTCGTCGGGACGGATAAAGTCATCGAGAAGCGGCAGAAGGACAACGATAACTTCGTGAACGAAGAAGCGTTCGTGCGCTCGCGGCTGTTCGATATGTGGATCGGCGACTGGGACCGTCACGAAGGCCAATGGCGCTGGGCCGAGCGCAAGACCAAGAAAGGCGCCGAGTACACCGCCGTGCCAAAGGACCGCGACATCGCCTTCTTTCTCGGCGATGGCTTCCTGCCGTGGGTGGTGCGCCGCAAGTGGGCCGTGCGCAACTTCCAGACCTTCGGCGCCGATTACGACGATTACGTCGGTCTGAACCTCACGGCCCTCAACAACGACCGTCACTTCACCGCTTCTGTCACGCGGGCGCAGTGGGTGCAGCAGGCGACCGACCTCAAGAATCGCCTCACCGACGACGTCATCAATCAGGCGCTGCGGCAGTGGCCCGCCGGGATTTACGAGCTCCACGGCGACCAGATTGCCGCGAAGCTCCGGCAGCGCCGCGACCTTCTCCCGACCCTCGCCAACGAGTATTACACGAAGCTGAGCCGGTACGTCGAGGTGGTGGGGTCGGATAAGCGCGAGCGGTTCACCGTTGAGCGCCTCGCCAGCGGGAACGTGCGCGTGCAGATGGACAAAATCACCAAGGACGGCGATTACAAGCCGATGTTCGAGCGCGAGTTTGAGCTGGGAGTGACCCGCGAAATCCGCCTCTTCGGCTTCGGCGACGCCGACGAGTTCCGCCTCACCGGCACGAGCAGCCGGGGGCCGCGCATCCGTATCATCGGCGGCGCGGGCGAAGACCAGATCGTGAACGACAGCCGCGTGCGCGGGCCGCTCCGCCACGTCGCGGTCTATGACAACACCGACGAGAAGAACGCCATCACCCTCAACGCCGACTCCAAGGACCGCACCCACGAAGGCGAAGCCGTGAATGCGTGGGACGCCAAGCCGTACAAGCTGCCGTACGTCGGGCCGAAGCTCTCGCTCGAATTCAACCCCGACGATGGCATTTACGTCGGCGGTGGCGCCGTGTACCGCCGCTATGGCTTCCGCAAAACGCCGTACTCGCAGCAGCACTCGCTCATCGGCAACTATGCGTTCCGGAGCGGCGGGTATAATATCCGCTACGACGGCGAGTTCCGGCAGGTGTTCGGGAAGACGAACCTCGGCATCAAGTCGTACCTCTACGGGCCGCAACTGCTGTTCAACTACTTCGGCCTCGGCAACAACACCGTGAACGAATCGGCGGGCGAATCGAACCGGGGCGTCATCCGCGATTACCGCATCAAGTTCTCGCGGTTCTACCTCTCGCCGACGTTCGAGCGCGACCTCACGGGGTTCATCAAAGTCGGGGTGGGGCCGCAATACGACCAGTTTCGCGTGGAGCAGGAAACCATCGGCGCGGAGGTCGTCGGCGACCCGGACATTCGGGCGTCTGATTTCGACCTGAACCGCTACGCTGGCGGCCGCGTGTTCGCGAACATCGGCACGGCCACGTCGCCGGCCAACCCGCGCCTCGGCATCCGCCTGAACACCGAGTATTCGGCGATGTGGCAGCTCAACAACGAGCAGCTGCGGTACCGGCGCCTCGCGTCGGAGCTGATGTTTTATGTCTCGCCGAATCTGCCGTTCCAGCTCACGTTTGCCGGGCGCATCGGCGCCGCCCGCAACTTCGGCGACTACCGTTTCTGGCAAGCCAACACCCTCGGCGGCACCACTAACCTACGCGGCTACCGCCGGACGCGGTACGCGGGACGCGGGTCAGTCTACGGAAATGCCGAGATCCGCATGGAGCTGATCAAGTTCAACGCGTACCTCTTCCCCGGCTCGCTCGGCATCCTCGGCCTCTACGACGCGGGCCGCGTGTATAGCGCCAACGATACCTCCACCGGCCTCCGCGACCTCCACCTCGGCTACGGCGGCGGCGTTTGGGTCGATGTGCTCAAGCGTGCTGTCATCACCGGTACCATCGCCCACGGCGAAGAAACGCTTGGGTTGGTGCAGTTCAGCTTCTTGGTTTAGGAGGGAGTTGTAGCCTGCGGAAGCCGCTGCCGCCGACGTGCGCGACGCTGCCGACGAGGTCGCGCGACTGCTGCGCCGCGCCGGTCGACGAGACCTGCGCGAAGGGCTGCACGAGCCCCTCGCGCGCCTGCGCGATGAGCGCCGTGGCGTCGAGGCTGTCGAGCCGGTCGGCGTTCAGGCCGGTCGCGACGCCGGTCGCGTTCGTCGTGAACGGCTTCTTCGTGTCGCCGCCGCTGCCCACGGAGATCGTGCCGGCGAGCTCGCCGATCGTCGACTGGAACTCGAACGCGAGGCCGCGCGAGAGGTTGTTGGCGCGCAGGCACGGGTTCTGCGCCGTCGGGGTCGCCTTCGAGCCGCCGTCCTGCGAGCGGCAGCCGTAGATCGCGCCGCCGCCGGAGTCCGAGAGGTTGGACTGGCGCGTCGAGTAGCCGCCCTTCAGCGCGGTGGAGGACTTGATGTTCGAGATGATCTCCGTCTCGACGGTGGTCGCGCCGTTGCGCCGGCCCTCGCGCAGCGAGTCGCCCGTCGCCGCGATGCCGATCGGGGCGCTGACGACGAGGACGAGGCCCGTGGCGAGCAGGACGGAGCGGGTGCGCGGGGCCCGGCCGAAGAACCTCGTGTGGCGGCCGGACGCGCGACGTTCTGAGTCTGCATGCATGGTGCGAACCTCTCTCTCGTGGACGTACGACGGCCCGCGGGCGCTGCCCGCGGAGCTGTGCCGGGCGGATGGGAGTCCCGGCACGACAGGGGGGCGCCGCATGTCGTCCCTGCGGTGCGAGCGCGCCTCTTGTAGGGTGCGACCCGCTGCCGCGCCGGAAGTTGCGCCCCCGAGGTGCCACGCCGGAGCGCTCGCCGGCTTGCGAGAGGGAGACTCCGAGCCTCGCGCGAACTCTGAGCAGCGTCCGGATCGAAGAACCGAGGAGCAACGAGTGAGCCAGACGACCGTGCCGACGAAGAACGAGAAGCTGCTTGCGTGGGCTTCCTTCCTTCCTTCCTTCCTTCCTTCAATTTATTAATCAAATTAGGAAGATATGAATATTAGT
>JANNMJ010000098.1:0-3473 GCA_031397815.1 Hymenobacteraceae bacterium
GTAGATGAGCCGCGGGTTGATCGCCTTCAGGCTCTCGTAGTCGAACCCCAGCCGCTTCATCACTCCCGGCCGGTAGTTTTCGATCAGCACGTCGGCCTCGCGCAACGTTTCGCGCAACCTTCCCCGTCAGGTGGATAGGAGCGTTTGATGCGCGCCGATTCAGCACCCCTTTTTCTGCTTGAAGTTGTCTGTTTCCGTCTCTCCCGCCGTGGTTGATGAAGCGCTGATTGGGCGCTGTCGGCGGGGTGAGCCGGTGGCGCAGCGGCGGTTGTACGACTTGCTGGCGCCCCGGCTGCTGGTGGTGGCGCGCCGGTATTCGCGCTCGGATGCCGATGCTGAGGACGCTCTGCAACGCGCGATGCTCAACATTCTCACCCGTCTGGACCAGTGGAAGCAAACCGGCCCTTTTGAGGCGTGGGCGCGGCGCGTCACCGTAAACACCGCCCTCGATTACTGGCGCCGCGCCGACCCGAAAGCCATCAGCTGGGACGATGCCCCCGACGTCGCCACCACCGAGCCAACCGCCTTCGACCAACTGTCGGCCGACGACCTGCTCGCCCTCCTCGACACGCTGCCGCCCGGTTACCGCACCGTCCTCAACCTGTACGCCATCGAGGGGTATTCGCACGCCGAAATCGGCGCGCTGCTCGGTATCGCCGAGGGGACTTCCAAATCGCAATTGGCCCGTGCGCGGGCGCTGCTCGAAAAAAAGCTGACTTTAACTGCCGTCCACGCGGCTTCTATCCGATGATTCCGCGCCGCGCCGATCCTGACCCGCTTTTCGATGCCCTGCGCGACCGCCTCGGCGCGCACGAGCGTGCGCCCGCTGCCGATACGTGGGCGGCCCTCGCCGGGCAGCTCGCGGCAGCAAAGCAGCGGAAACGGCGCCGTCGGGCGGGGTGGGCGTTCGGGGGGTTGCTGCTTTTGCTTCTGACCAGTGGGGTGATTTTTCTGTCGAATAGAACCCTCGACCTCCATAAGAAACCGTTGGCCGCGCATTCGAAAGAGATCAGCAGCAGCCCTAACACGCCGGGAAGCGGTCTGCGAACGTTGGAAGTGCCCTCCCAACGTTGGAAGGGGTCTGCGAACGTTGGAAGTGCACTTCCAACGTCGGAAGTGCCAGTTCGAACGCCGGAAGTGCCAGTTCGAACGTCGGAAGTGCCAGTTCCAATGTCGGAAGTGCCAGTTCGAACGTCGGAAGTGCCAGTTCGAACGTCGGAAGTGGTAGTTCCAACGTCAGAAGTGGTAGTTCTAACATCGGGAACGCCATTCCCAACGACGCACAGTGCATCCACAACGGCGGAACTGCCCACGGTCCGGCCGGACACTGCTCAACCGACGCTCTCCCCAGCGTCGATAGCGTCAATAGCGCAAATGGCGCACTTGTCGCCGGTTGAGGTGGCGTTGATTCGGGCGGATTCTGCCGGTTTGCTGGCGGAATGGCCCGTTGTGGCAGTCGCCGATACCACGCACCCGCTGCCGCCCGTGCTTATGTCGCGCTGGAGTTTGGGGTTGACCGTCGGTCTCGACCTGACGCACCGCCGCCTGACGGGCGCGGGCGCTGCTCCGCTGCAACGCATCGAGCGGCCGAATGGCGCAGGGCAAGCGGCCGTAAGCGTCGGGTATGCGTCGGCGGGCGGACGGTGGCGGTGGAGCGCGGGGGTGGGATACGCGGCGTATCGGCAGGCCATTCGGGCGCGCCTGACTCGGAGCGGCACCACGCTGGCGTACGTCGAGCAAACGGTGATGGGGGCCGATGGTCAGCCCATTCGCACCTTGAGCTGGCAGTGGGTGCCGACGGATTCCGTCATGGGGCGGCAACGGGTGCGGGCTACGCCGGTGGCGCATTACCTCACCGTGCCGCTGCTGACCGAGTGGCTGCCACGCCGTGCCACCGCCGCTGGCGCTGGGGCGCGCTGGCAGCCGGTGCTGATGGCGGGCCTCACGCCGCACATTTTGCTGAACGCGCGGCAGGCCACCCTCACGCAAGCGTGTGATTGCGAGACCGCCCCCGCCGACCTTCAACGCTTCGCGCTCGGCGTCAGCGCGGGCGCGGGTGTGGAGTACGCGCTGCGGCCCGATTGGTGGCTGAGCATCCGCCCCGCCGCCACTTACGTGCTCACTAACGCGGCAGCGGAGGGCCAACCCGCCCGGCACCCGTGGCGCATCGGCGTCACCGTTGGGCTGCGCCGAAATCAGGCGCCCAAGCGCGCCGCCCACTAGCTCCGAATAAATCCGCCATTAACGGCGCGATTACCGATTTTTTCTTTTTCCCCCTTTAATTTTTCTCTCCTGATGAAAAAGCTGTTATGGGCCATCGTGCTGATGGCCGGATGGGCTACGGCCTGCCAACGAAATGACGCCGCCGACGATGATTTGGCGTGCCCCGTACCCGGCCCTGCCACGTTCGAGGCGCTCACCAAGCGCCATTCGCCCCCCGTGCAGGTATTCACCTTCGACCCCACCACCGATCACGTATTTCAATCGGCTGGCGGCGCTTACATCCGGGTGAGTCCGAACGTGTTTGTCCGCCCCGACGGCACCCCGCCCACCGGCCCGATTGAGCTGCGGTTTCAGGAGATTTATTCGCCCGGAAATATGATTCTCGCGAATATGCCGACGATGGCTGGCCTAATGATGCCGCTCGAATCAGGCGGGGAGTTCAATATCCGCGTGATGGACGGCACTACGCGCCTCAAGCTCACGCCGTGGGGGCGGCGGGGCGGTTTTCAGATGAATAGTCCGGTGCCTGCCCGCGTATCGCCGGGTACGCGTAACCAAATGATACTTTGGGCGGCGAGCGCTTTCGTTCCAGATTCGGTGACTTGGAGACAAGTGACGATTCCCGCCGATTCGGTAGGACCTGCAATTTTTCCGGCGAACACTCCCATTCAGTCCGACAGTATCAACGGCACCATTGTGACGGGTTACAGCACCACCCAATGGCCCGATACCCTCGGTTGGCTCAACTGCGATGTGTATCCATTCAACCCCACCAACACGTCGGTCGGCGTAGAAGTCGGCGACTTGAACGCTGACCCGCGCACCCAAGGCTTCCGCATTTACTTGGTCCCCGCGATGCTGAACGGCGCTTTCCGTCCCCGCTGGGATATGATTGCTTTGCAAGCGAAACAATACGGCATCCCCGTCGGCACCGACCTGACGGCTGTGGTGCTGCGCATCAAAGACGGCCATTATTTCCTCGGCACGCAACGCGCCTTCATCACGGATGGCTTCGTTTTCCGGCCTGTTATGGAAGAGGTGACGGAGGCGGAGCTGGTGAGTCGGCTTCAGGCGCTTTGAGAGGTGGGGGCGGGGTAGGCCGGGGCGGGATAGCCCGTGATAGCCCGGGGTAGTCGGCGCGGCGTGTAGCCCGGGGTAGTCGGCGCGGCGTGTGGCCCGGGGTTCGCCATGCCGATCCGCGAAGCGGTGGACGCCCCGCGGACGCACCACCAGTGGTTCCCGGACGCGGT
>JANNMJ010000131.1:0-6766 GCA_031397815.1 Hymenobacteraceae bacterium
AACACCGGGTGCGGGCGGGCACAAGGCCCGCCCCGACGTTTCGTTTTTTATGCTTTGTATAACGGGAGTTTCACCACTTCCGCATTCAGGTTACGGCCGCGCACCTGCACGAAAATCTCCGTCCCGACCTTGCTGAACTCGGTTTTCACGTAGCCCATCCCGACGCCGCGACCTAGCGACGGCGATTGGGTGCCGCTCGTGACCTCGCCAATCGGCTCGCCAGCGGCGTTTACTAGCGGGTAATGGCCGCGCGGGATACCTTGCTCGCGCATCTCGAACGCGACGAGCTTGCGGGCGGTGCCTTCCTTCTTCTGCGCTTCGAGGGCGGGGCGATTCGTGAAATCGTTGCCGGGCGCGAACTTGGTAATCCAGCCCAAACCGGCTTCGATGGGCGACGTGGTGTCGTCGATATCGTTGCCGTAGAGGCAGAAGCCCATTTCGAGGCGCAGAGTGTCGCGGGCGCCGAGGCCGATGGGCTTCAAGCCTTCCGCGGCACCGGCTTCCATAATTTTATTCCAGACGCTGACGGCGTGCTCAGCGGGGATGTACAGCTCGAAACCGCCCGCGCCGGTGTAGCCCGTGGCGGAGATGATGACGTTCTCGACGCCCGCAAACGTGCCGACGCGGAACGTGTAATACGTAATCGCGCTGAGGTCCTCTGAGGTGAGCGATTGGAGCGCCGCCACCGCTTTAGGGCCTTGCACCGCGAACAGGGCGAGATCGTCAGAGACGTTTTCCAGCTTCGCGCCGCCGGTGTTGCGGGCCGAAATCCACGCCCAGTCTTTGTCGATGTTCGACGCGTTCACGACGAGGAAATACTCTTCCTCTGACATCCGATAGACGAGCAGGTCGTCGACGATGCCGCCGGTTTCGTTTGGCAGGCACGAGTACTGAATCTTGCCGTCGGCGAGGGCGGCGACGTCGTTGCTCGTGCAGCGCTGGACGAGGTCGAACGCGCCGGGGCCGCTCACGCGGAACTCGCCCATATGGCTCACGTCGAACATCCCGACGCCCCGCCGTACCGTGTTGTGCTCTTCGATATCAGAAGAATACCGAACCGGCATATGAAACCCGGCAAACGGAACGATTTTGGCGCCCAAGGCGACGTGGGTTTCGTGCAGCGGCACGTAACGGAGCGGAGCAGCGGTGGTTTCCGACATGGAGCGACTGGGGGGTTGAAAGGGATTGACGGCCGGACGACAAAGGCCGTCCGCTTCAGATGCTCAAAACTACGGCCCGCCCGACCTTTGGCCTTCCTTCGGGCTCCCCTCAGTCTCCCCTTACCCTAACTACTGTCTGCGGTGCGCATCGTTCTCACATCCGTCCTCAAACCTGTCACCGACCCGCGCTTACTCGCGCGCCTCGGCCGGACGCTCGCCGAGCTGCCCGGCGCGGAGGTACATATCGTCGCGCACGTCGCGGCCGATGCGCCCACGGCCCGGCCCGATACGGTGCGCCCGAACGTCTTCCTGCACCCGATTTTCGATTTCCCCCGGCTGAGTCTGAGCCGCGCATTAGCCGGTCGGCAGCTCCTGCGGAAACTACGCGAGCTGCGGCCCGACGTGCTCGTCATCGGCGCGGCCGAATTGCTCGCGGCGGGCTTGCAGTGGCAGCGCCGCACGCGGGGCAAGCTGGTGTACGACGTCCGCGAGAACTACTCGCTGAACGTCCGGACGCAGGGCGTTTTCCCGCCGCTGATAGCCTCTGCCCTCACCGCCCGCATCGAGCGCGTAGAAGCCGCTGCGGCGCCGTACCTCGCGGGCGCCCTCCTCGCCGAGCGCGTGTACGCTGAGCAATTGCCGTGGCTGGCGGACTGTCAGCGGATGGAAATCATCGAGAATAAATACCAGCCGACGTCGCCGATTCCGGTGACGCCGACGCCCCCAGCGCGGGTATGCGACGGTATGCGGCTGCTCATCACGGGCACGCTCAGCGAGCTGTACGGGACATTTGACGCTATTGAGGCTGTCGCGACAATGATCTTTTTCGGTCACGACAAGGCGGAGCTTCGGATTGTCGGCTACGCGGCGCAGGCGGCCGATGCGGCACGGTTACGGGCGTTAGCGGCGAAATATCCGTGGTTGCACCTGGAAGGAATCGAGCGCCCTGTGCCGCACGCGATTATCACGGAAGCGATTCGGTGGGCGAACATCTGCCTGCTACCCTACCGCCGTCACCCCAGCTTCGAAGGCTGTATTCCGACCAAGCTGTGGGAGTATTTGGGGGAATCGCGGCCGGTGGTGGCGACGGGCGTCAACGGCTGGCGAGAAGCCGTTCAGCAGCATAGTAGCAATATGATATTCGGTCATCCTAGCCCGTATAAGGAGACCGCAACCTTCGCTGATTCCTTCAAAAGCATCATGCACCTAGCCCTATTTTACGGAGAATTTACGCGAGACCTTCCGCCCCCCGAAGCCTTCTGGTCCACGGAAGCCACCCGGTTAGTAGCCTTTTTCCGCGCCCTGCCGTAGCCTTACGGTACGGGCTATCTTTGCCGACCTTTTTTGCTTCACCAGACCCCCATGAGCCAGTCCCCTACCCTTCGCCATTCCCGCATTGCCGGCGTTGGCCATTACGTTCCGGAGCGCGTTATCAAGAACGTCGATCTCGAAGCTATTATGGAGACTTCAGACGCGTGGATTCAGGAGCGCACCGGGATTCGGGAGCGCCATTGGTTCGAGGAAGGCAAGGACACGACGTCGAATATGGGCACCGCCGCTGCCAAGAAAGCCCTCGAAATGGCGGGGCTGGAAGCGAGCGACATTCAGATGATCGTGTTCGCGACGCTCTCGCCGGATTACGTTTTCCCCGGCTCCGGCGTCCTCACGCAGCGGCAATTGGGCCTCACCGACGTGCCGTGCCTCGATGTGCGCAACCAGTGTTCGGGCTTCATCTACGCGCTGTCGGTCGGCGACCAGTTCATTCGCACCGGGATGTACGATAATGTGCTCGTCATCGGCTCCGAGATTCACTCTTCCGGCCTCGATATCAGCACGCGCGGCCGGGCCGTGTCGGTCATTTTCGGCGATGGCGCGGGCGCCGTCGTGCTGCGGCCCGCTACCGCCGAGGGCACCGGCATCCTCAGCACCCACCTGCACGCGCAGGGCGAGTTTGCAGAGGAATTGATGGTCGAAAACCCCGGCTCCAACTTCAACGACCGTGTGCGCCTGACGCTCGAAAATCCCGAGTCGATGTATCCGTTTATGAACGGAAATCAGGTTTTCAAGCACGCCGTCACGCGTTTCCCGCAAGTCATTCAGGAAGCCCTCGACGCCAACGGCTACAAAGCCGCTGATATCGACCTGCTCATCCCCCACCAGGCCAACCTGCGCATCACGCAGTACGTGCAGCAGAAAATGGGCTTGGCGCCGGAAAAAGTCTTCTCCAACATCGAGAAATACGGCAACACCACCGCCGCCTCCGTGCCGATTGCCCTGAGCGAGGCAATGGCCGAAGGCCGCATCAAATCCGGCGATTTGGTGTGCCTCGCCGCCTTCGGCTCCGGCTTTACGTGGGCGTCGGCGCTGGTTCGGTTCTAACGTACCAGCGTCTCTACGAGACGCGTGTCACTTAGGTATGAACGACACGCGCCTCGGAGAGGCGCTACTACTTTCTTGTTGCAGCGTCTCTCCGAGACGCGTGTCAATCGGCTCGGCTAGCTCGCGTCTCGGAGAGACGCTACTACTTCAACTCAATGGCCACCTTCACCGAGGAGAACTACTTAAAAGCCATTTACAAGCTGGCCGAGCGCGGCGGCAAGCCCGATGTCAGCACGAATGCGCTGGCGGAAGAGCTGCAAACGCGGGCCGCGTCGGTGAGTGAGATGCTGCGGCGGTTGGCGGAGAAGGGCACGATTCGGTACGAGAAATACCGGGGCGCCCGGCTCACCGATGCCGGGCGGGCGGTGGCGGTTCTCACGATTCGGCGGCACCGGTTGTGGGAAGTTTTTTTGGTCGAGAAGCTCGGGTTTTCGTGGGATGAAGTGCACGAAGTGGCCGAAGAGATGGAGCACCTCAACTCGTCGGTCTTGACCGAGCGGCTTGATGCGTTCCTCGGTCACCCCGCCGTCGACCCGCACGGCGACCCCATCCCGTCGGCCGACGGCCATATCCGGCCGCGCCCGGCCGCCCAGCGTCCGCTCGCGGATGTCGCCCCCGACCACCCCGCGCTGCTCTGCGTGGCGGGGCTGCTCGACACCAGCGCCCGCTTCCTCCAGCACCTCGACCGCCTCGGCCTCCGGCCCGGCACCGCCCTCACCGTCCTCGAACGCTTCGAGTACGACGGCACCCTCCGCGTCCAGATCGCCGGTACCACCGAGCTGACCGTCTCCCGCGAAACCGCGCAGAAGGTGCTCGTGCAATAGCGCACCTCCGATCAACCGCACCCACGTTCCCCACCGCTCTCAAGCCTAGATTGGATAATTGCGGGGTTTTCAGTGATTTCGGCGCCCTCATCGCCTATCTTCACGGACGCTATGCAATCCTTCCTCGCATCCGTGCCCTTGTGGGCCATCTTCTTCGGGCTAGCCGTGGCGCTGCTGGCGCTGGAGATGCTTTCCCTCACCTTCGACCTCCTCTGGCTCGGCCTCGCGGCGCTCAGCGGCGCCTTCATCGCGTGGCTCTTCCCCACGGCGGCGATGTGGGTGCCAACCCTCACGAGCATCGGCGTGGCGCTCGTGCTGCTCTATTTCGGGCGGCGCTGGGCGCAAAAGCAGCGCAAAATCAATCATTACGTCTCCGAAGCCGACGCGCTCGTGGGACGTGAAGCCGAGGTCATTCGCGCCATCCGGCCGCCGCAGCTTGGGCTGATTCGCAGCGGAAACGAGACGTGGAGCGCCACCGCCGCCCATTCGCTCGAAATGGGTCAGCGGGTGGTCATCAAGAGCCGCTCTGCTACTGTCGTCACCGTCGAGATGCCCGCAGAAGGGTAAAATTGCCGCCGCCCGCTCGGGTTTTCTTTCTTCTTCTTCTCCTTTTCCCCCGATTAAAGCATGTCGTATTTCGTCATTGGTCTACTGGTTTTGGGCATCATCGTCGTGTTGGCGGGTGTCAAGGTGGTGCAGCAGCAGCGTGTGGGCGTGCTGGAGCGGCTGGGGAAATTCGACCGTCTCCTCCACCCCGGTCTCAACATCGTGCTGCCGTTTGTCGAGTACGTACGGGTGTACCACGATTTGCGCATTCAGCAGGCCGGAGTGCCGCCGCAATCGGTGATTACGAAGGATAATGCGCAGGTGATTATCGACACCATTATTTTCTATCAGGTAAATAATCCCGAGCTGGCCACTTACGGTATTTCCGATTTAGTGCAGGGCGTGCGAAATATCTCCACCGCCTCAATGCGGCAGATTATCGGCAATCTGGAGCTGGACGAAGCCTTGAGTGGCCGCGAGCGCATCTCCACCGAAATCCGCCTCGCGCTTGATGAAGCGACCGAAAAGTGGGGCGTCCGGATTGAGCGGGTCGAGCTGGTCGATATCAAGCCGCCTTCTGATATTCAGGATGCGATGGACAAGCAAATCAAGGCCGAGCGCACCCGCCGCGCCGTGATTCTGGAAGCTGAAGCCGCCAAGCAAGACACTATCCTCCGCGCCGAAGGCGACCGTCAATCGAAAATCCTCCGCGCTGAAGGCGACCGTGCTTCCGCCGAGCTGTCGGCGCTCGGGCAAGCCGCCGCCATTCGCTCCGTAGCCGAGGCTGAAAAAGCCCGAATCGAGATGCTTGCCTCCGCGCACCTCACGCCGGAAGTGCTGACGTGGAAGTCGTTCGAGGCCTTGCAGGAGATTTCCAAAGGCGCCGCGAACAAAATTTTCATCCCGACTGCTGCCATCGAAACCCTCGGCAGCATCGGCGCCATCAACGAGATGCTCTCAGGCAAGAAGTAAACAAGAAAGAAGTAGGCAGGAAGTAAGCAAGAAGTAAGCACCTTCCGCCGCCCGCGTCAACAAATCAGCTCTTTCACCGGTTACCTGCTCCGTATACTTCAAAACCTTCATCAAGCCGTTCTGAATTAATCTGATTTACTCTTGCCCGCTGCTCTCATCTCATCAGCAACTTGATTATCACGGCAATGAATCAGATATCTACCACCGTGCTACCCGAATCGGGGTGGGTTTACGCCCACAATGGCACGGCCATTCTGCATTACGAAGTCGAAATTCCGCACAAAGTACTCCACGTCGAGTGGCAGGCGGGCGCGCCGCTGGAAGACGTCAAATGGGGCTTTCTGGAGCTGGCGCGACTCTTACAGGAGACCCGCTGCTTCGTCCTGATTTCCGACTCCAACCACTACATCGGCTGTTGGCAGGAGCTGATTCCGTGGGTGCGTTACGAGTTTCTCCCCCTCGCCCTCTCCCACGGCCTCCGCTACCTAGCCGACGTCCTCCCCCTCGACCCCGCCAATTCCTTCTCCATCTACTCGTGGCGCGAAGAGACGCGCGGCATCGTCCACCACGAGGTGTTTAGCACGCTGAGCTTGGCGCGGCAGTGGGTAATGGGGGTTTTGAAGGCTGGTTAATGGGTTTGATGGGTAATAGTGGTCTAAATCACCCGTAGCCAGCTCTGTCCCAGAATTGGTGTTGATTCGCCGTATTGACGCCATCTCTGGGACAGAGCTGGCCACAGCGCGCAACGCAAAAGCCCGGGGTAGATTTCGTTGAAATCAACCCCGGGCTGTGGAAAAGAACCCCGTTGGGGTTCCCCGATTGATTGTGTGACGCGAACCCCAACGGGGTTCTTTTCCACAGCCCGGGGTTGGCGGCGCTTTGCGC
>JANNMJ010000186.1:0-6840 GCA_031397815.1 Hymenobacteraceae bacterium
CGGGGCTCCAGCCCTATGGCTTATACAAAAGTTTGCAAAAGGGTGAATATCAATTCTGCCCAGCGACTTTTCGGTTGATTAATAAGAATATGTTGTTTCTGATATTTGATCTGAAAAAGAGGCTCAAGAGCTTGCAAATGCACTAGCCAAGCGAGCAGAAGAGTGTGCCTTATATTCGGCTTTGCACTTGTGTATAAGCCATAGGGCTCCAGCCCCGTGTCGGCTATTCGCAGGTCTCTTGACCTGCCAGCCTACGTACCCGTCACCGTCCCGGTGCCGGAGCTGCTGAGGCCAATCGGTCCCCAACCACTGGCACCGAGACGGTGCCGGGGGTTGGGGACCGCGCCGATTGGGTTGGCGGGTCAAGTGACCCGCGAATAGCCGACACGGGGCCAGAGCCCCGCGTCAACTGCATTCCAATCAAACATTTATAATACCCCGAAGGGGTTTCATCCCAGAAGCCCAGAGTTGCCGAAGGTTACTCTGGGCTTACCCGGGGCTTACAAGGGCTACCCCCCCCAAAAAACCACGTCCTTCCTCATCTCCGTACTTTTGACCCCCTCACTCAACCCCTCCCGCCCCCTAGTGCCTACCTCATTCCGCTGGATTCCCCTCGCGCCGCTGGCTATCACGCTCGCTCTCAGCGCCTCGGCGCAGGCACCAGTCGCCTCGCACTCAGAGCGCGCCGCCGTTGCGCCGCCGACGGCAGGTCAGACGCGGTTGGCGCCGGAAGCACGGGCTGATTCAGTGGCAATCCGGAAGATGTTCGATGAAGCATTGGCGCACGGTGCCTCGTATGAGAATCTGCGGACGCTTTGCAAGCAGATTGGGCCGCGCTTGAGCGGCTCGGCGGGAGCGCAGAAGGCGGTGGAATGGGGACAGGCCGCGATGCGCGCCGCCGGGGCCGACTCGGTGTGGCTCCAGCCGTGTATGGTGCCACATTGGGAGCGCGGGAAGCCTGAGAGCGCCCGCGTGCTCGGCGTGAAAGGGTTGGATAAGCTGCCGGTCTGCGCACTCGGCGGGTCGGTGCCGACGGCTGGGAAGCTGGTGGCGCCCGTGGTGGAAGTCCAGAATTTTGAGGAATTAGCGGCTTTGCCCGCGGATAAGGTTAAGGGTCATATCGTGCTGTTTAACAGGCCGATGGAAGCGCGTAATGTCACGTCGTTTACGTCGTATGGCGGGGCGGTGAATCAGCGGGGGCGCGGCGCTATTGAGGCGGCGAAGCGCGGCGCGGTAGGTGTGTTGGTGCGGTCGATGAACCTGCGGGCCGATGATTTCCCGCACACCGGCGCGATGCGTTATCAGGACGATGTGACCAAGATTCCCGCCGCCGCCATCAGCACCAACGCCGCCGACCAGCTCAGCGCGGCCCTCAAAAAGCAACCCGATATCCGGGTCGAGCTTAAGATGGATTGCCGGACGTTGCCCGATGCGCCGAGCTTCAACGTAGTCGGCGAAATCAGGGGTTCGGAATTGCCGAAGGAAGTCATCGTCGTCGGCGGCCACCTCGATTCGTGGGATTTGGCCGAAGGCGCTCACGACGACGGCGCCGGGTGCGTCCAGAGCATCGAAGTGCTGCGGCTTTTGAAAGCGACCGGTCAGCGTCCGCGCCGCTCAGTGCGCGCCGTCCTGTTTATGAACGAAGAAAACGGGACGCGCGGCGCGCAGGAATACGCGAATCAGGCGGAAAAGGAAGTCGGCCGCCGCCGTCACATCGCGGCCATCGAGAGCGATGCGGGCGGTTTCACCCCGCGCGGCTTCACTGTACAGGCCACACCCGCGCAAGTGGCCACCGCGCAACAATGGCGCCCGCTGCTGAAGCCGTACTTGGTCGATGCCATCGAGGCCGGTCACTCCGGAACCGATATCGAGCCGCTCGGTAAAACCGGCGCCGTGTTGCTCGGCCTCTCGCCCGACTCGCAGCGCTATTTCGACGTTCACCACGCCGCGACGGATGTATTCGAGGCCGTGAACCGGCGCGAATTAGAGCTGGGCGGCGCCACGATGGGCGCGATGGTCTGGCTCATCAGCCAGCACGGCTGGTAGGTTTAGCGGGTGGCGGCTACAGCCGTCGCTAACACGCGGCGGAAGTGTTCGTGTAGGGGGGGCATACCCGAGTTACGCACGGCGCAGCGGGCAGGTTTCCTTTTCTAGAAGCAGCCTTACCAGCACTTCTACCAGCTTTCCCGCTCCCTCAGGCGCAGGACGTGCGCCAAGTGGTGGCGCCCGTGCCACGCGTAAAGTCCAACGTACGGGTGCAGCCGCACCAAGCCCAGCGCGGGATGTCGCAGCGGGCTTTGCCACTGCTCGTCCGTCAGGTTTTCAAGGAGAAAGGCCCACCGAAGGTGCAGATTTTCGAGCAGCGCGAGCGACGGCGCAATCGGAAGCCGCGAATCGGGCAGCTCCGCCCAACGCGCTTCCTCATAGGTTTTGATGAGCGGCTCAGACTCCGTGAGCGCGAGCTTGAAGCGCACGTAGGCGTTGAGGTGCGAGTCGGCGACGTGGTGGGTGAGCTGCCGGACGGTCCAGCCGCCGGGGCGGTACGGCGTATCGAGATGCGCATCCGTCAAATCCCCAACGGCGGCGCGGAGCTGGGCGGGCAGAGCCGCGATATCGGCGACGGCTGCCGTGCGCTCGGCGTCGGAGAAGGGCGCTTGCAGACTGAACTTGCCGATTGGGTAGGAGAGGGAGTCCATAAAAGAAGCGAGAATAGAAGCGAGGGCGAAGTGAGCTGCAAAGGAAATGCGGCTATTCGGAAGCGCAATCGGCCGGGAAAAAGCAACTTTTTCGGCTGCCGTCCGAAAACGGGTCACATCTCATTCTGCTATGCGCTTTTCCATCATCACCCCCACGCACAACCGCGCTGATTTTCTCCCCGAAGCCATCGCCAGCGTCCAAGCCAGCGTCCTCGCCGGACTGGAAGCCGATTGGGAGCACCTCATTTTCGACGCTGGTTCGACGGATTCCACGGCCGCCATTCTGAAAGAAGCCGCCTCAGAGCGCCTCCACGTCCAGACAGCGGCCAAAAAGGCCCCCGCTGGCCTAGGGCGTAACCGCCTCATCACTGCCGCGACCGGCGAGTGGATCGTCCCGCTCGACGATGACGATATCCTCCTCCAACGCGCCCTCTTTCATTACGGACACCAGATTCAGCAGCAGCCGGAAGCGCGTTGGCTCGTCGCCGATTTCCTCCGAATCGACGAAGACCGCCGTTACCTCGCCAATGAAGATTACTACGCGTGGCGCTTCGATTCGCCGGTAGCGATGCTGCAAGCCATTTTCCGCGCCGAGCACTTCATCCAGGGGAATGTTTGCTATCAGCGTGCCCTCTGGGAAGAAGTCGGCGGGTACGACGAAGAATTGAAAATGGCCGAAGACCTCGACCTCTACGTGCGCTTCCTGTTAGCGGGCCATTTGCCAGTCGTTTGCCCGCACCTGAGCCATCTGCACCGCTTCCACCGCGCCAACGTCAGCATCGGGGTAGACGCCAATCGTCATCGCGACGACCTTATCGAACTGTATGATAAGTATGCGGCTGCTTTGCAAGCAGTAGGGGTTGAGCGGCCGTAGCTACGCGCTTCCCAAAGAGCTTTTTCAGTAGGGTGTCAAAGGTGAAGTGGTTAATTTTGAAGAGGGGGTTGCGGGGTTTCAAAACCTTTTTTCTACTTTTGACCCCGAAATCAGAGGGGGGTGATTTGAAAAACACCCAAAATCTTCCAAAACCCCCTCTTCAATAACCCCTATGGCCATCCTCCGCTTTAAAGCTCTTGAGCTGATCGATCAGCGCAAACCCGTCGCCCCTGAACCCGACGGCCGCAAGATTTCCGAGTACTACGGTCAGAACGTCTTCGGCGCCGATGCGATGCGGTCGACGATGTCGGCGGAGTACTTTAAGCGTGTGCAGGCCGCGATTAAGTCCGGCTCCGGTATCGACCGGCCACTTGCTGATGCCGTTGCTTCCGCGATGAAGCTGTGGGCAATGCAGCGCGGCGCCACGCACTACACGCACTGGTTCCAGCCGCTTACCGGGTCCACCGCCGAAAAGCACGACTCGTTCTTCGACCTCGGCCGCGACGGCGAAGCCCTCGAAAACTTCAAAGGCTCGGCCCTCGTGCAGCAGGAGCCAGACGCTAGCTCGTTCCCGAACGGCGGCATCCGCAACACCTTCGAAGCACGCGGTTACACTGCGTGGGACCCATCGTCGCCCGCTTTTATCTACGAAACGGAGGGCACCCGCACGCTGTGTATCCCCACCATTTTCGTGGCATATACTGGTGAGGCTCTTGATAATAAGGCGCCACTTTTGAAGTCGCTTGCGGTGCTCGAAAAGGCTGCCCTGCCGGTCTGCCAGCTTTTCGACAAAGACGTGCTGCGCGTGAACACCACGCTTGGTATCGAGCAGGAATACTTCGTGGTCGACAAGGCACTGTACGACGCCCGCCCCGACCTCGTGATGACCGGCCGCACCCTCTTCGGGCACGCCCCGGCGAAGGGGCAGCAGCTCGAAGACCACTATTTCGCGTCGATTCCCAGCCGGGTTCACGCGTTTATGGTCGATTTTGAGACCTCTGCTCTCAAACTCGGCATTCCGCTACGCACCCGTCACAACGAGGTCGCGCCGAACCAATACGAGTGCGCCCCGACCTTCGAGGACGCCAACCTCGCCGTCGACCATAACCAGCTCCTGATGGACATCATGGAGCGCACCGCTGAAAAGCACGCACTCAAAGTGCTCCTGCACGAGAAGCCGTTTGCGGGCGTCAACGGCTCCGGCAAGCACAACAACTGGGCGATGAGCACCGATACGGGCGTCAACCTGTTCGCGCCGGGCCGGAAACCGAAGGAAAACCTTCAGTTCCTGACCTTCTTCATCACCACCATCAAAGCCGTTCACCGCTACGCCGATTTGCTGCGCGCATCCATCGCGAGCGCGAGCAACGACCACCGCCTGGGCGCTAACGAGGCGCCCCCGGCCATCATGTCGGTCTTCGTCGGCTCATCCCTCGACAGCGTGCTCAATGAGCTGGAGCGCACCGCCAAGCTGCCCATCGACAAAGGCGATAACCTGTACCTGAAGCTCGGTATCGACAAAGTCCCCGCGATTCTGCTCGACAACACCGACCGTAACCGCACCTCGCCGTTCGCGTTCACGGGCAACAAGTTCGAGTTCCGCGCCGTCGGTTCCAGCGCCAACTGCGCCACCGCGATGACGGTCCTCAACACGATTGTAGCTGACCAGCTCCGCGATTTCTACACCGAAGTGGACGCCGCGATTGAGGACGGCCGCAAGAAAGAAGTCGCCATTATCGACGTGCTGCGTCGCTACGTGATCGAGTCGAAAGCCATCCGTTTTGAAGGCAACGGCTACTCGCAGGAGTGGGAAGACGAAGCCGCAAGCCGTGGTCTGAGCAACGTCCGGACCACCCCGCAAGCCCTCGATGCGATGGTACAGCCCGACGCGGAAGACCTGTACGCCCGCCTCGGCATCTACTCCCGCGTAGAGCTGCACGCCCGCCACGAGATTTTGCTCGAAGAGTATGTGAAGAAGATGCAGATTGAAGGCCGCGTGCTCGGTGATCTGGCGCTGAACCACATCGTCCCGACCGCCATCAAGTATCAAAACAAGCTCATTACCAACGTGAAAGGGCTGCGCGAGCTGGGTCTGGAAGACGAAACCGCCCCTACCGTCGAGATGATTCGCGCCATTTCTGGCCACGTCCGCACCATCCTCACACAAGTGGAGGCGATGACGGAAGCCCGCAAAACCGCCAACAACCTCGACGCCATCCGCGACCGCGCCATCGCTTACTGCGACGACGTCAAATCCTTCTTTGAACCCATCCGCTACGCCGTCGACAAGCTGGAGCTAATGGTCGACGACGAAGATTGGCCACTCGTGAAATACCGCGAGCTGCTGTTCCGGCATTAATCGATGTGGGGATGTGATTGATATGGGAGATGTGAATGATGTAGCCAGCTCTGTCCCAGAGATGGTGTCAAAAATCACTTCTAACCATCGGCCATCTCAGTAAAAAATGAAAGCCGCCGTTTCCGAATCAATCGGAAGCGGCGGCTTTTGCTTTGAAACCCGCGTAGGGACGCCTATTGGCGTCCAACTCAGACCGTGGACGCCAATAGGCGTCCCTACGCACGTACTATTCGCCCCTAATCTTCATCCTCATAATCCAGCCCCTGAAACTTCAGAAAAGCGCCCTGCAGCTCAGAGGCGGCGTGGTGCTGGCCTTGCTTGCGGGCTTCCACCAAGCCGGTCCGGTACACGGTTTCGGCTTCCTCGCGGCGGCCTAGCTCGGTGAGCAGGGCGGCGGCGTGGTAATAGGTGCCGACGTAACCGGGGTGGTCGCGCAGGAGCTGGTCGTAGTATTTCCAGGCCTCTGCAGTGTCCCCGACGGCCCGGTATTCGGTGGCGAGCGCGTAGAGCGTGAAGGCGTCGGAAGGGTCATCGGCGAGGAAGGCGAGGAGCTGCGGGAGGCGTGACATCAAATAGGAGGGAGGAAGTTGGAAGGTTTCGGACGCAACGGCGGTTCTGAACCCGTCGACCCGGCCCAATAAAGGCCCGAAAAGGCAAAAAGGTATGCAAGCATAACAAACGCCTGCCGTATCTTTCGGGCCGAAAGTACGCGTGAGTCGAAACCTCAGGGGCTACCTGTGGGTTTTCGGCCACCCAAAAGCACTATTCCGCCATTAACCCCCCCCCACGGTACGTCCCACAGATGAAATTCCTGGTTTGCATCTCTAACGTTCCCGATACCACCGCCAAAATCACCTTCTCGCCCGACGGGAAGGAGTTCAACAAGGCCGGTGTACAGTTCGTCATCAACC
>JANNMJ010000190.1:0-10875 GCA_031397815.1 Hymenobacteraceae bacterium
TCTGTGTGAAAACCCAAAAGCTTTGTGACTGAAAAACCGCATGCGGGCGGGCACAAGGCCGCGCCCCTACGCCAGTTGGGTCGGCGATTGACAATGAAAACGTAGGGGCGGGCCTTGTGCCCGCCCGCGCAACCTACTAAACCGATAGGCTGTGGACGTCGGGCGCAACCTCAACTGCATGCGGGCAGGCACTAGGCCGCGCCCCTACGTACCCGGCACCGTCCCGGTGCCGGATGCTGCTGATTCCAATCCGGCCTGTTTGCGTGTCGCACAAGCGCGGTGGCCTCACCATATCCACTGCACCTGACCGCCCTTGAACGCCCCTTGCACGACGGGCGAAAAGATCATCCGCACGGGATGGTGCCCGGTGCCTACCGTCGCGACCGGCCGACGACCGCTCTTGACCGCCAGCTTCGCCATCCCGTAGCCGATGGCGAGGCCGAGCGGATAGTCACTCGCCCAATGGACGCCGTTGTTGAGCATGGCATAGCCGAGCAGCCCCATCAGGCCGTACCCAACGGGCCGGATGAAGCGGTATTCAGCATAATTGTCGGCGATGACTGTTACCGTCGCCATCGCCGTCGCCAAGTGGCCCGTCGGGAAGGCATCGTGCTGGGGTACGTGGCGGGTGTACTCCCCTTGGTTGGGAAAAAAATCCCAACGGCCGCGCGGATAGGTGGTCGTGTAGGGGCTTTCGCGCCCGGTGGTGCGTTTGAGCGTTTGCACCACGATGCCGGTGGCAGCAAGTGCGGATGTGATCTGCGCGGCGGTCTGCGCCGCTCGGTTGTCGCGGCCAATCAGGCCGTACGCCCAGAAGGAGGTCGTGATCGTGAGGTGCGTCCACCCATCGCCGAGAAAGTACATCGCCCCGTTGAGCGTAGTGGGGACGTTCAGCTCCATATCCAGCGCGCCCGTGGAATTGCCCGGCCGAAAGGGGATACTAACCAGCGTTTTCTGGTGACTCTCAGCCGTCAGGTGTACTGAGCGCCCGAAATGCTGCGCGGCGTTGATAATTGGCTCATCGAGCCAGATCAACAGCGCCGTACTCGCCGCTACCCCGGCGATGCCCCACCGGTGTTCCTTCTGCCACGCCCACCGGGGGTACGCGGCAATATGACGCGGGATGTTGAGCAGCGTTTGGCCCACGCGCGGCCGGTCGTAGTGCCAAGTAGTGCCCGGCGCCACGGTATACTCCGCCCGGCGGGCCGAGCGCGTACGCGCCGTGTCATCAGCCATCAGCGACATCCCCGGTGCTGATGGGCATATGACGTTTGTGTCAAGGGAATCCGGACCGGGGGACGGCACAGAGTTAAGCGCCAGTACGACGCTCAAAAGCAGTGAAAAAGTCATTAGCGCGAATCAGCGGGCGGTGGGGGTGCGCAAACCGGGCTGCCACGTCAGGGCAAGGCCGGCGCCCGAATGAGGGAGCCAGATAGGCGAGAAACTCAGCTCATTCACCAGCCCGGTGGTACTGGGCCGCTGGGTTAAACAGGTGATCTTGCCGACCGCTATTCCGAGGGCCGCGCCCACCAAGACGTCGCTCTGCCAGTGCCGATTATTGAACATTCGGAGCGCGCCCACGCTCGCCGCGACCGTGTACGCCGTCGGACCCACCCACGGCGCCGATTCGCGGAATTCGTATTCGAGCAGCGCCGCCCCTAAAAATGCCTGCGCGGTGTGACCGGAGGGAAACGAGGTGCGGGCCGAGCCGTCGGGGCGCCGTTGGGCCGTGGCGCGTTTAAGCCCCTGTACCACGATGCCGGTGGTGACGGCGGCTTTGGCCGTTACCCAAACCACGGTGCGCGTGCGCTCGTGGCGGGCGGGCACTCCCGCCAGCAGCAGCGCCGAAAGACCGGCGTAGGGCGCCCAGATGAGGAAATCGTCGGCGCGGGTATGAAAATGGGAATAATGCTCCTGAATCTCCGCGCGGGTATCCCACTGATTTAACGGCCCTTTGTCGTCGTCCATCGACTTCAAGCCTGCCACTGCCAAAATCAAAGGTGCCGCTGCCATCCGTTGCCATAGGTAGCGAGGTGTCGACCGGCGGGGCGTTTGCGTCGGTAAGGTGTGCGTTGAATCAGCCTGATCAGGGAATACAGCTTGTGTAAATCCGGCTTGCGCCCGCCCGGATACGCTAGCCAACAGGCCCGCGCAGAGCGCGACGACCCGCAGGTGCAGAGGAAAGGTGGAAGTGATCGGCATAGTAATGTAAAACTATTACCATATTCTGTTTGGATTCTGTACTGCGCCGCTGCTGGCAGGTCGTCAGGCATCGCCAGATTCTAAAAAACCTGCCCGATTCCGAGAAACAGTAATCGGTCTTCGTCGGAAACGCCGTAGTCGAGGAAGACGATGGTAGACAGATTCCACGCGATGCGCGCACCGGCGCCGTAGGTAGTTTTCAGGGAGCGAAACCCGAGGTCCTGCCAGCGGTCGCGGACAGTTCCGATGTCGAAGAAGGGCGCCACGCCCAACCCAAAGTTTTGCCGGCCCAAGCTGACGTCGGCGACCCGAACCCGCACTTCGGTATTAGCAAAGGCCACGGTGCGGGCCAGAAACCGGTTTTGCCGGTAGCCGCGCAGCGACTGGCGCCCACCCAGGGCGTTGATACTCCCATCGGGGCTCCACTGGTCCTGAAACTCGAAAAACGGCGCTTCCGGCCCCAGAATGGTGCCTGCTGCTACGCGCCCCGCCAGTACGGTGCGCCTCCCGAATGCCAGCCGCTGGTAGGCCCGCCCCTGCACAAATACCTTGTTGAAGCGAAACTGCGAGCCGATAACCCGGCCCGAAAACTCGTTGGCAGCCTCGAAGTAGAAGCCCTTGGTGGGGTCGGGCTCGAAATCGCGCGTGTCGTAAATCAAGGCTGTCTGCACCAGCGACACCCAACCACCTGCTAAGCCCGTGATAGCCCCGCTTTCGGCGTCGCGTTCCAGTAAAGACTTCCCGTTAGGCACCCGGACGGTACGACCGGTGGCCGGGTCGGTGGCGTCGGTGGCGGTACCGGTGAAGGTCTTGTAGCTCAGGTGTTGAATTTCGTACCCGCCCATCACCCGCCAGCGCCCCCGGCCCAGGGCGTAGTCGGCTTTCAGGTTCAGCATAAACTCAGTTTCGCGGAACCGATTGGAAAGCACGTCGCTCACCAACGACGCTTCACCGGCCTGGCCGGCACGTAGGCGTCGGCGGGCATCGTCGTACTGGGTGTACGTGGCGAACGTCTGGTCCGGGGTCGAGGGCAGTCGCAGCGGTCCGAGCGTCGCTTCGGTTAGGCCGAAATACAGGTTTGCCGGGTTCTGCTGGGCTTTGAAATCCACGCGGTAGCGCCAGCGTGACCCGCGGTAGTACGGCACGTCGAACGACAGGGACAGCTCGCGGGCGTTGGTGGAGTAGTAGGCCGCCGTGGCTTTCAGGTGCGCCAGGTACGGCGTGTAGGCGAAGAGCGGATTGGCGCGGGTGCCGTTCCAGTAGGTGTGCGCCTTGATGCCCACGCCAAACCCGGTCACGGGGTCAGAGGAGAAGTCAGGCAGGCCGGTCACAAAAGCGCCTTCCCGCTTTTTGGCAAGGTCGGCGTCGTTCATTCGCTTCGAGCGAATGAACGATAAGGTATCAGTAGTTTGAGCTGCGACGTCGAGCGCCAGTCCGGTGGCTGCTGCGGCGAAAAGGATTTTGAATTTCATTAAAAAGGGGAAGAACGCGGCCCTCGGCAACGGGACTCCTGCCTCGCGGTTTTCGGAATCCCGCCTACCGGGATGTTGAGCCGGCCGACGAGCAGCAGACTCCGTTCGCCCGCCCGCGGCGGGCTAGAGACTGCAAATCACCCCCTCGATTCTGAGCGAAATCTGTAGCCTGGAACTACAGATTCTATCCAGAATCAAGTGTCACCTTCATCGTGAGTGTGGGCGGAAGCGCCGCCCCGGCTCCTCACTTTTTCCGCCCCGGTCCAAATGATTCGCTCGTTGTTGTTTGCCGTCGTGCTGCTGGGCACCGGCTCCCGAACCACCAGCGTGCAGGCAAGCCGCGCTGCCGGCTCTGCTCCCAAAGCCCGTACAACGATGCCGCCGACACGGTCACGTGGGAGGCCGAGATTGGCAAAAAAGACGTAATCTTCACTGCGACTGGTGCCTTTCTGCGTGCGGAGGTGGAAGCCAGCGACGATAAAGACGGTGACGATTAACTCGAGCAGGTTGTTGCTACGCCTGTCCTCACTGCCAAGTGCGGCAGCGCCTTCTGGTTGTGCGAATGCCCGCACTACCCTCTTTTTGCCTTTCCCCGCTGATGAAGCTGTTACTTGTGGAAGATGAGCCGCTGCTACGCAACGCGCTACTATCCTACCTTACGACGGCCGGGTTTCGGTGCGAAGTGGCCTCGGATTATGCGACCGCCCACGAAAAGATTCACCTCTACGAGTACGACGCCGTACTGCTCGACCTCACGTTGCCCGGCGGCACGGGCCTCGACCTGCTGCGCGCCATCAAAGCGCACGGCGCACGGGCGGGAGTGCTGATCCTGACCGCCCGCGATGCGCTCGCCGATAAGCTCACGGGGTTGGAGCTGGGGGCTGATGATTACCTAACTAAGCCGTTTCACCTCGCCGAAGTCGCGGCGCGGCTGCGGGCGGTGCTGCGCCGCCGTCACCCCGATGGGCAGCCCGCCCTGCATTACGGGGCGCTCGTCGTGGACGCGGCGGGGACCACTGCTACCGTGGCGGATACGGCGGTGGCGCTCACCCGCAAGGAGCTGGAATTACTGACGTATTTTCTGACCAACCCGGGACGGGTGCTCACGAAGGAAAACCTCGCCGAACACGCGTGGGGCGACGCCATCGACGCCGCCGACTCGTTCGATTTCCTCTACACGCACCTCAAGAATCTGCGCCGGAAGCTGCGCGCCGCCGGCTGCGAGCTGAATCTGCGGACGCTTTACGGCCTCGGCTATCAGCTCCTGCCGCCTGCCCCTGATAGTACGCCATGAAGCTCCTCGCCCGGCAGAACCGCTATTACGTTGCCATTACGCTCATTTTGTTCGCGCTGGGCAGCGCCGCGATGTTCGCGGGTATCGACCTCATTTCACGGGCTGAGCTGGACGAAGACTTACAGGTGGATGCGGACCGCTTGAGCCGACTGGCGGGGGCGGGGCTCGTCATCGCCGTGCCCGGCGACCGGCAGCCCGTTACGCCATTTCTCGCCGTTGCGCAGCCCGCGCCGGCCGGCCTGTGCGATACCATTCTGCCCGACCCCGCCGAATCCGGTGAGCTTACGCCGTACCGCCAGCTCACCACACAGGTGCTGACGCCCGCCGGCCCCCGCTGGTTAGTCGTGCGGCGCTCCCTGCTCGAATCCGACGATGTGGGCCTGATTACTACGGTCGTGATGCTGAGCGTGATGGGGTTGCTGCTGGCTCTATTGCTGCTCGTTAACCGCTGGCTTAGCCGCCGACTGTGGGCGCCCCTGAACGCCACCCTGCGCGCCGTGGCGGCGTACGACGGCGCGCAGCCACTGCACCTGCCCGCCACCGACACCGACGAATTTACCCAGCTCAACGCCGCCCTGACGCAGATGAGCAGCCGGGTAGCACGCGAGATGGAAACGCTCCGGCAGTTCACCGAGAACGCCGCGCACGAGACCCAAACCCCGCTCGCCATTCTACGCGCCGGCCTCGATCAGCTCGGCCAGGTGCCCGATCTGCCCCCGGCCGCTTGGCCGCCGCTTACCGATGCTCAGGCTGGGGTGCGGCGCCTCAGCCGCCTGATGCAGAGCCTGACGCTGTTGAGCAAGATCGAGAACGGTCAGTTCAGCTCCATCGCCCCACTCGCCCCCGTAGAGATCACCCCGCTGGTAACCATTCAGCTCGACCACCTCGCCGATTTCATGGCCGATAAGCGGCTGCGCCTCACCACGGAGCTGGCGCCCTGCCGGCTGCCGCTTCCGGCGGCGCTGGCCGAGTCATTGGTCGGGAATCTGCTGCAAAACGCCATCAAGCACAACGTGCCCGGTGGAATGATAAACGTGGCTACCGGCCCGGCAGGGCTAATGGTGCGCAACACTGGCCCCACGCCCGTCACCGCGCCCGAACACTTCTTCGAGCGGTTCCGCAAGCACGACCCTACGACCGATTCGCCGGGCCTGGGCTTAGCCATCGTGGCGCAAATCGCTCGCGTGTACGGCCTTTCGCTGACGTACACCTTCGCGCCGGATGCCAACCAGCACGTGCTGCGGGTGGGGACGCTTGCAGCGGTTTCGGCAGCTACCCGTACCTAGGAATTTGCCGGGCTCCTGTTCAGGAATCCGCTTTCGGAGCGGTGTTCACCGGGTCGTGTGGCAGAATATCGGGCTGGCCTTCGCGGTTACGGCCATGGTGCTCGTGCTCGGTGCGATGTGGGAAGCCGTCTTTCTTGAACGCCGTTCGGATTCAGCGGATGAAGTTTTAAACGCCATTCTTGGCGGACCTTTCTGGCCCTATGCTGACGCCGATGGGGTGATGGCTAACTCGCAACCACCACGAAAGCCGTAACTTTCAGGTCTACACCTCAACTTCCTGCTCCTTTCCCTTCGTGCATTTTCCCTTCGGTTCTCTCGTGCTGGCTGGCGCCTTCGTGTTGTTTTCGGGCTGCAAAAAGGTGTGTGACACCGACGATTTACCCCGGTATTCCTTGACATCCAGCTTGCGCGATTGGTCCGCGCCGTACCCGAAAGACGCCGTACTGCGGTTTCGGAACGCCAGCACCGGCTACGTGCGCAGCTACCGCGTGACCAAAGTTGAGAACGAAACGCCGGGCATCCATTTCGGCGTGGACCCGTGCCCCCAACATTACCGCGAGTACACGTCGCACGTGTTGGAACGGAGCGATTCGACGGGCGGTCGCGAAAACAAGTCGATGAAATTCGACGTGTTTGCCGCCACCAATACCACGCGGCTACAGGCGAGCTTCGTCATTGGCTCTACCTCGTTTGCTCTGCCTTTTGAGGAGATTGAAAACGGTACCCTGGTGCTGTCTTCCGCCACCTTCGCGGGCCGGACGTACTCGGCGGTGGTAGGCCGTACGTCTGGCGTCGTCGCTTTTCCGGCGGGCGGCGTGACCCTCACCGCGTACCTGACGAAAGCCGAGGGTCTCATTCGGTTCGAGGAGAGCGGCGGCACCGTCTGGGACCGAGTTTTATAGCCTAGCACCCGTACCCAGTGTACATCATGATTAAATTTGTATTCTGCTGAGGTGCGCACCTCCCCGCCCACCACGCGCCGAGAATAGCGATCCTCACTGGGTCGGCTGGCCGAAGATGACCAAGGCTTTTTTTAAAATGTCGATCTCCTGCGCCAGCCGTTTATTGGCCGCCCGCAGGGCGCGCACTTCCGGATCGTGGGCCGCCTCGACGCTGCCTACTTCGGCCACCAGCTGCGCCTGCTGCCAGCGATAAAGCAATTTGGGGTTAAGACCGAGTTGACGCGCGGCGGCGCTCGTCGAGCGGCTTTCGGCCGCCAAGCGCAGGGCTTCGGCCTTGAAGGCTGCGTCGTACTTGCGCCGTTTATCCGGAGCGCGCTTTACCGGTTGTTGTTGCTGAGTCAGCGGAAAAGGAAAGTTAAGTCCCTTTTCTGTCCGCCTAATCGCGGCGACCACCTCACTTTGCTTTTGGGTGGGGCGGCTGAGTACAGGAAGCCCTGAAATCCTAGGCTGGAAATTCCCGCGGAAATTTGACCAGTACTCCCAAATTTCCGCGCAATTTTCGCCCTGTATACCGGGTAGTGCCCCCAAGTGCGCGCCCCGAGCAACAAAAAAGCCCCCAGCGCAATGCCAGAGGCCTTTTTTGTGGTGGCGCTAGGACGTGTACGTACATCGCTTTTCAGGCAGAAAATCAATAAGTTACAAGCCCACACTAAGTGGGGGCGTAGCACTGGGGGCGTTATTGGGGGCAATGCGTTCCAAGACCTCCCGCATTGCCATTTGGTCCGCATTCAGGGCCTTGAGCTGTTCCAGAATTTTTTCATCCGCATCGCTACGCGAAGCCGGAATATGGTTCGTCAGTATCGCCTGCACGTGCCAAATCTCCACGATGTCAGACGCTGGTACGGAGTGAACCGGGTATGCCCGGTTATCACTCACCAGATCCACCATCTCGCGCTTGCTTCGGATTGCCGCCGGAATCCGTTTCACGACGACGTTATCGGTCAGAACCACCACATAGCAGTGGCCGGGTTCCAGCAGATCCCAGCGATCAACGAACTGGCAGATGACGACATCCCGGTGCCCGAAGGTGCCTTGCATCCCGTCGCCCACCACCTCAAAGCTGCGGTGCGTTCCGGTCGGTAACATCGGTAAAGAGTAGGGCACCAGCTCGCGCAGATACGCCGGCTCATCGTGCGAGTGCGCGTACCCGGCCTGCGCCTGAGCCGGGATGTGAAGGATATTCTCGTTGCCGGTACGGTCGACCGTCACCGTCCGCACGCGCCCGCTGGTGACCGCGTGGAAGGGGAGGGACCGTTGCGCGTCCTCTGATACCACAACCGGTGCAGGGGCAGGCGCCTTCGGCTGGCGGCCGAGCAACAGCCAGTCGAGCGACAGTTCCGGAAAAACCGACGAGATCTCCAACAGGGTCTCCGTCGAAGGCGCAGCATTCCCGGACATTATTTTATTGAGCTTGGTCGACTTGCCCAGCCCGATCATTTGCGACACCCGGTAGATAGTGAGCTCTTTCTCAGTGAAATAGCCGCGCAATCTTTCGGCAATGGCTTGAGCAGGCGTCTCGGTTGACTCCTTCATGTTGTTTTGTTGGGCAGGTGTGAATGAGAGAGTGTTGTACGTTTGCGGGGCAACCGGTCGTTAGAGGGGTGCAAGTTACGCAATTAAACAACAACTTTCCAACAACTGTCCAACAACTCTCCAACAAATGAGCAACAAGGAAGAGACAAACGGCGAAAACAATCAACTCACGGCGGTATTCGAATCGCTCGGCAAGTATTCCAACATCGTCGCTGAAACGCTGGCTATTCTGCGCCAGACCGGCAAACGAAACATTTTAGGTAACGAGTACAAGCGCCACTCGGTGTACGAGGTCATCAACGGCGAGCGCACCAACGCCGATATCGAGAACGCTTTCATGGACGCGGCAGAAGCAGAGATCGCGCGTTGGGAAGTGATTAATGCCCGCGCCGCCCTCGTGGTCGCCAAAGCCACTGCTTAAGCCCACCCGCACACCGTGAGCCACCTACAAGCCGTCGTCATCGTGCCCGAGAGCCAGTGGCGCGCGATGCAAGCCGACATCGTAATGCTGAAAGAGATCGTCCAGCAGCACCCAGCGACCGACGCACCCAAAGACGACCTCCTCACCAGCCGAGCCGCCGCCAGCTACTTAGGGCTGAAAGACGGCCGCAGCGTCACCAAAGCCCGCCGTGCGGGGCGCCTGACCGGCGTCCTCATCAACGAGAAGGAGTGGGGGTTCCGCCGCTCCGAGCTCGACCGCTACCTCAACCGGTACAACCGTCCGCAGCCCGCTACCGCCAGCTGATCCCCTCTCGATCTGAACTACTCACCCCGCCCCATGCAAGACCTGCTCCTCGCCGTCGGCCCCAACGCCAAGCGCGGCATCCGTTCTCAGATTACCGTCCAGAAGGCGAAGCTCAAAGACGGCTGTCTGGTGGCTTCCTTCACCGAGTCGCTCGACAACGAGCACGCCGGGCGCGACTTCTCCGTCACCTGCGGCGACGCCGCCCACCCCGATCTGCTCGCCGCGTTCCGGCACCTCGTGCCGCACTTCTGCCACCTCACCGACCAGCTCCCCGGCGTCCCCGTCCCGGATCTGCTCACCGAAGCGCCTGACGAAACCGCACAGGAAGTGCTGGCCATTTTCACCGTGACCGGCGTTGTCTACAACGAAAAAGGCACCGGCTTCACCCTCATCGGCACGCGCACCCTCGCCAACGGCCACGAGCTGAACCTGACCGCCCCGTTCCTGCTGTGGGAGGAAGCCCCCGACCCCCTCATCGAGCTGCTGCAAGCCCTCAATCAGGAAGTGGAGCTAGGTCTGCGCGGCAAGTGCGCCGAAGCCGGTCGCCAGCTCGATATGTTTCAGCAGGAGCCACCCACCGAGCACCTGATGCTCAGCCAGGGCACTGCCGAGCCGAAGCAGTTGGGATCCGGAGTACAGGAGGCCGAGTGGGAAGACGTCACCGACGACCAGCCCGCCGACCAGACCGCAGCAGGGGAGGAGCAGCCCGAACCCGATCCAGCCCCGGCCCCCGAGGAACCCGAGCCGCCCAAAAAGCGCGGCCGGGGGCGACCCAAAAAGCCGGTCGCCTAACCCGTGCCCGTCGTCATTTCCCTCTTCGACCACAGCGGCCGGTTCGTCGCCCCGTGGGCCGCTGCCGGCTTCACCTGCTACTGCGTCGATATCCAGCACCTGCCCGGCGAGAACTGGTCGGGCAACGTGTGCCAAGTCGGCGGCGACGTCACCCGGTGGGTGCCGCCCCCAGCCGCCGGGCCGGTGGCGTTCGTCGCCGCCTTCCCCCCGTGCACCGACCTGAGCAACGCCGGGGCGCACTTATTCCGCCGCAAAGGCCTGCGCGCGCTGGCGGCTGCCCTCGATCTGGTCGGCGTCGCCGCCGACCTCTGCGAACGCCTCGGCGCGCCCTACTTCCTCGAAAACCCGCGCGGCCAGCTCCGCCACTACTGGCGGGAGCCGGATCACCAGTTCGACCCCTGCGAGTACGCCGGGTACCTGCCCCCCGAGGAGCAGGAGGCCGAAGCCTACACCAAGCGCACCTGCCTCTGGACCGGCCACGGCTTCCGGCTGCCCGAAAAACGGCCCGTGTTCCCCATCCGGGGCGACATCACCACCCGCGTCCGCAGCGGCCCCCACCAAGCTAACACCCGCAGCCTGACGCCCCGCG
>JANNMJ010000195.1:0-19133 GCA_031397815.1 Hymenobacteraceae bacterium
GCCTATTGGCGTCCTACCCAGACCGTGGACGCCAATAGGCGTCCCAACGTAAGCGTACATCAGCTCAAGCCTTCAGCTCATCCACGCCCAGCCGCTGCGCGAGCTTGGTCAAATCGGCCACTACCGGCGCTAACAGCGTGATGCCGTGCGCCCGACGGTCGGCTTCGGCGGCGCGCTCCGGGTCGCCGGGGATGAGGACGGGCTGATTGGGGTGACGACTGGGAGCGGCGCGGAACGTCCGAATCCAGTTGTCCATATGCGCGGCGAACTCTTCGGCGGGCCGGAAAGCATCGACCCGCATCGCCCCGAAAAAATGCCCCAAACCGGTGCCGACCGGGTCAGCAGGCGGCTGCAAAAACGCCACGAACGGCGGCACCCACGGCCCATAATTCGCCCCGCTCAAGACGGCCGAAAAAATATCGACCACTGCCCCAAGCGCATACCCTTTGTGCGAGGCCGTATCGCCGCCGAGCGGCCGCAGGGCGCCGCCCTTCACCACGCCGTGCGCGTCGGGAGTCGGCTCCCCGGCGGCGTCCTGAATCCAGTCGAGGGGGGCGTCTTGCTGCTTGCGTTGCAGCATTTCGAGCTTGCCGTTGGCGGCAGTGGTGGTGGCCAAATCGGCCACGAACGGCGGCTCTTCTCCGGCGGGAATCGCCACGGCAATCGGGTTGGTGCCGAGCAGCCGCTTGAGCGCCCGCGTAGGCGCCACGAGCGGCGAGGCGTTGGTCATGGCGATGCCGATTTGCTGCTGCGCGAGCGGCCGCATGGCGTGGTAACCGGCAATCCCGAAGTGGTTCGAGTTTCGCACCGAAACCCAGCCCGTGCCTACAGCAGCCGCTTTTTTGCTGGCGATATCCACGGCCCACGGCCCCACTACCAGCCCCAGCCCGCCATCGCCGTCGACCACCGCCGTCGAGGGCGTTTCGTGCACGATACGGATGTGCGGCGTCGGGTTGATTCGGCCCGCTTCCCACAGCCGTACGTAGCCGCTCAGCCGCGCCACCCCGTGCGAATCGACCCCGCGCAAATCGGCCGATAGGAGGGTTTCGGCGGCCTGCGCCGCATCCGCCGCCGAACAGCCGATGTGCAGGAAAACGGCTTCGGCGAAGCGCAGCAGGGCACCGTGAGAATACCGGGTTGTATCGGTCATTTCGTTCAGCATAAGGCGGGCAAAGCTACCGGCGGCGGGCGGTTAGCAGGGGAAAAGGAAGTGGGGTGAAGGGAGTTTTAGAGACAAAACGCCCCTCCAGCACAAGCCAGAGGGGCGTTTTGAATGTTCAGATTCGGAAAGCGACGCTAGGCTTTGTAACCAGCCGCAACCGGCGCCACAGTCTCCGCCGCCGACTCGGTACGGGCGATGTTGTACACCACCAGCCCGAAGCCGATCTTGTTAATGGCATCGGCGATGTTGTAGAGCAGGTCGAGGTCGTGCGGGCGCAGGATTCCGGCGCCATCCGGCCCGAGCCAGCCGCCCGGCATCGCCATATACCCAATCGGGTAAATCGCCCAGCCCACCAGAATGAACCACGCCAGTGCGCGGACGCCCTTCTGCACCGCCTCGCTGTTCGAGGCCTTCGCGAGCTGCGCCACTTCCCCGACCCACGCCGAGTAAAGGATGTAGAGGTACCCAAGCGTCGAAAGCGACCCCCACAGCACCGAGTGACTCATCGAGCCATCCGTGAACGCCTCGCCGATGTAGCCGAAAACCAGCATCACCACGGCCGCCACAATCAGCTTGTAAAGCAGACTGACTTTGGCGCCCGCCGCGCGTACCAACAAGTAGAATTCCACTACCATCAGGGGCACGGTGAGCGTCCAGTCGATGTAACGAAGCGCAATCGGCGTTTCGTGGGTCGTGACGTAATAGTCACGCATGTAGTAGTAGTGCACCGCCGCGATGCCCGTAATCAGCCCGGATACCAGCAGCGAAGTTTTCCATTTGTTCGATACGGTACCACGCTCGAACAAGAAGAAAACCGACGCAGCGAACATCGCCATGTAACCGGTAAAAAAGGTGAATGCCACCGGATCATCCACCGGAATCCGCATCACATCTGCAAAAAAAGGAGCCATTTGGAAAAGATGATTGAAGTTGAAAAACATTTGATTTACAAAGCGGTAAGCTTTTAGGAGATGAAATGTTTAAGATGTTTGCACAAAATGTTCAACAAGACTGGCCGCATCGCCTGATTGATACCCGATTGTTACCCGAATACGGGCCTTCGAGCTGCTGGTCGAGTCAGTGGATAGTGCGTTACTCATCGGACGCCACTATCCCCCGGAGTAGCTTTGCGCTCCATATTCCTGCCCCTCAGTATGTCTACTACCCGGTTTTTTCTGATTGCCCTATCGCTGATGGGCGTGGCTAGGCCTGATGCCTTTGCGCAGCCGACCCGGCCAGTCCGCGCCGAAGTGACCGCCGCCACCGTCTTCCGCGATCGCGCCCAGCTCACGGCCACGGCCCACGCCATCGCCGAGCGCGGCTCAACCGAAATTATCGTCGCAGGCCTACCCGCCGGGCTTGATCCTACTACGGTGCAGGTCAGCGCAACTACTGCCGATTCAGCGGCAGCTCTTACCCTTTTAGGAGTGGAGTTACGCGCTGATTACACTTCTGGGGGAATCCCGCGCGCGTTTGCCGCGCTTGAAGATTCATTGCGCGGATACGAAACGCATGTTCGTGCGCTCACCGATCAAAAGGAAATTTTACAGAAAGAGGAAACCGCCCTGGCTGCTGCTATAAGCCAAGGAAAGGTTGACGCAGACGAGCTTGACGACGCAGCCGACGTCTTCCGAACGCGCGCGACAGCCATTCGGGGGCTGATCCAGCGTGCGGATAGCCGCTTGACGCGCCTTAATCTGGCCGTAAATCGTTGGAAACGGCAGGTCCAGACCTACCAAGGGCCTCGTACGGCACCACCCGTGCAGCTTGTCCTGACGCTGAGCGCCGAACAGCGCTCAGGGGTCGATTTAACTGTTACGTACGTCACATCCGGGGTAAGCTGGAAACCTGTCTACGATTTGCGAGCCTCAACCCGTACGCCGGGCCTACCGGTGCAGCTGACCTATAAAGCGGCCGTTCAGCAAAGCACCGGCGCCGATTGGCGCAATGTGCATTTAACGCTCAGTGGTGGCGCGCCAGCCGTGATGAACAGCTCGGGCCTGGATGAGTTAAAGCCGCTGGATTTAGGGCTGTCAGATACGCGCGGCGAGCAGGAAATGAGTAGATCACTCGCGAATCTGCCCGGCGTGGCGTCCTCCGATGATACCGGTGCACTCAACCTGAAAGGCTCCAGAAGCTCACAAACAGTCTACTATGTAAACGGCGTAAAGCAAATGGGTGTGTACGCTGAATCGCCGCAAACGTCTGTTAACCGTGATGGAGCAGCTATCCGATTTGAGTTGACCAATCCTTTTTCAATTCCTGCCGATGGTCGTGAGCATACCGTAGAGATACAGCGCGCCGAACTGCCTGCTAAGTATGCAGTTACAGTAGTGCCAAAGCTCAACGAAACCGCTTTTCTAACGGCTACCATAACCGGATGGGAGCAGTACAATCTCTTGCTCGGCCGTGCCAATACCTACCTCGATGGCACTTTCACCGGCGCTGTTCAGATCGACCCTGCCCGTACGACCGATACGTTGCGCCTGACGCTCGGCCCTGACCGTAACGTGGTGGTACGGCGCGAAAAATCACGTGATTTTTCCAAGCGGGCTCTCTTCGGCGGTAATGTGACGGATGCTGTAAGCTATATCATTACGGCTAAAAACCTGCGCTCGCAGCCCACCGACCTTCGCATTGAAGAGCAAGTGCCCCGGCCAGCTGATTCACGCGTCAGCGTAACTACCACCGAGCTGTCAGGTGGAAGACTTGACGAACCAACTGGCCGCCTTGTGTGGCAAGCGCGCCTTCAACCTGGAGAGACCCGGGCTTGGAAGCTTGCTTACGAAATCAAGTATCCTCGGAAAGTAGGCCTTGCCATCGAATAGCGGTCGCCGGACGAAACCCGCGCCTAGAAGGTCGCCATTACCGTCGACTGAGAATAAGATTGATTTCTGCTTTCCTTTGCCCCCCGTGCGCTGCGGCTTGCCGTAACGTCTCGGGGCGGTAGCCGTACCTACCCGTTGGCTCGCTGCCACCAGAACCAAGAAACCTAAAACCGTCCAATGCCTTCTTTCGACATCGTTTCCAAAGTCGATCCGCAGACGCTCGACAACGCCATCAACACCGCCAAGAAAGAGCTTGCCACCCGCTACGACCTGCGCGACACGAAAGGCGGGATCGAATACGACAAGAAAGCGAACACCGTCACGCTTTCCGCCGAGAACGAGATGCGCGTCCAAGCGCTCGAAGACATTCTGCTCACGCGCGTCATCAAGCAGGGCATCGACGGCACGGCGTTCGATTTCTCCGAAGAAATCAAGCCGAGCGGCAACCTCGTCAAGAAGCTCGTGAAAGTCCGCGCCGGGCTCGATAAAGACGCCGCCCGCAAAGTGATGGCCGTCATCAAGGAAACCAAGCTCAAGGTGGTCGCACAGGTAATGGATGATCAGGTGCGCGTCACGAGCAAGCAAATCGATGAGCTGCAAAAGATCATCGCCGCGCTCCGGCGCGCCGAGATCGGGCAGCCGTTACAGTTCGTCAATATGAAATAGGATTCACGGAGTCGACCTGCTTTTCGCTGTCAAGGGGTCGGTCGTTTTTTCTGCCGACCCCATCCGTTCCACTGTCAATTCTTTTTCGTGTTCGATTTTTCAATTTTTGCCCAGCCCGAAACCTGGATCTCTCTGCTGACGCTCACCTTTCTGGAGATAGTCCTCGGCATCGACAACATCATTTTCATCTCCATCGTCGCGAGCCGCTTGCCGCGCGAGGATCAGCCGCGCGCCCGCACCCTCGGCCTGTTGCTGGCGCTGATTTTCCGCGTGGGTCTGCTGCTGAGCATCTCGTGGATCGTCAAACTCAAAGACCCGCTCTTCACCATCAGCAATTTCGGCGTCACCGGCCGCGATATCATCCTGTTCGCGGGTGGTCTGTTCCTTCTCTGGAAAAGCACCGGCGAGATTCACGATAAGTTCGAGGAAGCCGACGATACCGTTGAGGAGAAGAAAGCCGCTCGGGGCAAAGGCCAATTCAGCCAGATCATCCTTCAGATCGTCCTCGTCGATATCGTTTTCTCCTTCGATTCCATCCTCACCGCCGTCGGTCTGGCGAAAGAGGTACTGGTGATGATTCTGGCCGTTATTCTGGCAATGGGCATCATGCTGGCGTTCTCACAAGCGGTTTCCGATTTCGTGAACCGTCACCAGACGCTGAAGATGCTCGCCCTCTCGTTCCTGATTATGATCGGGATGATGCTCATCGCCGAAGGCCTGCACTTTCATATCCCGAAAGGCTACGTGTATTTCGCGATGGCCTTCTCGCTCGGCGTAGAAGCCCTGAATCTGCGTTTGGGCCGCAAAAGCCGCCTCGCGGCTGAGGCCCGCCGGTTGGCGCGGGAGCAGCAGCAAGCTGATAAGAGTGTCGAACCTAATCCGCCAGTGTAGTGCGCGTTGGTGAGAGAGCAAAGGGAAGACGGTAGCGCATGGGTTACCTATTTAATTTAATAGAATCTAGCACCGAAGTGACCAACAGGTCGCTTCGGTGTTTTTTTTCTAACTTCCCTTTTGAGAATTCTGATGAAAAAAATTGTCTCTGCTGCTTTCGTAGCGGCTTTGTTGTGCAGCGCCGGTGCGGCGCAAGCGCAAATCTCCTTCGGCCCGAAAGTAGGCGTCGGGCTATGCAATCAGACTATTAAATACTCTGGTAGTGATGCTGATGAAAAGGCAAGCGCAAAAGATTTTGATGATAATCAAAAAGGTGTCATCACTCCTGCTTTTGGCGTGATGCTTAGTGCGCGCTTTGGTAACTTGGCCATTCAACCAGCAGTGATGTATGCGCAGAAAGGAACTAGCTACAAAAGCACGAATAGTGGCGTGACGATTGAGTCAACTACTCGGTACGAGTATATCGAGGTTCCGGTTAATCTCGTATATACTACCGGGGGCGACAAAGGATTTCAGGTATTTGCTGGTCCATACATTGGATTCGGTATTGGCGGTAAAGCGAAATTAGAAATCAGCGGTACTGGTATTATTGATGGCAAGAGCGAATCAGATATCAAATTCGATGGAAAGGAAAGCGCAGACGTGAATGATACGAAAATTCACGCAAAGAACCCAGATTTTGGTATCAATGCAGGCATTGGCTACTTAGTCAGCGGCATTCAGATTCAACTTGGATATGGCTTAGGGCTGAGTAATTTGGCGCCGAATGATTCTGATGATAAGGAGACAGACTATTCTGTTAAGAATAAACAGCTTCAGCTTTCGTTCTCCTATCTTTTCAATGCTAACTAAGTAATTAAGTTAGAGTGGAGTACAAGGTCTGCATATTGGCTCATCACTGGCCAATATGCAGATCTTGTACTTTTATGTAGCTGGCTTAAATCGATTTCACCAACACACGCACGGTAGTAATCAGCAACAGCCTCACGACGACGGCCGTGTTGACGCGCAGCTCGTCGGAGTGCGTACGTTTTTTTTGTGGCGTCCAGCAAAACTGGTAGAATATGTCTCAGGCCACTCTGCCTAACTTGCTTCTAATCCGTCAGCAGGTTAGCGTAAGGGTTACCAAATTATTTTGATGGCATCTATCACCGAAGTGACCAACGGGTCGCTTCGGTGTTTTTTTTCTAACTTCCCTTTTGAGAATTCTGATGAAAAAAATTGTCTCTGCTGCTTTCGTAGCGGCTTTGTTGTGCAGCGCAGGCGCGGCGCAAGCCCAATTGTCGGCAGGCCACATTATGCTGACTGGATCGGCTGGTTACAGCTCTGATAAAGATGGTGTTGGCGATGACTCGTACACACGAACGACCGGCGAAATCAGCCCACAAGTAGGCTATTTCGTCGCCGATAACCTCGCTATCGGAATCGGCCTTTCCTACGGTGGAGTAACAACTAAGGACGAGGGGGAAAACCCTTTGGGTAAGTATACGCGCACCATTAGCAACACTAGCATGACGGTTGGGCCATTCGCCCGGTACTATAAGCCAGTAGGCGACCATGCGGCATTTTTTGGTCAATTGGGGGTTGGCTTCGGCAGCACCAAGCGCACCGAAGAGCTAGAGGGCAAAGGCTTCGAAGGCCAAACCGCTGATGAGGATATCAAGTACTCGCTGTTGGGCGCGCAGCTATCGCCGGGGTTCACGTTCTTCCCTACCGATCATTTCGGTCTGGAAATCTCCATGGGTGGTCTCGGCTACAACAAGACCAAGCAGAAAGACAAGCCCGATGGCGCCGGTGATACGTGGGAAGATGATAACACCGCCACCGGTTTCGACTTTAATCTAGGCCTGCAAGGCCTGACGATTGGCGCTACCTGGTACTTGGGCGGCAAGTAATTGCCCCACGTTTCGGCTTAAATAACAAAGGCCCTTCAGTAGCTACTGAAGGGCCTTTGTTGCGTCACGGCACGCGGAATCGCTGATTTTTACCCCGATTTCACCAGCACAAAAACCACGATAATAAACAGCATCGCCGCCACAACCGCCGTATTGAGGCGCATTTCATCGGAGGTGCGCGGCAGTAGGCCGATGCTTGCCACGATGAGCAACAGGAGCGGCCAAAACGCCAAGCTGCTGTAGATACCGCCTCCATAAGGCGCAAAAATCTCCCGCCCCCATGGCTTGATGCGGCGGACGATGCGCCAGAGAGGCGTTCGCCAGACCACCAGCGGCCACCCGACCCGTAGCGACGTGCTTTGCTCATCGCGCAGCCGAAACCGCGTGTTGGTGGTGTTGATGTCGTAAGCGATTTTGGGGTTCGAGCGCGAAACCGATACGAAGACCACCTCTTTGCTCGTGACGTACTCCTGCGCATACTCCTGCAAAGGCAGGAGCCAATCGAGCGCCAGCGAGCAGCAAAAAAGCAGAATCAGCCAGTTGATTCGTTTCGACCACGGCACGTAGCGGCGGAGCTGCGCGGCCCAAAGTGCCCGCTGCCCCGGCCCGCGCGGACGCATCGGCGCGGGCGGCGGGTCATACGGCGAGGGGCCGCGCGGCGCGGCGGCGCGCTCCCGAACGCGCTGCCGCAGCAGGTCATACGCCAACCGGTTGTGCTGGTCGCCGAGGACTTCGTACGCCTCCTGCACTTCCAGAAACAGGGCTTGCTCGGCGGGGTCGGGGGTGCGGTCGGGGTGGAGCCGCAGCGCGAGCTGATGGTGCGCCTGCTTGATTTCCCGTGCTGTCGCGTGCTCGGTCAGGCCCAGCATCTGGTAGTAATCTTTCATTCAGCGGATAACGCCAGAGCGAGGGAAAAGCAGATTTGGTCAGCCGAAAATAGCGTGCCACAGCCGGTAGCGGTGGCGCATAACCGCGCAGCCCGCCCGCCGGTTCGGGGCGCGCCGCTACCTTTGGCGCCCGGACTCGCGCCGGGCCGTCGTACCGTCGGGTTGCGCCGCTGATGTCCCCCCACCGACTGCCCGTGGCCGACTCCGCGCTCCCCTCTTCCGCTCCTGCCGCGCCCCCCCGGCGCATCCTGCTGCTCGCTTCCGGCGGCGGCTCCAACGCCCAGCGGCTGATGACGCATTTTGCGCCGCCGCATCCGGTGGGGCAAATTATCGGGCTGCTTTCCAATACTGCTTCCGCCGGTGCCCTGAACCTTGCCTCCCAAGCCGGGGTGCCGACCGCCACGTTCACCCGCGAGGCGTGGCGCGATGGCATTGTTCAGCAGTTGATTGAAACGAGTTTTCGGCCCGATCTGATCGTCCTCGCCGGGTTTCTGTGGCTTGTGCCGCCAGCGTTGGTGGCGGCTTACAGCGGGCGTATCGTGAACATTCATCCCAGTCTGCTGCCGAAATTCGGGGGGAAGGGGATGCATGGCCAACACGTACACGAAGCCGTTTTGGCGGCGCACGAAGCTGAGTCCGGCATCACGATTCACCTCGTGAATGAGCAGTATGACGATGGCGCCGTCCTGTTTCAGGCCCGCTGCCCGGTGGCGCCCACCGATACCGCCGAAACCCTTGCGCGGCGCGTGTTGGCGTTGGAGCACCGGTACCTGCCGCTCGTCGTGGAGGCGGTTTTGCGGGGGATGAACCCGGCCGCGTTCGCCCGGCAAGTCCTCCGTGATACTATTCCAGTCGATGAAATCATCGATTTGCCCTGATTATCTGCTGTCTTTTCTGAACCGGTCTGACCTCTTGAATCCACTCGCTTCCGTCCATTTTTTCCTCGTCGTTATATGAATCGTCGCGTCGCTTCTGCGCTTCTCTCCGTTTACCACAAAGACCGTCTCGCCCCGTTGGTGGAAGTGCTGCAACGCTACGGCGTGACGCTTTATTCCACCGGCGGCACGCTGAAATTCCTGCGCGAGATGGGCGCCGAGGTGATGCCCGTCGAGGTGCACACGGGCTCGCCGGAGGTGTTCGGCGGACGGGTGAAGACCCTGCACCCGCGCATTTTCGGCGGCATTCTGCAACGGCGCGATAATGCTGCCGACGCCGCCGAAGCTGCCACGCATCAAATTCCGCCCATTGACTTAGTCGTGGTCGATTTATATCCTTTCGAGGAAACCGTGGCCAGCGGCGCCCCCGAAGCCGCAACGATTGAGCAGATCGATATCGGCGGAATCAGCCTGATTCGCGCGGCAGCGAAGAATTTCCACGATGTGGTGGTCGTGAGCGAGCGCAGCCAGTACGAAGACGTAGCGCGGCTGCTCACCGAGAAAAGCGGCACTACGGACCTCGACGACCGCCGTCGCCTCGCGGCTCACGCATTTGATATCACGTCGCACTACGACACAGCGATTCAGCAGTGGCTCCTCGGCACGTTGGGACCGGCGGCGGCAGCCACGGCTCCCCTCAAAGTCAGCGAGCGGCAACGGCTGCCGCTGCGCTACGGCGAAAATCCGCACCAGCGCGGCGCGTTTTACGGCGATTTGAACGCCCTTTTCGAGCAGCTCGCCGGGAAACAGCTTTCGTATAACAACTTGGTTGATGTCGATGCAGCGGTGCGGCTGATTGATGAGTTTCCGGCCGCTGAGGGCGCCGCCGTTGCCATCATCAAGCACACGAACGCGTGCGGCGTCGCCGTGGCCGATTCCCTCGCTGCGGCCTACGCCGATGCGCTTGCGTGCGACCCCGTTTCGGCGTTTGGCGGCGTTATTATCGCGAATCAGGCGCTCGATGAAGCCACCGCGCAGCACCTGCACGAGCTGTTTTTCGAAGTGCTGATTGCGCCGGATTTTTCCGAAGCCGCCCTCGCCGTTCTTCAGCAGAAAAAGAACCGCATTCTGCTGCGCCGCAAGCCCGCCGACCTGCCGCGCACCCTCACCCGGACGCTGCTGAACGGAATGGTGGCGCAGGACCGCGATATGGTGAGCGAAACCGCCGCCGACTTCACCACCGTCACCGACCGCGCCCCGACCCCCGATGAAGCCCGCGCGCTGGAGTTTGCGCTCCGCGTGTGCAAGCACACCAAGTCGAATACCATCGTCCTCGCCCGCCCCGGCCGATTGCTGGCGAGTGGCGTCGGGCAAACCTCGCGAGTCGATGCGCTCCGGCAGGCGCTGGCGAAAGCGGCGGCGTTCGGGTTCGATGTAAAAGGCGCCGTGATGGCCTCCGACGCGTTCTTCCCCTTCCCGGATTGCGTCGAGATTGCCGCCGAAGCCGGTATTACGGCCGTGGTGCAGCCCGGCGGCTCTATTCGGGACCAGGATTCGGTGCAGGCCGCCAACCGCGCCGGTGTGGCGATGGTCACGACGGGCGTGCGCCATTTTCTGCATTAATTCAGTAGGCTTTCGGCACGCCCGAACCGATGGCCTCTGTTCCGCGTTACCTTTGCTGCGCGTCCTCGCTCAGGGCGCATCGTTCTTTCACACCAAATTCTGGGGCTGACCGGAATTGACAGCTTGAGCAAGTTGCAAGTAAGCACGTCGGGGGTTGGAAGAATCCTCCGCAAAAAAGTCTTCCAAAACCCAACTGGCGAGTATACCTACGCCATGGCTGCCTAGTTTAGAACTACGCACTAGCCATCGTTCCGCCGAAGCCTAAGTCAGATGGCGTCGGAGTTCGGAGCGTCGAAAAATCGGACTAGCACGGCGGGAGCGACGACCGCCGCGTGAAATTCAGTCGATACGGGAATCCTAAGGGCCAGGTCCGGGCCTGGGATTCTCCGACAAATCAACCGGAACTAAGCGTGTAGAAAGCCTGACAGCTTCCTTGTCTGGACCAGGGTTCGGATTCGGACCTCCTATCCGGTGACGGGTAGGTAATAAATCGGATGAATTCAGGGAACGCTAAGTCGGTCGAACAGACTGATATGCCAATCCTGAGCCAAGCCGGCCGTACACGGCCGGAAGGTGCAGAGACTACCGGAGCGCTGCGAGTGCGCTTAATAACCGGCTAGAGCGTCCGACTTCTTGGTGCCGACTTTGTTCGGCCGCGAAGAAGAAGAGATAGTCCACGCCGACGGGAAACCGCCGGAATTTTGCAGTGGCGAATCCCTGCAGCTCCACTATATTGAACGCCCGATGCGGTTACCGCATCGGGCGTTTTGCGTTTCATAGGGTTCCAGATGAAGTCATCAGTATTGATTACGTGCAACCAGTGCAAGCAAGAGTTTGAAAAGAGAGCAGCAGAGGTGCGGCGTAGTGAGCAAATCGGCCGCCCACACTACTGCTCGTTGCGATGCTCAGGACTAGCCAATCGGCACCAATTACCTGTTTCTTCTTACGCTATTCAGAAGCACGCAGCCAATAAAGCGGACGAGTATACCGGCTTCCGAGAACATCTGCGCAGATGTCGTAAACGTGACCAAGAGGTCAATATCACCTTGTCAGACCTCAAAGCGCAGTGGGAAAAGCAGGAGGGACGCTGCCCTTACACTGGCTTGCAGCTTGTACAGCCTTCTTATACTCAGCGTAATGATGTGAAAGCTACCGCATCGCTGGACCGAATAGACGCTACAAAAGGATACGTACTTGGAAACATACAATTTGTCAGCATGTCTATCAACTACGCTAAGAGTACACTTTCGCACCAGGAGATGGTTGATCTGTGTCGAATCATATCTGCTCATTGGATTGGGCGCTAAGTAAGCCATCGGCCAATTTTCGTACCTTCGGCAACCGAAAAAAAACACCCAACCAACGGTCAGCCGGAATGAAGAACGCCCACAAGAAAACCTCGATCAACGGTCAGCCGATGCGGCCGGAGAGCCTGATGATGAGCTATGGCTACGCGCCCGCTTGGAGCGAAAACGCCATCAAGCCGCCCATTTTTCAGACATCAACCTTCGTATTCCGGACCGCTGAGGAAGGAAAGGCGTTTTTTGAGCTGGCTTACGGCTTGCGCCAAGCCGACCCCGCCGAGGAGATGGGCCTGATTTACTCGCGCCTCAACAACCCGGGCCTCGAAATCCTCGAAGACCGGCTGACGTTGTGGGACGGCGCCGAAGCCGCCGCGTCGTTCGCGTCGGGAATGGCGGCGATTACCACCACTATGCTCGCGCTGCTGTCGCCGGGGGATGTGGTGATGCACTCGGAGCCGGTTTACGGCGGTACCGATTTCTTCCTGAAGAACATCCTGCCGCGTTTCGGCATCACCGCAATCGGTTTCCTTCCGACTGCCACGCCCGCCGAGATTCGCGCCAAAGCCGAAACCGTGCGCGGCCGTCTGGCGATGGTATTCGTCGAAACGCCCGCCAATCCCACCAACCACCTCATCGACTTGGAAGCGTGCGTGGCGATGGCAACCGACCACAGCACGCCCGAAAAAGCGGTTCGCGTAGTGGTCGATAACACGTTTCTGGGGCCGGTTTTCCAAAACCCGCTGCGCCACGGCGCCGACCTGTGCGTGTACTCAGCGACGAAATTCCTCGGCGGCCATTCCGATTTGATTGCCGGGGCCGTGGTCGGCTCGGCGGCGCTGATGAAGGAAGTGAAAGCAATGCGCACGTTTATGGGCACCATGTGCGACCCCAACACCGGCTGGATGCTCCTGCGCTCGCTCGAAACGCTGAAGCTGCGGATGGAGCGCTCCGCGCAATCGGCCGCCGTGGTAGCTGATTGGCTCTTGGCGCACGATCTGGTGGACCGCACGTATTACTTGGGGCATCTGGCGGAAGGCTCGGCGCAGGCGGATATTTATCAGCGGCATTGTACCTCGCCGGGGTCGATGATTTCCTTCGATATCAAGGGCGGCGAAGCCGAAGCCTTCCAGTTCCTGAACGCGCTGAAGCTCGTGAAGCTAGCCGTCAGCCTGGGCGGCACCGAGAGCCTGGCCGAACACCCGGCTACGATGACCCATTCCGACATTATGCCCCCGCTGCAACGCGAGATGGGCATTACGTCGCAGATGATTCGTCTGTCAATCGGGGTGGAAGATCCGCAGGATCTCATCGCAGACTTGACGCAGGCTTTCGCGGCAGTGGAAGTAGCGCACGCGGTGCCGGTTTTGCAAAACGCGTAATTCGCCGTCGTCATTCATTATCGTCTTCCCTCACATGCAACTCACTATCTCGACGGTTATCGGTCTTCTTCTCCTCGGCATCGCGGCCGGCTCTTTGAGCGGCTTGGTGGGTATCGGGGGCGGCATCGTGATTGTGCCGGCGCTGGTTTTTGGCTTCGGTTTCAGCCAACACACCGCGCAGGGGACATCATTGGCGGTGCTCGCGCTGCCGGTGGTGGGGCTTGGAGCGCTGACGTACTACCGTAACGGCCACATGAATATCCCGACGGCGATGATTATCGCCGTCGGTTTCGTGGTGGGCGGGCTGTTCGGCGGCAAGCTCGCCAACGCTTTGCCAGCCGAGACGATCAAGCGCATTTTCGGTGGCTTACTGATGCTGCTGGCGGTGAAGATGTTGTTCTTTCCGAAATAAATACCAGCGGTGCACGCTGATTGCGGGTCAAAAAAAATACCGATTGGCATCAGAAGCTTCTGATGCCAATCGGTATTTTTTTGTTTGAGCGGCTGTTGCCGATACGGGTGTTACGCCCTAGCAGCCGTTACTGGCCGTTGTAATTGGTGAGGATGCTGGCCAAATCGGAGAGGCGTCTTTTGCGCGGCCGGTTTGGGTCGGGGTTTTCCGGCGAAACGTTTGCCAAATCAGTCACTGCCTTGACCAGCGCGTCTACCGTGTCTTTGAGCTGCGTAGCATTACCAAGCCCGTCATTCAGCATCATATCATACAAAACGCGCATCGGCACCGAAATAGCTTTGACGACCGGTTCGGTGGATGGCTCCAGAATCCCGAGCCAATAGCTCAGATTACTCTTAGCATCAGCTAAAGGAAAATTATTGATGTTGTGATCCTGTAAGCTTGTGATCGTCGACTCGAACATTTCCATCGGGCCTGTACTAGAAGATCCCATAAAACGTTAAAAGTGGAAAGGTGGAAAGTGAACTGGCTTCGTGCCGGTTACGGGGGCTAAGTAAGCACTTGCGCAGCACATTCCAAGCGGGGCGCGGGTTGCAGAAAAATCTACTCAGCGGCTCATTTACAGCAATGTGCTTAGGCGTGCGGGCTTATACTGAGTTAAATGCAAATCGCTCTGAAAAAGATGCCGCAACTGGTGGGTTGCGGTGCCTTTTTCAGAGCGCGTAGTAATTGCTTAGCTGTTAGTTGAGCTGCTGACGCTGGCGGGCCGGAGGCGTAAATCAGCTGGCGACGGAGGGCGGCGCCACCGCTTGTACGTGCGGAAAATGCTCGGTGAGGAGCCGTTCGACTTTTTCACGCGAGAGCGGCTTGACGAGGTACTCCACGTCGGGGTAGGCCGCGACGCGGGCGCGGTCACTGGGGAGCATGGAGGTCGTGAGGACGACGAGGCGCGTCGATTGACGGACGGCGGGTTCGAGCTGCTTGTACAGCTCCAGAAACTCAATGCCGTCCATGCCGGGCATCCGCAGATCGACGAAAACCAGCTCCGGCTCGGTGGTGAGGGTGCCGGGTTTGCCTTGGTGCCCCCAGAGATACCGGTAGCCTTCCGCGGCATCGGAGAAGACTGCCACTTCTTCCGTAATCCCGAGCTTGGTAATGAGCCGGTGATTGAGGAAGTTGGTGGTTTCGTTGTCGTCGATGAGGACGACTTTTCGGAGACGGGAGACAGTGTTCACGGCCACGGCGGGAATGTAGAGTGATGAGGAGAGCAAAGGCGGGCGCAATACCGGGCGCCGAAAACGGCTTATGGCACGGCCTTTCTCAAAGATAAGGCGGTAAGGGTGCGTATGCAATCACCGCAACCATTTGATAACAGGATGCAGACGGCCCGAATCGGCCTAAATCGCTCAGAGTCGGCCGTATGGCGCCTAGATCCAGCCTTGCGCGCGCATCCACTCGTCGTTGTAAATCTTGCCGAGGTAACGGGTGCCGTGGTCGGGGAGGATGATGACCATGGTGTCGGTTTCCTTCAGATTGGCCTTCGCGTATTCGAGCGCGCCGTGAACTGCCGATCCGCACGACCAGCCCACGAACAAGCCTTCCTCTTTCGCGAGGCGGCGCGTCATGAGAGCCGCATCCTGGTCGGTGACCTTGATGAAGAGGTCGATCAGGTCAAAGTCCACGTTCTTCGGCAGAATGTCTTCACCGATGCCTTCGGTTTTGTACGCGTAGATTTCGTTCTGATCGAAGATACCCGTCTCCTTGTACTTCTTGAACACTGAGCCGTAGGTATCGAGGCCGATGCTCACGATGGCCGGGTTCTGCTCCTTGAGGTACTTGGCGGCGCCGCAGATGGTGCCGCCCGTACCGACGCCAGCGGCGTAGTGCGTGATTGCGCCGTCGGTTTGCGTCCAGATTTCGGGGCCAGTGGTGGCGTAGTGGGCGGCGGCGTTGGAGAGGTTATCGTACTGGTTGGGGTAGTACGAGTTTGGCGTTTCCTGGCTCAGGCGCTTCGCGACGGAGTAGTAGGAGCGGGGGTCGTCGGGCGCTACGTCGGTCGGGCAAACTTCCACCTGCGCCCCCACGGCGCGCAGAATGTCTTGTTTTTCCTTGCTCTGCTTGTCGCTCATCACGAAGATCGTTTTGTAGCCCTTCGCGATAGCTGCCAGCGCCAAGCCCATCCCGGTGTTGCCGGACGTGCCTTCGATGATGGTGCCGCCGGGCTGGATGAGGCCCGCCGCTTCGGCGTCCTCGATCATGCGGATCGCCATTCGGTCTTTGACCGAGTTGCCGGGGTTGAGGTATTCGACCTTCGCGAGGATGGTGCCCGGGATGCCGGCCGTTACAGAATTGAGCTTGACAAGCGGCGTATTGCCGACGGCGTCGATGATGTGGTTGAGGTACACGAGGAAGCGGTTGTACGTGGTAAACGGCCGGACCGGAAGCTGGTCGGGCGCGCCTTGGTGAAGGCTTCTACAAAAGTACCCATTTTATGGATGGGGCGGAATCGGGCGCCGTTGCCCGTCTTTGCCAGCCGCTGCGGCACGGCTCGGCATTGGGGCGTTACTTTTGTGCGTTCTTCACGATTCGGCGCCTGTGTTAGGCGACCGGCCAACCCCAACCCCTCGCTTCAGCAGTCAGCAGTATGAGCGTCCTCGTCAATAAAGACTCAAAAGTCATCGTACAAGGTTTCACCGGTTCGGAAGGCTCGTTTCACGCGGGTCAGATGATTGAGTACGGCACCAACGTGGTCGGTGGCGTAACGCCCGGCAAAGGCGGCACGATGCACCTGGATCGGCCGGTGTTCAACACCGTCGCGGAGGCGGTAGCGCAGGCCGGAGCCGATACGAGCATCATTTTCGTGCCGCCGGCTTTCGCCGCCGATGCGATTCTGGAAGCCGCCGAAGCGGGTATCAAAGTCATCATCACCATCACCGAAGGCATCCCGACGCGTGATATGATTGCCGTGAAGAACGTGCTCAACCAGATGCCGGGCGTGCGGATGATCGGGCCAAACTGCCCCGGCGTGATGACGGCCGGTGAGTGCAAAGTGGGCATCATGCCGGGCTTCATCTTCTCGAAAGGGAAAATCGGCATCGTCTCGAAGTCGGGCACGCTGACCTACGAAGCCGTTGACCAGCTCACGAAAGCCGGTTTGGGCCAAACGACGGCCATCGGCATCGGCGGCGACCCGATCATCGGCACCACCACCAAGGAAGCCGTGGAGCTGCTCATGAACGACCCCGAAACCGAAGGCATCGTGATGATCGGCGAGATTGGCGGCGGCAAGGAAGCCGAAGCCGCCCGTTGGATCAAAGCCGATGGCAACCGCAAGCCGGTGGTCGGCTTCATCGCTGGTCAGACGGCCCCTCCCGGCCGCCGGATGGGCCACGCCGGTGCTATCGTGGGTGGCGCCGATGATACGGCAGCCGCCAAGATGGCGATTATGCGCGAGTGCGGTATCCACGTAGTGGATTCGCCAGCCGAAATCGGCGAGACGATGCTGAAAGCTATGGGGATGACGGTGCCGGCGTAAGCAGCCCGCACGTTACGTTAGTAGCCGCATTAGATACCGAAAAGCCCGCCTTGGTGAAAACCGAGGCGGGCTTTTTATATTTCGTGTAACAATGTGCTTGCATTGTTACTGATTTTGGGCATCTTTGTGTCAACATACAGACATCATGACAAACTGGGTAGCAATGCCCGACCCGGCAATTGATCGCGAAGTACGACATCGCTTACGGCAATTACGGCTCGACCAGAATCGTACTCAGCAATGGTTGGCTACTCAGACAGGGCTAGCTCGGCCAACGATAAGTCGTATCGAAAATGGAAGCGGCCCACTGAGTCTGATAAACCTGATTCAGATACTGCGGGCGCTCCATTACTTACATCTATTCGACCGGTTGCCGGAGCAGCAGAATATCAACCCGTTCAAGATCGCGCGTCTGGAAATAAATCGTCGCAAAAGAGCTTCGCCACAATCACCACCTTCATCTAAACCTGAATCTGAATGGTAAACGCCGCATTAATTCGCCTGTGGGGTGAAGAAATTGGTGCCGTCCGTTGGGACGCTAATAGGTTCGTTGCACGAGTACTGCTGTCACGGAAGCTGGTAGAGTTAGAGTGGAATATCGCACCGCTCACGATGCCGCTGGAACAAATGCGTGATGGTACCTACGCGTTCATTTATCCAGATCTTCCGAGTAAAACGTTTCAAAATTTGCCGGGAATGCTGGCCGACGCCCTGCCCGACCGCTTCGGTAATCAAATCATCACGAGCTGGCTGGCAGCGCAAAACCGCGATGCCGCCAGTCTGACGCCTATTGAGCGCCTGTGCTATTTGGGCAACCGGGGAATGGGCGCGCTGGAATTCGAGCCGACCATCGCTGCCGATGAGCTGAGCCAGTCGCGGTCGGTGGATGTGAGCGAATTGGCGACCCTCGCAGCGGCCATTGTGAGCCACCGAGCCGGTTTTCAAGCCGACCAGCGGCAGCTAGTCGATTTGCTGCGGGTGGGTACTTCGGCCGGTGGCGCGCGCGCCAAAGCGGTGGTGGCGCTCAACGAAACCACCGGCGAGATGCGGTCCGGACAGGTGGCGGCGCCGGATGGGTTTACGCAGTGGCTATTGAAATTCGACGGCGTGACTAATCAGCAGCTCGGCGACCCAGCGGGTTATGGCCGCATTGAGTACGCCTACTACCACATGGCAAAGGCCGCCGGAATCGAGATGAGCGAGTCGCGATTGGTCGAGGAAAACGGCCGCGCTCACTTCCTCACCCGACGTTTCGACCGTCCTGCCGACGGTTCCAAGCTGCACATGCAGACCTTATGCGGCGTGGCGCATTACGACTACAACGACCCCGATGCCTACGCCTACGAGCAGGCTTTCCAAGTGATGCGGCAACTTTACCTGCCGTATTCGGCCGCTGAGCAGCTATTTCGGCGGATGACATTCAACGTGTTGGCGCGTAATCAGGACGATCACACCAAAAACTTCTCGTTTTTGATGACCCCCGACGGCGAGTGGCACTTAGCGCCCGCCTACGACATCACCTACGCCTTCGACCCTACCAACCGGTGGTTGCGCCGCCATCAGCTCTCCATCAACGGCAAGCGCGAAGCCATCACGCACGCCGACCTGCTGGCCGTCGCCAAGCAGATGAACATCCGCAAGGCAGCCAATATCATTGGGGACGTGACGGAAGCCGT
>JANNMJ010000231.1:0-12264 GCA_031397815.1 Hymenobacteraceae bacterium
GAGACGGTGCCGGATACTTCCCAGCCTACGTACCCGGCACCGTCTCGGTGCCGGAGCTGCTGATTTCAATCTGTCATCTTCCACCGGCACCGAGACGGTGCCGGATACTTCCCAGCCTACGTACCCGGCACCGTCTCGGTGCCGGAGCTGCTGATTCCACTCGGCGCTCTTCCACCGGCACCGAGACAGTGCCGGACACGTAGGCGTATGAGTTACGCTAACCCCAGCGCTGGCACGTCCAGCCCGTCGAAGGTGCCGCTGCTCATTAGGAGGAGGGTGGTTTCGTGGAGGGGCGCTTGGGGGCGGAGGTACGCTTCGAGCGCGGCGCGGTCGGTCACGACGCGGAGGTCGGGGCGGGCGAAGGCGGCTTGCACTTGCGCCGGGTCGAGAGGCGGCAGGCGCTTGTGTTCGAGGACGTGCGGGTTGAAATAGACGACGGCTTCCGTGGCCGCATCGAGCGCGTGGGCGTAATTCGGCAGGAACGCCGGGTTCAGCGACGAGAACGTGTGCAGCTCCAGCACCGCCACGAGGCGGCGGTTCGGGAACTGCTCGCGGGCGGCACGGGTGGTGGCGCGCACCTTGCTCGGGGCGTGAGCGAAATCGCGGTAAATCTGCGCCGACGCGTTGCCTGCCAGCAATTCCAGCCGCCGGGCCGCGCCTTTGAACGACCGCACGGCGTCGTAGAAATCCTTGCCTTTGATGCCGAGCAGGCGGCACACTTCGCGGGCGGCGGAGATATTCCGCAGGTTGTGCTGCCCGAAGACCTGAATTGGAATCTCGTCGTCCTTTTTATTGACCAGAAACGTCTGCCCGTCGCGGATGGTGTGCTCGTGGGCGGTGTAGCCGATGTACGTCACATCGGGGTTCGACGGCACGCAGACTTCCTGCGCCAGCTCGTCGGTTTTGTCGAAGATGAGGGCGCCCGCCTTGGGTGTTTGGGCAGCGAAAATGCGGAACTGCTCCACATAATCGGCCTGCGTGGGGAAGACGTTGATGTGGTCCCACTCAATCCCCGAAATCACGCCGATGTGATGCTGATAGAGGTGGAATTTCGGCCGAGGGTCGAACGGCGCCGCCAGATACTCATCGCCTTCGATGATGATGATGGGCGCATCGGGCGTAATCTGCACCATCCGGTCGAACCCGGCGAGCTGCGCCCCGACGAGGTAATCGAACGTGCGGTTGTTGCTCCGCAGGACGTGCAGAATCAGGCTCGTAATCGATGTTTTCCCGTGCGACCCGCCAATCACGATGCGCTGCTTGTTCCGGCTCTGCTCGAACACGTATTCCGGGAACGAGTACACACGCAGGCCGAGCGCGCGGGCCCGCAATAGCTCCGGGTTGTCGGCGCGGGCGTGCATCCCGACGATGACGGCGTCGAGGTCGGCCGTGATGCGCGATTCGTCCCAGCCTTCCGCGCTCGGCAGCAGCCCGACGGCGGCGAGACGCGAGCGGGCAGGCTCGAAAATCTCATCGTCGGAGCCGGTCACGCGGCTGCCTTGCGCTTGTAAGGCAAGCGCCACGTTGTGCATCACGGCACCGCCGACGGCAATCAGATGGACACGGGCAAACGAGGCAGGAGAAGGAGCCGAAGCAGGAGTAGTCATAAGAAAAAGGCGATGAGCGGACCACTCGGTCGCATCTGATGAAGGTGAGCCGGACGGCGGCGGTGTCGACCCGATGAGATTCGGCCCGACGGATTTTTTACCGCCTCAAAAGTAGCGTCCGGCCCGTTGGGGGCGCCGCCCGGCAGAACTTTCTGCCCCGGCCTTGTCTGCCCTTTCGGTGGGCGGTAAGTTTGCACATATGATGGATGATCGGGTCAGGAAATCGGTGCAACAGGCGAAAGCGGCGATGGCACAGCGCGCGCAGGCGATGCTTTCCCCCACGGGAAAGCTGCCTCCGCAGGCCTTGGAATTGGAGAGCGCCGTGCTGGGCGCCTTGATGCTGGAGAAGGACGCGCTCACGACGGTCAGTGATATTCTGAAGCCCGAATCGTTCTACAAAGAGGCGCATCAGCGGATTTACAAAGCGATTCAGGAGCTGTTCGACGACTCCGAGCCAATTGATATGCTCACCGTGATGCAGCGCCTGCGCACGAAGGGCGAGCTGGAGCTGATCGGCGGGCCGGTGTACCTGCACCAGCTCACCAACAAAGTCACGAGCGCGGCGAACATCGAGTTCCACGCCCGTATCGTGACCGAAAACGCCATCAAGCGCGAGCTGATTGCGATGGCGAGCCAGATGCTGACGGCCGCTTACGAAGACACGACCGACGTGTTCGACCTTCTCGACCAGACCGAAAAGGTGCTGTACGAAGTCTCGGAATCGAACATCCGCTCGAACTACGACAACATGCAGTCGCTGCTCGGGAAGGCGATCAAAGAGCTGGAAGCCAAGCGCGACCAAAAGGACGGCCTCACCGGCGTCCCGACCGGCCTGACGGCCCTCGATGCACTCACGAGCGGCTGGCAAAAGTCTGACTTAGTGATCATTGCGGCGCGGCCCGCGATGGGTAAATGCTTGGGCAAGGGCACGAAAGTGCTGATGTTCGATGGCACGCTGCGGAACGTGGAAGACGTGGCGGTCGGTGAGGAGCTGATGGGCGACGATTCGACGCCTCGGCGCGTTCAGAGTATTGCGCGTGGGCGGGAGCGGATGTACTGGGTGCGGCAAAACAAGGCGGAAGACTACCGCGTCAATGAAAGCCACATCCTGTCGCTCAAGCGGAGCCGGACGGAATGGAAGCACCAACACGGCGATGTGCTGAACGTCACGGTCAAGGAGTGGCTCGAAGCCTCGCCGAAATTTCGCTCCAACTACAAGGGCTACAAGGTGCCGGTCGAGTTTGCGGCGCAGGACGTGCCGGTTGACCCGTATTTTCTGGGCTTGTGGCTCGGCGATGGGACGTCGGCCAATTGCCGGATTACGTCGCAGGACCCGGAAATTGTCGATTACCTGACCACTTATGCCGATGATTTGGGCTTGCAGCTAACGGTTGGCGTCGTTGCGAATCGGTGTAATTCCTACGGCATCACCAGCGGGCAGCGCGGCGGCGCTGTGGCCACCAAGTTCTCTTTACAGGACGAGCTTCGGCAACTCAACGTGCTCGATAACAAGCACATTCCGCAGCCCTTCCTCATCAATTCCACCGAAAACCGACTGCGGTTACTCGCGGGGCTGATTGATTCCGACGGCCATTATCTGGTGCAGTCGAATGGCTACGAAATCACGCAGAAAAACCACCGGCTGGCGCGGGAAATCAAATTTTTGGCCGATTCCCTCGGTTTCCGGACTTCTATTCGGAAGAAGCGCGCCGTCATCACGGCTATCGGGTACGAATCGGAAGTTTACCGCGTCCGGATTTACGGCGACATCGACCGCGTTCCGGTGCGAATCGAGCGTAAAAAAGCTCGCGCCTGGACCGCCCGCCACGATTGGCGGATGACGGGCATCAGCGTGGAATTCGATAAAGAAGACGATTACTACGGCTTTGAAATCGACGGCAACCGGCTCTTCCTGTTGCAGGATATGACCGTGACCCACAACACCGCGTTCGTTTTGTCAGTGATGCGGAACGCGGCGGTGGACCACGGCAAGCCGGTCGCGATTTTCTCGCTCGAAATGTCGAATATCCAGCTCGTCAACCGGCTGATTTCGGCGGAGGCGGAGCTGGAATCTGATAAAATCAAGAAGGGGAATCTGGCGGAGTACGAGTGGGCGCAGCTCAACCATAAGATTGCGCGCCTCTCGCAAGCGCCGATTTTCATTGACGACACGCCCGGCCTCTCCATTCGGGAGCTGCGGACGAAATGCCGCCGCCTCAAGCAGCGCCACAAGATTGAGCTGATTATCATCGACTACATGCAGCTCATGTCGGGCAACAGCTCGGAAAAGGGCGGCTTCGGCGGCAACCGCGAGCAGGAGATTGCCTCGATTTCGCGGGCGCTCAAGGGCATTGCCAAGGAGCTGGATGTGCCGGTGATTGCGCTCTCGCAGCTTTCGCGGAAAGTAGAGGAGCGCCCCGGCGATAAGCGACCGCAGCTCAGCGACTTGCGCGAATCCGGCTCTATTGAGCAGGACGCCGATATGGTCATGTTCCTCTACCGGCCGGAGTATTACAAGATTGAGCACTACGAAGACGGCGAGCCGACGAAGAACGTCGGCGAAATCATCATCGCGAAGCACCGGAACGGCTCCCTCGATACGGTGAAGCTCGGTTTCATCGGGCGCTTCACGAAGTTTCAGGATTTGGGCGGCCCGAGCGGCGGCTTCGGCGGCCCAGCCGGTGCCGGAGCGAACATCAGCTCGTTCAGCACCGCCAGCACCTTCGACCAAGAACAACCCAAGCCGACAACCATTCGCCTCGGCTCGCGGCTTAATAACGACGCCGGTTTCGGGAAGCCGCTGCCGCCGTCGGATGACGCGCCGCCGTTCTAAACCCCAACCCGTTCCAGCAGAGCCGCCGCCAACCGCTCCGCAATTTGCCGGTGTCCGGCGCGACTGATGTGGATGCGGTTCGGCCCAACCAACGGCTCGTCCGGCGTGCCCGTCGCGCCGAATAGCCGGACGTAGGGCAACTGGGCGTACGCTGCCCAGCTGGCAGCGGCACGGTCGAGGTGCGCGGCCAAGTGATTCTCGAAGGGAGAAGCCGGGCGACGCGGCGGCCCCACCAACAGCAGCTGCGCGCGGTGGGCGGCGGCGTGCTTGTGCAGCTCTTCCACTACGGTTTTAGTGGCCGCCAACGCCCGGCGACGATTGCCGATGAGCGCGCCAAGCCAGCCGTTCAGCTCGCGCCACGGCGCTGGGGGCGCCGGTGTCAGGAAGAATTCGGGCGGAAGGGGCGAGGTAGGACGCGGGCTGAGACGGTCGGCCAACGGGTCGTGGGCGTGGTGCGATAATGTGCCGCGGTTCAGCACCTGTTGGCGGCGACCGGTGGCGTCGTGGTATCGGTAAAAAAGCTTGATTAGGCGCAGCAGCGGCTCGGTCCGCAGGTGCAGCAAGAGCCAGTGCGCGGGTTGCGTGGCTAGACTTTCCTGCACCCGCGCCACGCAGGTAGCCAAGCGTTCGGAGCGCACGATGGTGACTTTTGGCGCGAAACCCTTCGCTTGCAGAAGCTGCGCGAGCTGTTGATGATACAGCTCGGTGAGCGGAATATTGGCCTGCTGCGTCAGGCACCCGCCGACGATGGTAATCAGCATAAAAGCGCGTTTGGTGCTGATTGAGGATGATATTGAAACTGATTTTGACGCAGAAAATGCCGCGCCGCCAGCACTTCCTGCGGGCTGATGACCACGCGCTCCGGCGTGACAGCGAGCGCGCTACCGGGTAACGCGTAGGTCTGCGCGTCGGTCAGGAGACGATGCGCGAGTGCCTCGGCTGGTGGCGGCGGTGTGGGGGCGTTGATGAAGGATAGCGAAACGCCGGGCGGGGCCGCGCACCACTGGGTTTGAGCAAGGCTGAGCGTAATCTGGCCGGTGGCGCTGGGGTAGGCGGTTAGGCGCTTTAGGGCCGTCGCGAGTACGGCACTATCGGCCAAATGTAGGATTGGGGAGTTCAGGAGACCTTTTCCGGTGGCGGTCAGGGCGTGGTCGAGGGTGGCGACCCAGTGCCAGTAATGGGCAGAATCGTGGTGATGAAACGGAAAATGACCGAGGCTGAGGTTGAGGTCGCAGTGACCGAACGCGACGGCCTTGAGGCGCGCATCGGGTAGCGCCGCAATGGCTGATACGGCCGCCAAGCCTTCCGCCGTTTCGATAATCGGAATCAGCTGCCCTACTGATGGCGGCAGCGCATCGAGCACTTGCTGCACTTGCCTCGCGCTGCTCACTTTGGGCAGGATGACGGCGTGAAAAGGCGGCAGCTCGCGCAGCAAAGCCAAATCAGCGGCGAAATGCGGCGTTTGGGCGCCGTTGATTCGCAACACGGTACGGGATAAGTCGGGGCCGAACGGGGCGGTGGTCAACGTGCGGAACGCCGTGCGGCCGTGCGCTTTACGCGTCAGGGTGGCGACGGCGGTGGGCGCTACGATGGAGTCTTCAAGGTCGAAGCAGAGGTAGCCGCCGAGTGGGGTGGCGGCTTGGAAAAGGGAGTAGAACCGGGCAAAGTCGGCCGCATCGCGCTGTTGCACGAAGTGGTAGGGCAGAATCGAAGGCATCAGCGGGCAGAAAGGACGGCGAGAATAAGCGTGAGAGCGGCCGGGGCGGCTCGGTCTTAAAGTTACTCACGGCGCCGCTTTTAGCCCGATCGCTGACCCGCGCTTACGGCGCCAGCCCAACGATGAGCAGGCGGGTGCGTTGGCGGTATTGTCCGGCCACCAGCTCCACGCTGTAGCAGCCAGCGGGCAGGTGCGCGCACTCAAGCCGCGCTTGGCTGGTGTGCGCGGGCAGGCGTTGCGATTGGACGGTGCGGCCGAGCACATCGCGGACGGTGAGCACGGCGGCGGCCGGTTGGGCGGGCCATTCCACCGTTGAGGTGGTGTGGGCGGGATTGGGCCAGAGGCGCAGGGCCGGCTGGCGGGCACTTTCGTCGGAGAGGCCCAGCACCTGGCCGATACCGGCGATGAAGAGATCGTAGGCGCCGCGCGGGACACTGGTAATGGTGAAGGCGCCGAGCGTGGCCGTATCGGCGAGCACGCCCCCGATGACCGGCCCGGCGGGCCCGGCGACGGCAATGGCGAGGGGCCGAATGCCGGTCGGGACCATAAAGCCGGGGGGCGGCACGCCGGCGCTGAGATCCCAGACGGCGCGGCCGAGGGTATCGAGCTTGACCACAAAGCCATCGCGCACACCGATGGAAGTACGTGGGTGACCGGGAATCAACGCTACCGTGCCGCTGAAATGGCCCGTCAGGTAAAGGGCGCCGCCGGTTTCCAGGGCTTGGCCGTTGATGATGCAGGTGCCCTGATTGCCCGATCCGGGCATTCGGTAGGCATAGCGCAGGGCGCCGGTATGGCCCAGGCCGATGGTGAAGCCGTCGGCATAGCCGGTGGAGGCGGCCAAGGTGTCGAGCGCTATTTGGCCGTCGTAACGGATGCCGCCGGTGCTGCCCAGCCGCCCACTCAGGATGATTTGGTGAGCATCGGCGGTCAGTTGGGTAATTTCAGCGTTACTGGTGTTATGGGAGGTGAAAGGCCGCGCCCACTGCCACGCGCCGGCCGTATCAAGAGCCGCCACGAAACCGCCCGGATTCGGGAGGATAATGGAGTCAAGCCGCACAGTTACCCCACCACCCAAAACAACTAGTTCAGTATCCGACAATCGAGCAATGCTATAAACTCCTGCCCAACCGGCGCTGGCATTTTGCTCGAACTTCTTGATCCAACGCACTTCGCCGGTCATGTTGCAACGCACAATCCAACTGGCACTGCCACTAACGGGGTAGACCGAATCGCCGAGCAGTTGATCGTTGTAGGTTTCCAGAATAATCGTCGGGCAGCCCGCGCCATCGACTGCCAGCGAGCGGGCCGTTGAGACGCCGGGCGCAATTTGATTCATCGGGCGGGCAATGAGGCGATTCCAGCGACACGTACCATCGGAGGCTAGCTTCCAAAGCATCGTACTTCCATTGGTCGGTTGTGGCACCAGCAGTGTGCCACATGGTGTGGTGAAGTCTTGATAGATGGTAGCCGTGACGTAGAGGTTTCCAGCCATATCGAGCCGTAGGGCACCGACCAAGTCCTCGCCGCTGCTGCCGCCACTTCTGGCCCACAGGCACTGGCCGAAGGGGGAGAATTTGGCTACGAACAGGTCAGTTTGGCCTTGACCGAGCAGCAGATACGGCCCCAAATTCGCGTCGTCGGTAAAGGTGCCGAGCATGTAAATGTTGCCGGCGGCGTCGCTCTGCATATCGCGTACTTCGTCAATACCGCTGTTCATCAACACATCCGTTGGGATGGTCTGCGCCCACGCCCACTGCGGCTGCTGCGCCCACGCTTGCATTGGTAGCAGGGCTAGGCTCCAAAGACAAAGGGCGGCGACCAAAATTGGCCTGCATAGCCAAGGGGGGGCGGAGTGGTAGAGTTTTACAGACATAATGATGGTAAAATACAGTTGCAAAAGAAGCGGTTTGTGACTAGCTATCAAGCTGAGCGTTCTCAATTTGGCTACCGCCGTCGGATGACGCGCCGCCGTTCTAAACCTCAACCCGTTCCAGTAAAGCCGCCGCCAACCGCTCGGCAATCTGCCGGTGCCCGGCGCGGCTGATGTGAATGCGGTTCGGCCCGACCAGCGGCTCGTCCGGCGTGCCCGTCGCGCCGAAAAGCCGGACGTAGGGCAGTTGGGCGTATGCTGCCCAACTGGCAGCGGCACGGTCGAGGTGCGCGGCCAAGTGATTCTCGAAGGGAGAAGCCGGGCGACGCGGCGGCCCCACCAACAGCAGCTGCGCGCCGTGGGCGGCGGCTTGCTTGTGTAGCTCTTCTACTACGGTTTTAGTGGCCGCCAGCGCCCGGCGGCGGTTGCCGATGAGCGCGCCGAGCCAACCGTTCAGCTCGCGCCACGGCGCCGGGGGCGCCGGTGTCAGGAAGAATTCGGGCGGGAGGGGCGAGGTAGAGCGCGGGCTGAGACGGTCGGCCAGCGGGTCGTGGGTGTGGTGCGATAATGTGCCGCGGTTCAGCACTTGTTGGCGGCGACCGGTGGCGTCGTGGTATCGGTAAAAAAGCTTGATTAGGCGTAGTAGCGGCTCAGTCCGCAGGTGCAGCACGAGCCAGTGCGCAGGCTGGGTGGCCAGACTCTCCTGCACTCGCGCCACGCAGGTGGCCAAGCGTTCGGAGCGCACGATGGTCACTTTTGGCGCGTGGCCGTGCGTTTTCAGAAGCTGCGTCAACTGTTGATGGTACAGCTCCGCTGGCGGAATGTTAGCCTGTTGCGTGAGGCACCCGCCGACGATGGTAATCAGCATAAAACCGCGTTTGATGCTGATTGAGGCTGATATTGAAGCTGATTCTGACGCAGAAAATGCTGCGCCGCCAGCACTTCCTGCGGGCTGATGACCACGCGCTCCGGCGTGAGGGCGAGGGCGCTGTCGGGCAGTCCGTAAGCTTGCGCATCGGTCAAAAGGCGGTGCGCGAGCGCGGCGGCGGGTGGTTGCGGTGCAAACGCGACGCGGCCCGACGAAAGCGAGGGCGGCCGAGCACACCACTGGGTTTGGGCAAGGCTGAGCGTTATCTGGCCGATGGCGCTAGAATAGGCGGTCAGGCAACTCAAAACGGTGGAAAAGGCGGCGCCATCATCCAGCCGGAGAAGCGGGGAGTTCAGGAGACCTTTTCCGGTGGCGGTGAGGGCGTGGTCGAGGGTGGCAACCCAGTGCCAGTAATGGGCCGAATCGTGGTGATGAAACGGAAAATGACCGAGGCTCAGGTTGAGGTCGCAGTGACCGAACGCCACGGCCTTGAGGCGCGCATCGGGTAGCGCCGCGATGGCTGATACTGCCGCCAAGCCTTCCACCGTTTCGATAATCGGAATCAGATGCCCTACTGATGGCGGGAGCGCATCGAGCACCCGCTGCACCTGCCTCGCGCTGCTCACTTTGGGTAGGATTACAGCGTGAAAAGGCGGCAGCTCGCGCAGCAAAGCCAAATCAGCGGCGAAATGCGGCGTTTGGGCGCCGTTGATTCGCAGGATGGTGCGGGCTAAATCAGGGCCGAAAGGGGCGGTGGCCAACGTGCGGAACGCGGTGCGACCGTGCGCTTTGCGCGTTAGGGTGGCGGCGGCGGTGGGCGCTACGAGGGAGTCTTCGAGGTCGAAGCAGAGATAGCCGCCGTGTGGGGTGGCGGCTTGAAAAAGGGAGTAGAACCGGGCAAAGTCGGCCGCTTCGCGTTGTTGCACGAAGTGGTAGGGCAGAACCGAAGGCATCAGCGGGCAGAAAGGACGGCGAGAATAAGCGTGAGAGCGGCCGTGGCGGCTCGGTCTTAAAGTTACTCACGGCGCCGCTTTTAGCCCGATGGCTGACCCGCCCAACGTCCGCGCCGGATGCAGCCTTCGCCGCACGGCGTGTACCTTTCGCCGAGTCCATTCCTTACTCCGATTCGTTCGCCGATGGTACACTTCTCCCGTTTCTTACCGGTCGCCGTCGCCCTGCTGGGGTTGGCGGGCGCCGCCTGTCAGTCCAACTCCTCCTCCGCCGACAGCAAAGACGCGCCGAAAGTCTCGGTCGCCGACCAGCGCTTCGATACCTTCAAGGAGCAGTTCATTGAGCGTCTGTGGCGCCTGAACCCCGATTGGGCGGCCTACCAAGGGTATCACAAATACGATAATCAGCTCGTCGTGCCCGATTCGGCGTGGCGGGCGGCGGCACACGCGCAGTACGTCCGCGAGCTGGAGCGGCTGGGGCAGTTCACGCCGGATTCTCTCTCGGCTAATAACCAGACCGACCACCGGATGCTCGCCGACTTTCTGAACGGCGCGCAATGGAGCCTCGACTCGTTGCGGGCGTGGGAGTGGGACCCTTCGACTTACAACCTCGGCGACCCCATCGGGCTGCTGCTCACCGGCCGTCACGCGCCCCTCGACACGCGGCTGACAGCGCTCTCCGATAAGCTCAGCAAGGCGGATGCGTATTACGAAGCCGCCACCCGCAACCTCCGGCATCCGTCGGTGGAGCACATGAAACTGGCGATTCTGCAAAACCAAGGCACTTTGGAGCTACTGCCGCAGGTGCTCGATTCGGTGAAGAAATCGGGCCTGACGGCGTTTCAGCAGGAGCGCCTCACGCAGCAGGTGCAGACGACCGAAAGGGCCATTCAAGGGTACGTGCGGATGCTGCAAGGGCGCCTGAAAAGCCCCGCCGACCCTGCGGCGCACCCATACCGGTTAGGCACGGCGCTCTACGGACGGAAATTCCACCACGATCTGGCCTCCGCCTACACCCCCGACCAGCTCTACGAGCGCGCCGTGGCGCACAAGGAAGAGCTACTGACCGATATGGGCAAGCTCGCCGATGAGCTGTGGCCCAAGTACTTCGGCCAAGAAGCGAAGCCCGCCGACCGCCAGCAGCGCATCCGGCGCGTCATCGACCTTCTCACAAAAAATCACACCACTCCGGACTCGTTCGTGGTGGCCGTGCGCCAGCAGATTCCGCGCTTGGTGGCATTCGTGAACGATAAAAACCTGCTCACCCAAGACCCCAGCAAGCCGCTCGTGGTGCGCGAAACGCCCATGTATATGCGCGGCGGTGGGGCCGGGGCGAGCGTATCGGCACCGGGGCCGTACGATAAGGGCGCGAACACTTATTACAACGTCACGCCCATCACGAAGGCAGATTACACCCCCGAACAGGCCGAAAGCTACCTGCGTGAGTACAACCGCTACACGCTTCAGATTCTGAACATTCACGAGGCGATTCCCGGCCACTACACGCAGCTCGTGTACGCCAACCGCTCGCCGTCGCTGGTGAAGGCCATTTTTGGGAACGGCTCGATGGTGGAAGGCTGGGCGGTTTATTCGGAGCGAATGATGCTGGAGAACGGCTACGGGAATGATTCGAAGGAATTGTGGCTGCTCTACTACAAGTGGAACCTGCGCACGACGCTCAACACGATTCTCGATATCAGCGTCCACACGAAGAATATGAGTCAGGCCGACGCCCTCGCGCTCCTCACCAACGACGGCTTCCAAGAGCGCGCCGAAGCAGAAGGCAAATGGCGCCGCGTGCAGCTCAGCCAAGTCCAGCTCTGCTCGTACTTCGACGGCTACGCCCAGATTATGGACCTCCGCGATGCCCTCAAAACGAATCAGGGCAAAGCGTTTCAATTACGTGCTTTCCACGAGCAGTTTTTGAGCTATGGGTCGGCACCGGTGAAGTATATCCGCGAGCTGATGCTGGCGGGGACGGAACCGGCGGTGGCGGGGAAGTAGGGGGATGGGAAGGTGATGGGAAGGTGATGTGAAGGTGATGTGAAAGAGATGTGGGGATGTGAGGCGGGATGGGCGTATCCGGCACCGTCTCGGTGCCGGTTTGGGTGGGTTACGGGTAGTCCGCGCACGGATAAGCCCGGCGGCGCGTAGCCCGGGGTAGTCGGCGCAAAGCGCCGCCAACCCCGGGCTGTGGAAAAGAACCCCGTTGGGGTTCGTATGATGCGTTCAATCGGGGAACCCCAACGGGGTTCTTCTCCAAAGCCCGGGGTTGATTTCGCAGAAATCTACCCCGGGCTACGCGGGCTACGCGGGCTACGCGGGCTACGCGGGCTACGCGGGCTACGCGGGCTACGCGGGCTACGCGGGCTACGCGGGCTACGCGGGCTACGCGGGCTACGCGGGCTACGCCCCC
>JANNMJ010000236.1:0-7806 GCA_031397815.1 Hymenobacteraceae bacterium
GCTAAATGCCAGCGGACGCTATGAGTAGGAGGGAAGCGCCAAGAAGCGCGTTCGTCAGATTCAGAAGCTCTGAGCTTCTTGGAAAAAGATATTCTCAACTTGGAAAAAGATATTCTAAAGGCGGCAAAAGATGTTCTGAAACCGGCGAACGAGCTTCTGGGAATGGCGCCGATGCTTCTGGAATCGGCAGAAGATGGACTGAAATCGGCTGACGCTCTTCTGAAATCAGCCCTTATGATTCTGGAAGCGGCGGATTGTCTGCGGGCCGGTTATGCGAGCTGCGACGCCAGCCGGTGCGGCGCGTACTGACGGTCGTCGAGGGAGGCGAGCCAGCGCCAGCCGAGGGAGTTGACGGTGATGAGAGCTTCGGCCTGATAGAGGTAGCTCGGGCGGTAGGTGCCGGTGCGGAAATACCACCCGGCGCGCTGCACGCGGTCGGCGAAGGCGGCGAGGCCGATGCCGTCGACGGCGCCGGTGAGGGCGGCATCCGGAGCGAACACGATGGGATATTGGACCCAGCAAACGCACGCCGACGTGGATTCAGCGACGTGGCCGCGCGGCGAGAGCAGAATCAGCTCATCGAGGCCGCGCTGCTCGCGCTCGATGCTTGCGAGGGTGTAGAGGGCGGCGTTCGGTCCCTTCAAAAAAGAGATTTTCGACGGCGACGTTTCGATGGTCGTCGAGATGCCTGCCCGGCCGTTGGGCTGCGCGCTGTAGCCTTCATCGAGCGGCTCGACGGTAGCCATCCACGAGGCGGCGGTGCTTTGCGGCGTGTACAGGCCTTTGCCTTCGCGCCAGCATTGCCACCGCACGCGGGCGCGGCCTTCGGTCAGGCCGTTCGCCGCCACCAGCTGGGTGAGGAGCTGCGGGAGCTGGGTGGCGAAATCAATCGGAAACGACAGGTGCATCGCCGTGGCGCCGCGCTGAATGCGGGCACGGTGGAAAACCCAGTTCTGAAGCTCACCGTCGAGGAACAACAGGGTCTCGAAGAAACCGTCGTTGTACCGGAAACCACGGTTATCGAGGCTCAGATTAGCGTTCTCGGTCTGGATCAGCTGATCGTGGAGGAGGGTGAGCATAGGACGAAGCAAGACGAGACGAAGCGAGACGATCAGTTTAGACGAAATTGTTTGCCCGGCAGGGCGCTTACCACGCCCGCGAGCTCCAGCGTGAGTAGGGCGCCGGAAACGGTGCCCATCGTGAGCTGGGTCCGCCAGCTCAGGCCGTCGATATGGTCGACGTACGCGGGCGCCGTGAGGAGGGCGCGTAGTACGGCGGCTTCGTCGGCGGAGAAGTCATCGAAGTTAAAGGTAGGAACGGCGGCGGGCTGACCGGCGGGGCCGATGGTGGGGTAGAGGGCGCCGTCCCAGTTGAGGGCCACCACCACATCGGCGGCGCTCAGGCAGACGGCGGCTTTCGCATCACGCAGATATTGGTTGCACCCCACCGACCACGGCGCGAAAACCTCGCCCGGCACCGCCAACACGGGCCGGTTGTAATCGTTAGCGAGGTCGGCGGTGATGAGGGCGCCGCCCTTCGGACCGGCTTCCACCACAATCGTCGCTTCGCTCAGGCCCGCAATCAAGCGGTTGCGCGCCGGAAACTGCATCCGCGCCACTTCCACCCCAAACGGGTACTCGGTGAGGAGGGCGCCGCCGTCGGCGATTACGCGGTCGGCGGTGCGACGGTGCTCGGCGGGGTAGAGGCGGTCGAGGCCGCCCGCGAGGATGCCGACCGTGGGAAGGCCGTTTTCGAGGGCCGCGCGGTGGGCGAAAATGTCAATCCCATACGCCATTCCGCTCACGATGAGCGGCGCGTAAGGCGCCAGATCCTGCACCAATTTTTCCGTGACGCGGCGCCCGTATTCCGTGGCTTGCCGGGTGCCGACGAGCGCGACGGCGCGCGGGGCGTCGAGGTCGGCGCGGCCCTGCACGTACATCAATGACGGTGCGTCGGGCAGGTCGAGGAGGCGGCGCGGGAAATCCGGATTCTGATACCAGAGCAGGCGAATGCCGTCGCGGTGGCAGCGCGCCACGATTTCCTCGGCCCGGCGTTGGGCGGTCGTGTTCTGCGTCAGCTCCTGCGCCAGCGCTGCGCCAATGCCCGGCACGAGCCGCAGCTTCGCCATCGGCGCCCGCAAAGCGGCTTCGGCGGAGCCACAATAGCTCACGAGCTGACGCGTCAGTTTCGGACCGATGCCCGGAATCAGCGTGAGCGCAACGGCGGCGTGGAGATCAGTAGAAGTAGGCGTTGGAAGCAAGGAGTAACAGATGGAAGCTGAGGACGGGCCGGGCGGCAGCCGTGCGCAAAGGTAGAGATTTAGCGTATTGTAATAGACTAAAGTTGGTCCTTCACTTCTTCCAGAAACTTCTTCACCCGTTCGAGCTTGCGGATGATTTCGAGCCGCTCGCGCTGCTGTTCGGAGTTGTGTTTCAGCATCTCACGGGCGCCTTCGAGGGTGTAGCCGCGCTCTTTGACGAGGTGAAAGATGAGCTTGAAAATTTCCAGATCGCGCAGCGAGTAGCGCCGGGTGCCGCCCTGCGTCTTGCGGGGGCGCAGCAGCTCGAATTCCTGCTCATAATACCGCAGCAGGCTCGGCGTGACGTCGAACATCTGCCCCACTTCGCCGATGCTGAAGTACTGTTTTTCGATGGGTTTTTCCTTATAAGGCATAACGACGGGCGGGTTGAAAGGTCAAAAATCGGTTAGCCGAATGGATTTGACAGAGAAGGCGGTCGGGGCGGGGCGGCGGGGCACGTCGGGATGGAGTTCAGCGGGTTTTCTGACGAACGTGCGGGCCGACCGACGTGCGGGGGGCTAATTTCGCCCCCGAATCCCGCCGCGACCGTCCGTAGAGTCGGTGGCCCCGTTTCCCGCTTCTCCTGCATGATTTCCGCTTCCCACGTCCGCCAGCAATTCCTCGATTTCTTCGCTTTCAAAGGCCACACCATCGTGCCGTCGGCCCCGATTGTGGTCAAGGACGACCCGACGCTCCTGTTCACCAACTCCGGGATGGCGCCGTTCAAGGACTATTTCCTCGGCAACAAAACCGCCCCGAATCCGCGCGTCGCCGACACGCAGAAGTGCCTGCGGGTGAGCGGGAAGCACAATGATTTGGAGGAAGTCGGGTACGACACGTATCACCATACGATGTTCGAGATGCTCGGCAACTGGTCGTTCGGCGATTATTTCAAGACCGACGCCATCGCGTGGGCTTGGGAGCTGCTGACGGAGGTGTACAAGCTGCCGAAAGACCGCCTGTACGTCACGTATTTTGAAGGCGACGCCACCGAAAACCTCGCCGCCGACACCGAAACGCAAGCCCTCTGGCGCCAATACACCACCGACGACCGCATTCTGCCCGGCAACAAGAAGGATAACTTCTGGGAGATGGGCGATACCGGCCCGTGCGGCCCATGCACCGAGATTCACATCGACCTGCGCGACGACGACGAAATCGCCGCCAAATCGGGCCGCGAGCTGGTGAACGCCGACCACCCGCAGGTCGTCGAGATTTGGAATAACGTATTCATGGAGTTCCAGCGGATGGCCGATAAGTCGCTCGTGAAGCTCCCGGCGCAGCACGTCGATACCGGAATGGGTTTCGAGCGGCTGATGATGGCGGTGAGCGGCGTGAAATCGAACTACGACACCGACGTTTTCCAGCCGCTGATTCAGTTCATCGCGACGGCGGCGAACGTGGCCTACGGCGGCACTCAGCCGAATGCGTCCGGCGCGAACACCGAGCAGCAGAAAATCGACATCGCCATCCGCGTCATCGCCGACCACATCCGCGCCATCGCCTTCACCATCGCCGACGGCCAATTGCCGTCGAACGTGAAGGCCGGTTACGTGATTCGCCGGATTCTGCGCCGTGCCGTGCGCTACGCGTTCACGTTCCTGAACTTCAAAACGCCGTTCCTGCACACGCTCGTGCCGGTGCTCGCCAACCAGATGCGCAGCATCTTCCCCGAGCTGAAAGCGCAGGATGAGTTCGTGAGCCGCGTGATTCTGGAAGAAGAGATTGCGTTTCTGCGGACGCTGGAGTCGGGCTTGCGCCGTCTGGAAGAAGTGATGGGCGACCAAAGCGCCGGACAGGGCGGCAAAATCGACGGCGCTACCGCCTTCCAACTCTCCGATACCTTCGGCTTCCCCCTGGACCTCACCGAGCTGATTGCCCGCGAAAAAGGCTTCTCGGTTGATACCGAAGGCTTCGCGCTGGCGCTGGAAGCTCAGAAAAACCGCTCCCGCAAAGCCGCCGAACAGGCGCAGGGCGATTGGGTCATCGTGCGCGAAAGCACCGAGCTGCCCGTCTTCACGGGCTACGACGAGCTGACGACCACCGCAAGCCTGATGCGTTACCGCGCCGTCACGACCAAAGAGAAGAAGAAAGAATACCACGTCGTGCTCGACCGCACGCCGTTTTACGCCGAATCGGGCGGCCAAATCGGCGACACCGGTTTCCTCGAAAGCGAGCTGAGCCAAGTGCGCGTGACGGATACGCGCAAGGAGAACGACCTCATCATCCACGTCGTGAACGAGCTGCCGATGGACGTGGAAGCCGTCATCACGGCGCGGGTCGATGAAGTGCGGCGGCGGATGATTCAGCGCCACCACTCGGCCACGCACTTGCTGCACGCGGCGCTGCGCGAAGTGTTGGGTACGCACGTCGCGCAACGCGGCTCGTTGGTGAGCGAAAAGCTGTTGCGCTTCGATTTCAGCCACTTTCAGAAGGTAACCGACGCGCAGCTTCGCGAAGTCGAGCGCCTCGTGAATCAGCGTATCCGCCAGCAGATTCCGTTGCAGGAAGAGCGCGCCGTGCCGGTGGCGGAAGCCAAATCACGCGGTGCCATGGCCCTTTTCGGCGAGAAGTACGGCGACGCCGTGCGCGTTATCACCTTCGATAAGAACTACTCCGTCGAGCTGTGCGGCGGCACGCACGTCCCGAACACAGGCGAGATCGGCTTCGCCAAAATCACGGCTGAAAGCGCGGTAGGCGCGGGCGTCCGGCGCATCGAAGCCGTCACCGCCGACCTCGCCGAAGCCTACGTGAATGAGCAGCTCGGCCTGCTCGACCAAGTGCGCGAAGCCCTCAACAACCCGCAGCATCTCCTAACCGCCGTCCAGAAAAACGCCGACGAGATTGCCGCTCTCCGCAAGCTCCTCGAAGCAGCGGAAGCGCAGCAAATCGCCGCCCTACGCACCCAGCTCACCGCCGAGATTCAGCCGCTCAACGGCGTCAACTTCCTCGCGAAGCGCGTCAGCGTCGGCTCGGCCGAAGGCCTCAAAACCCTCGCTTTCCAGCTCCGGCAAGCCACCGAAAACCTCGTGCTCGTGCTGGGCGCTGAAATCGAAGGCAAACCCCAGCTCGCCGTCATGCTCGACGATGAGCTGGCCAAATCCGGCCGCTTCAACGCCACTCAAATGATCCGCGAATTGGCGAAAGAGATTCAGGGCGGCGGCGGCGGACAGCCGTTCTTCGCTACGGCTGGCGGGAAGAATTTAGCTGGTTTGGATGCGGCGATTGGGAAGGCGGCGGGGTTGGTGGGCGCATAACGCACACCTTACCGAACGTGGGAAAGCTGCTCATCTTCGCCAAGTGGTACTTCTTCATATGGGCTGGTGAAAACCCGGCTGAGCGGCGGCACATTCACGTATACCGCAATAACAGTCGCAATACCATAGGCGCTAAGTTTTGGCTCAATGATCTGTCATTGTTTGAGCGTGGCGACTTCACGGATCAGGAACTGAACCAGATAGAGAGAGATCTTGTAACTTACGCCGAGCAAACGCACGCGCAGGTTCAGGCCGTATTTGCGGGCCAAAAGGTCAAAGCCATTCGCATCACCCGGAAGAAATGATGAAAAGCCGCCTTCTCAATCTTCGTTTTCCTAAAGGATACATCGAGCTGCAATTAGCCGATGGGATGCTGCTCCGTGCGCCGGTCGCGCTATTCCCAGATATTAAGAAGCTGAACCTTCGTCAGCGCCAGCAATGGCAGATTCTGGATGGAATCGGGTTCACCTTTGCCGACTCGGATGAAGGGTTTCATCTGCGGGATTTTGGATTGGCGTAGCCCGTGCATTCTCTTCGGTGGTTAGCACTGACCCTCCTTTTCGTTACGACCGCGCTTTCTGATGCGCTCTGTCAGATAACTAATAAACAAGCTGGGCTACCCCTGTTTGCTGTCAGGCTCATCGATGTTAGTATTACCCAAATGCCAGAAAATCTTACTGGCTACTTCTTCGTTCTGTCGTTTTGGAAGGGTTCGCCAAACGCTCCGGTTTCGCCACAAGTCACTTATTATCAAGTGTACGACGGGGATACAGTAGGAAGGCGGTCATTAGGCGTCACGAAATCACTGGAATTGATGCGAAAGCTTGCTGCCGTTGACTTTGAAAGCTTCAATTTCAAGGCGGAGGAAGTGAATGTTGAGAATGCTATTACGGAAGCGTTCCGGAAACGGTTAAGGCCTCCCTATGTCGCCCCGGATGATGGAGCGGAGTACGAAATCGAGTTCAATTACAGACAGACGACCTTTCGAACGAAGTGCTGGAATCCAGGATTCTGCATTCCTGAATACGCTCCGTATAGCACGCGCATTGCCAAGCTTGACCAATTAATTAGCTTGTTTGCCAGCTACTACGGACGAGAAAAATTTGGCCTGTAGCCCGGTTTGAACTGAGCAATCTCGCAACTGTATAACCGTCGTGCTGGCCAGAGGCCAACTGACAGGCTACCCGGGGCATCGCCCCGCGTGAAGAATGAGGTCTCAACGTAACAATAAAAAATCCGCCCTGCCTTATCTTGCAGTAGGATTCACGTTATTTCACCCCCTTTTTCTTCCTCTATGCGATTTCAATTACTCCTCGGGGCAGGTCTGCTAACTTGCTTTACGCTGCCGGCGGTTGCCCAAAAGACCTTCTCTGACCCCGTTTTGTACAGTAATGCCATCGTGGCGGAGCAGCAGGCGATGCTCAAAAAGAACCTGCGGTATATCAGCAAAGCGGCTCACAGCGAGAATGAGCGGAAAATTGAGGCCCGGCGGCTTGATGCGGTAAAGCAGACGGAAACGTCGCTGCACAAAGTTCAGGCGCTGCCCGATAGCGAAGGCGATACCAAGCTGCGCGATAAAGCCGCCGACGCCTTCCAGCAGATGCTCAACGTCTACAGCGTCGATTACCGCGATATCGGGCAAATGGCGCCCGGCAGCACGGCCAGCATTGAGGCGATGGAAGCGTATATGAAAGCCCAAGAAGCCGCCGAAGCCAAGCTGACGGCGGCGGGCGATAGTCTGCAAGCAGCTCAGCAGGCGTTTGTTAAGCGGCACGGGCTAAAAACCGTCACCTCGGCCGACGACCGGAAGATGGAGGAGTTTATTAAGGCCGTCTCGCTGGTTAACACGCATCAGCACCGCGTTGTGTTGGCGCAGTTTCGGGTGCAAAAACCCGTTTCACGTCTCATTGATGCGCTGAATGCGCAGGATGCCGCCGCTTTTGAAGCCGCTCGGGCCGATTTGCGGACGCAAAGCGCCCAATCGTTGAAGGATTTGGGTACGCTCGCGCCTTACAAAGGGAAAGACCCGCGCTACCGCGATGCCGCCAAGAATCTCGTGCGGATGTACAATTCGTTCTGCGGCGTGCAGTTCGTGCAGATTCGCGGCTTGCTGGAGAAAAAAGACAAGCTCACCAAAGCTGATGCCACCAAGCTCAATACCTTGGTCGACAGCTTCAACGACCAGAATCAGCGGTTGATGGAGGCGTATAATAAAGCTGGGTCGGCATTCGTCGATACCAACGTGCCGGT
>JANNMJ010000238.1:0-57257 GCA_031397815.1 Hymenobacteraceae bacterium
TGGGGCGACGGCGCCCCCCTCGATACCGGCTGGGTCGGGCGGCACCGCTTCCTCTCCCCCACCCCCGTGCGGGTGCGCCAATGCGTCACCAACAACCTCTTCTGCCAGACCTGCACCGATCATTACCCCCTCGGCTACCCCAACGGGCTGGCCGAAGAGCTGGCCGCCAGTGTCAGCGTTTACCCCAACCCGAGCGCCACGGGCGTCTTCGCAGTGCGCACGGGGGCGGAAGTGGGCGCCCACCTATCGGTCTTCGACGGCGTGGGGCGCCACCTCTGGCAAGGCCCCGCCACCACCCCCGAAACGCGGCTAGACCTGACCGCCCAGCCGCCCGGCCTCTACCTGCTCCGCCTCACGTGGCCCGATGGGCGCACCGTCACCAAAAAGCTGCTGCGGTAATAAGGCACGGAACGAGGTTTCACCCCGGCGTTGGGTCGTCGGGGTGGAAACCCACCGCGCCGAACGCAAACCCCACCGTGTCGAACGCAAACCCCACCGTGTCGAACGCGAACCCCACCGTGCCGAATGCAAACCCCACCGTGTCAAGCGCAAACACCACCGTGTGTAAATCGGTAGAATAAGCTGCTGACGGGTAGGTTTGTGGCACTACATGATGATTCGCCTCCTCCCCATCCCCGCGTTGCTGCTGCTGACGGTTTCGGCCACTGGCTGCGACTCTTCTTCGCGCCCTTCTTCCTCCTCCTCCGAGCGCCAATCGGTTCGGGTGCCTGTTGAAGCCACCCGTGAAGCGGCGCCGGTTAGCCTGAATCCTCCGGTTGGCCGTCCGGGGGCGGGCGGGCTGCTCGAAACCTTCGATTCTGGTAGCAAAGGCAGTTACGGAGCGGCCGATGAAACCCTGTCCACGGGCCGCTGGCGCTTGGATGAAACCCTCATCGGCAAGTCTCCTGAAGACCGTAAAACTGGTCAGGCCGCGCTGCGGATGAAGCCAGACGGCCGCGCGCAGATGCTTTTCGACGTGACCGGGGCCGTCCGCGTGACCGTGCGGGCCGGGGCGTATGGGAAAGACGCCGGGGCGCCGTGGCAGCTTCAGATGTCGGAAAACCAAGGGCGGTCGTGGCAGACTATTGGTGCGACCCAAACGGCGCCCGTCGGGAAGGTGCTCCGCGAAGCGGCGTTCGTGGTGGCGCCGAAAGGGGCGGCCCGCTTCGCCCTCAAACACGCCGGAGCCGAAGGCCGAATCAATTTCGACGACTTCCGAATCGAGCTGAATGCGGCCGGGGCGAGCGCCGTGGTGGTGTCCAACGATACCAAGCCCGATAAAGCGGCGCCGGTTGTGGTGCCTGCTCCGGCACCGGCTGGGTCGGGCAGCACCGGCAGCACCGCCACCGTCGGGGCGGTCCGCAATCGGCTCAATGTGAATCATCTGGCGTTCGGCAACCCATCCAACGCCACTCCCGCTGACCCCACCAATTACCTCCTCCAGCGCCCCGAATACACGCTCTCGTTCAATCGGGGCACCAACACGGCCAACTGGGTCAGCTGGCACCTGAGCAACCGGTGGAAGGGCCGCGCCGCCCGCACCCCCAAATTCTCCCCCGACGACCTCCTCCCCAGCAGCTGGCCCCACGTCACGACCGGCGATTATTCCGGTTCCGGCTTCGACCGGGGCCACATGTGCCCGTCTGACGACCGCGATTTCTCCCCCGCCGAAAACGCCACCACGTTCCGCCTCACCAACATCATCCCCCAAGCGCCCGCCAACAACCAAGGCCCGTGGCGCGAGCTAGAGGAATATGCCCGCACCCTCGCCGAGCGCGGCAGCGAGCTGTACGTCGTGGCGGGCCCCGCCGGGCAGGGCGGCGCGGGCACCAACGGCCCGGCCACCATCATCGGGCATCAAAACCAAATCGTGGTGCCCCGCTGGACGTGGAAAATCATCGCCGTCGTGCCGCGCAACGCCGCCACCAGCGCCCTACCGGTCCCGACGCGCGTCATCGCCATCCAAATGCCGAACGACCAATCCGTCGAGCATCACCATTGGTACGAATACCGCGTCAGCGTCGCGCAGCTAGAAAAACTCACCGGCTACAACTTCTTCCGCACCCTCCCCCCCGACGCCCAGCGCACCCTAGAAGCCCGCACCGACGACGGCCCGACGCGGTAATTGACGCAGCAGGTAAGTAGTGTCCGGCTCGCCTCCCCTCTCCTTTGGAGAGGGGCCGGGGGTGAGGATTCGGTTGAGCGCCCTCGCCACCACAAGCAAAAGCCGCCGCCGGGTATCGTACCCAGCGGCGGCTTTTGCTTGTGTCTATTTCTGAAACAGCAGCGGATAGATTACTTCAGAATCACCCGCGCAATCACGAGCTTCTGAATCTCGCTCGTGCCTTCCCCAATCGTGCAGAGCTTCGAATCGCGGTAGTATTTCTCGGCGGGGTAATCCTTGGTGTAGCCGTAGCCACCGAAAATCTGCACGCCCTCGTTCGCGCAGCGCACGCACACTTCCGAGGCGTAAAGCTTCGCCATCGCCGATTCGCGGTTCACGTTATGACCGGCGTCCTTTAGCTCAGCGGCGCGGTACGTCAACAGGCTGGCGGCTTCAATCTCAGTCGCCATATCGGCGAGCTTGAACGAGATGCCTTGGAAATTGCTGATCGCCTGATTGAACTGATGACGCTCTTTCGAGTATTGCAGCGCCGCATCGAACGCGCCGTGCGCAATCCCCAGCGACAGCGCCGCAATCGAGATCCGCCCGCCGTCGAGGACTTTCAGCGCCTGCACGAACCCATCGCCCACCTGACCGATGACGTTCTCTTTCGGCACGCGGCAGTCGGTGAAAATCAGCTCGGTGGTTTCCGAAGCGCGCATCCCCAGCTTGTCTTCCTTGCGGCCGGCGGCAAAGCCCGGCGTGCCGCGCTCGATGATGAACGCCGTCATGGCGCGCGAGTCGCCCACTTCGCCGGTCCGCGCGATGACCACGGCCACGTCGCCGCTCTTGCCGTGCGTGATGAAGTTTTTCGCGCCGTTGATCACGTAATGGTCGCCGTCGAGGACGGCGGTCGTGCGCATGTTACCGGCATCGGAACCGGTGTTCGGCTCCGTCAGGCCCCACGCGCCAATCCACTCGGCGGTGGCGAGCTTCGGCAGGTACTTGCGCTTCTGCTCTTCGGACGCGTGTTGCAGAATGTGGCCGGTGCAGAGCGAGTTGTGCGCCGCCATCGAGAGGCCGATAGAGCCGTCGATGCGCGACAGCTCGACGATAGCGGTCACGTATTCGGCGTAGCCGAAACCAGCGCCGCCGTACTCCGTCGGGACGAGCACGCCCATCAGGCCCAGGTCGCCGAGCTGTTTGAAGACGTGAACCGGGAACTCCTGGCTCTCGTCCCATTTCATCATATCGGGCTTGATGTGCTTGGCACCGAAATCACGCACCATCTGGGCGATCATGTCCTGGTTTTCGGTCGTGACCGACGGCGTGGCAACGTCTTGCATGGGAGAAGGCAAAAGCTAAAATGGGGGTTGATGGGCGAAAAAAGGCCTGCTTTCGGCTGAAAAAGACCGTTTGGCAGGTAGAAACCGCGAAAAAGCGGCAGGGTTTCGACAAAAATACGGCGCTTCCGCCGCTGACGACGAAATTTTATTCCGCCGCCCTACTCGTAGTAGAACTCGTTCGGCAGCTTCTTATAAACCGAGAACATCCACCCCGCCCGCACCCCGAACTGCATATCGAAGCGGCGCTTCGTATCGGCGCGCTGGGTGCTGAAATCCCACGCGCGGCGGCTCTGCGTGAAGCCCTGCGTGGCTTCCAGATTGATGAAGAAGTTGATGCGCCGCTTCGCGCCCAAGTACAGGTACCCCACGCGCTCGGTGATGGCGGGGCCGTTCGTGAGGCGGTCGTAGCCCTTCACGTAATCGCCGCGCAGCTGCACCGCCGACGTACCGACGTCCTCAAAATTGATCTTATGCTGCCAGAAACCCGCCCCCAACGTGGTGAACAAGCCCGCATTGGCGCCAGCGCCGGGCAGGCGCATCGGCCACACCCGGCCGCCGGTCAGCATCAGTGTATAGCCGCGCCCCGTGATGCGCACATCCGAGTAAAGGCCATCGGCGCCGATGAGCTGGGTCGAGCTGGGGGCATCGCGCACCCGAATCGAATCGAGGACGCCTTCGCGCACTTTCCCCGTGAACCGGAAGCCGTAATCGAACCCGAATAACCACCCGCTCTTCGTTTTGAGCCAGAAGCCCACCTGCGCCGCCGGACCGGGGCCGAACCGCTTCGCAAAATCGCCGCCCGGCAAATCATAACCGCCGCCGATGACGAACATCGGCACCGTCAGGGCCGTGTCGGCCTTCGCCCTGACCTGAGCGAGCGCCGGACGGGCGCCGAAGCTCAGCCCCGCCACCAGTAAAACCAGCGAGAAAGCCCGCCGCAACCGGCACGCACGCCCCGCCAACGGGAAGAATAGAAGCATGTAAGACACTACGTTTTTCTTAACGAAGGTACCGCACGCCCCCCTTTCGGAGCCGCGCCTGACCGTGACCCGCTGACGTAAATGAGTAAGCCCAAGCGCAACGCCCGTCACATGCGTACCTTTGTCTGATGCTATCTCCGCGGTTTCTGCCCAATCGGCTCCGTTTTTTGCTCTTATGGTCAGTCGTACTGATGCTGTTTTCGGCATGTTCGTCCTACCGAACCAACCTCATGTTTCAGCCATTGGACAAGGATGGTGAGTTTGATGAAACCCAGTTGACCAAGCAGCTCGCCGCGACATCTGGTATGTACCAGATCAAGCCGGGCGACCTGCTGCGCGTCCGCGTCTTCACAAACGGCGGCGAATCGATCCTCGACCCCAACGGCGAGCTGCGCTTCGGTAGCCCCGGTGGCCTCGGCAGCGTTAATCCCGGCCCAGCAACCACGGGGGCCGTCGGCAGCTCGCCTTCAACCGGCGCCTCCACCGACGATCTACCGGGTTTTCAGGTGCACCCCGACGGCCATGTGCGGTTGCCAATGGTAGGGAATGTGAACGTTAAAGACCGTACGTTGCTTCAGATAGACAGCCTGTTACAGACCAAGTACGCCGCTTTCTACAAGGACGTTTTCGTCGAAACCCGCTTGGCTAATGGGCGCGTGACGGTGTTGGGAGCGCCGGGCAAAGGAGCGATGGTCATCACCCTGACCAACGACCCTACCTCTCTGCTCGAAGTTCTGGCGCAGGCGGGCGGCATCCCGGAAGCCTCCCTCTCCAACAATATCCGCCTGATTCGGGGCACCGACCCGCGTACGGCGCAAGTGCAGCAAATCGACTTGTCCACGATTGACGGTATGCGCCAAGCGACCCTCCAGGTGACCAGCAACGACGTCATCTACGTAGAGCCGCTCCGCCGTCCGGGGGTGGAGTTTCTGCGTGATTACGGGCGCGTCTTCACCATCGTGACGGGTATCGGAGCGACTCTTGCCATTATGTTTCAGGTATTTGGCAACTAGCTTCGATTGCAGCTCCTGTTATCGTTGATATTGATCACTCGGCGCTTTTTGCTTCTTCGCTCCCTCCTCCGTTCGTTAGTCTAGTCCAACAGCAACAGAACTGCTCATTTGAATGGCCTCTAATAACCTAGATCTAGAAAACATGCGCGCACTCGCTGCCGCTCAGCAGCAAGCGATGCTAAATGTGGCCCCCACGGGTGCTGCAGGAGGCATGGGCGCATTAGGTACTTCCGAAGAAGGGGGCGCCTTGAGCGAGGTCGACTTTGTCACGTTGCTGACGGTCACGCGCAAAAGCCTGATCTGGATTGTGCTGCTGTTGATCATGAGCCTGGCCGGGGCGCAGCTGTTCATTCGGTACACCCGGCCGCTCTATCAATCCATGTCGATCATCAAGTTCGATGAGGAGTCGGAAGCCAATCAGCTGGGGCTATCGATGATGGGCGGCCCGATAAGCGACCGTGCCAAAGTCAGCCGCTTGGGCGGTGAGGTAGAGCTGATTAAGTCGGAGATGCTGTTCACTCAGCTCAAAGACTCCCTCGATATGCGGGTCAGCTATTTCGCCGAGGGAACGGTGTTGGAGAGCGAGCTGTATTCCGCTTCGCCGTTCAAGATCACCTATCAGCTGCTCGACCGGGGGCTTTTCAACCAGAAATTCGATCTTACCCTGATCGATTCGAAGCGCATTACGCTCCAGTACAAATTCGGCGGCCAGACGATCAGCGGGGAGTATCGGGTGGGGGAGCCGATCAAGGCGCCGGGCATCATTATGACGGTGGCATTGAGCCGCAATTTCGTACCCGAATCCACCGATCAAAACTATCACTTCGTCGTCAACAGCGACGCCTCACTGTCGCAGTACCTCAATCTGAACCTGCAAGTGCAGGTTTTGAACCCCGACGCAAACACCATCACGATTTCCTTCACCGATCATAGTCCGCTGAAGGCGCACGACATCGTGAAGAGCATCACGGCGCTCTATCGGGCTACGAAAATCGCTAAAAGCTCGCAGTCCACGGCCCAGACGCTCGCCTTCCTCGACGGTCAGATCGTCGCCACGAACGACTCGCTGCGGCAGGTGGAGCGTCAGATGCAGCAGTTCGTCAAGAGCGCCGGGTCGTTTGATGTCAAGTCGGAGCTGCCGGGCATTATCACTAGCCTGACGGAAGAGCTACAACAACGCGTGGCGCTTCAAAATCAGCTGAACCAGCTGGAAACCGTTCAACGTACGCTTGACCGTCAGGGTGATTTGACCCAGACGATTGTCCTCCTGAACGACCCACTCACCGAGCCCATTCGGGAGGAGCTGAACCGGTTGAACCAGTTACAGCTGCAACGCCAGCTGGTAGGCACTTCCTACCGCGACAACACAGCCGTGGCGCAGCGCCTGAACGCGCAGTACGACCACACCCGCGCCACTGTTAGTCAGTATATGACTCAGGTTCGGCGGCAGGTGACGAATTCGTTGAACCAGCTCAACGAGCGGATCAGCCAGCTTAACGGCCGGATGCAGGAGATGCCGCGCGAAGAAACCGAGCTGACCCGCTTGGGGCGGCGGGTGGCGCTGTTCGAGAAGTTCGTCCTCGATCTGCTCACCAAAAAGGTGGAATACCAGATCGTGAAGGCCGGCACGACGCCGGATTTCCAGATTCTGTCGGCGCCGACGATTCCTTCGGAACCCGTCTATCCAGAGAAATTCATCATCTATGTCATCGGCGCCGCCATCGGCCTGGTGATGGGAATGGGCCTGATCGCCGGACGTTATTTCTCGCACAACACGGTCACGAGCATTCGTGAGCTGGAGCTGAACTCGTTGGCGAGCGTGCTGGGGATGATTCCGTCGTACACGAAGGAGAAAATGCTCGTTTCGCGCTTGGTGGTCGATAAAAACCCTAAGTCGGCCATCAGCGAAAGTATCCGCTCGATCCGGACGAACCTGGAGTTCCTCGGCAGCGTCAAGAACCGCAAGAAGCTGATTTCGGTCACTTCCACCATTTCCGGAGAAGGCAAAACCTTCGTGGCGGTGAACCTCGGCGGCATCATTGCGCAGGCCGACCAGAAGGTGTTGCTCCTCGATTTGGATATGCGAAAGCCGAAGGTTCACCTGGCTTTCGAGGCCGATAACCAGCGCGGCATGAGCACGCTGCTCATCGACAAGCACACCATCGCCGAGTGCGTCCAGAAAAGCGCGATTGACACCTTCGATTTTATTTCGGCCGGCCCAACGCCGCCGAATCCATCGGAGCTGCTCCTCAGCCCGCGCTTCGACGAGATCCTCAACGACCTCCATCAGATCTACGACGTCATCATCATCGATACGCCGCCGGTGGGTCTGGTAACGGATGGTATCCTGATCATGCGGAAGGTCGATATCCCGATCTACATCGTGCGGGCGGGGTACTCGCGGAAGGTTTTCCTCAAGAACATCAACAAGATCATTCGGCAGAACGGCTTTACGCACCTCTGCACGATCCTGAACGACGCGCGCTCGGGTGGCCTCTACGGCTATGGTTACGGCTATGGCTACAGCTACGGCTATGGTTACGGCTATGGCAATGGGTACGGCTATTACGAAGAGGTGGAGCCGAAGAAAGCCGAAGGCGGCTTACTTTCCGGCCTGCGTTCGCGGCTGAGCAATTCGGATAAGCCATCGGGCCGGGCCGGTGAGTCGGCGCCTGAAGGCGACGATGACGACGAGTAATCGGTCGATTTCGGTTTCCTCGCTTCCGCTTGCCGCTGTTTCCATCCGCTGAACAAGCGCCCCTTGCCCCACCTTGCTTATGAGCTTCTGGAACCGCCTTTTTGGGAACAGCGATGAGGCCGCCGCTGAAGCGGCCGTCGCCAAGCCCGCGCTGGGGGGAGTTTTGGGCGCTGATATGCACTCCCACGTGTTACCGGGCCTCGACGATGGCGCCGATACCGTGGAAGCCGGGCTGGCGCTGCTGCGCGAGCTGCACGCGCTCGGGTACCGGAAGCTGATCGCGACGCCCCACATCATGGGCGATTTCTACAAGAACACTCCCACTGGCGTGCGCGCGGCGCTGGCTACGCTGCAAGCCGCCGCCACGGAGCACCAAATCGACATCGAGCTGGGCTGCGCCGCCGAGTATTACCTCGACGAGTGGTTCCTGCCGCGCCTGGAGCGTGGCGACGAGATGCTGACGTTCGGCGGCGCCAAGAAGTATCTGCTCCTGGAGACGTCGTACATCAACGAGTCGCGGCAGCTTAGCGAGACGCTTTTCGAGCTGCGGGCGGGCGGGTATCAGCCCGTCATCGCGCATCCGGAGCGTTACAAATACCTGCACGGCCGCGTGGATGAGCTACCGCGCTGGAAGGAAAAGGGCGCCCTGCTGCAGCTCAATCTCAACTCGCTGGCAGGCTATTACGGCCCGGCCGAGCGCCATTTGGCGGAGCAGATCATCGACCAAAAGCTGGTCGATTTTGCTGGAACCGATGCTCACGGGCTGAAGCACACGTCGGTGCTGCGGAATCTGGGCGCCGCTCCTTATTTCAAGAAGCTGTTGGCGCTGCCGCTGCTGAACCAATCGCTGTTGAGCGAACCGGCGGCATAAGGCGGCACCACGCCGATGATTGGTGGTTGAGGGGAGTCTGAGCGATTATTTCGGCCAAGACTATTCCCGGATGCACCCCGCCCGGTTTCAGGTATCAAACTCCCTCCTTCCACTCTCAGCTTTCTTTCGATGACCTATTTCGTGACCGGCGGCAGCGGCTTGTTGGGGCAATGGCTGTTGAGTGAGCTGGTGCGGCAGGGACATTCGGTGCGGGCGTGTTATCGGGGGACGATTCCGGCGTCGCTGCCGCAAGACGCAGCCGTGGGAGCAGTTGAGTGGCTGGAAGGCGATATTCTCGATCCGCTGTTTCTGCAACAGGCCGTCACCGGCGTCGATATCGTGTATCACTGCGCGGCCCTCGTGTCGTTCGCGCCGCGTGATGCCGATGAGCAGTGGCGGGTCAACGTAACGGGCACCACCAACGTGGTGGATGCGCTCCTGAGCCACGCGCCTCAGGCGCGGCTGTGCCACGTGAGCAGCGTCGCGGCACTCGGCACAATGCCCGACGGCGGCCCCGATGTCGACGAAACCGCCCAGTGGGACCCCGCCGCCGACCACACGGCGTACGCCGAATCGAAGTACGCCGCCGAGCTGGAAGTATGGCGCGGCATCAACGAAGGCCTAACGAGCGTAATCGTAAACCCCTCAGTCATTCTAGGCCCCGCCGACCCAAAACGGTCGTCGACGCAGCTGTTTCGGTACGCGCAGCAGCAGCACCGCTACTACCCCGGCGGCCACCTCAATGTGGTAGATGTGCGCGATGTGGTGGCGGCGCTGCTCCAACTCCCGCTCCGTCCGGATTTACTCGGCGAACGTTACGTCCTGAGCGCTGGCTCCCTCTCCTACGAAGCCTTTTTCCGGCTCGCCGCCGATGCTCTTGGGCGCCGCGCGCCGCAGTATCAGCTGCCGCAGCTTCTCGCGGAAGTGCTTTGGCGGGCCGAAGCCGTACGCGCCCGCCTGACCGGCGCGGCCCCGCTCCTCACCCGCGATTCGGCGCGCACGACCCGCCGAGCGGCCATTTTCAACGCCTCGCGGGTGCAGCGGGTGCTGCAAATGGCATTTCACGACCCCGCCGAATCCGTGCGCTGGACGGCCCTCGCGCTTCGCGGAAAGCTCGTTTAGGTGGGCTGATTTCCGCTCGCTTACGGCTCCGTTTTTCCACTCACGGCGGAACGTTTGCGGACCAAACTTTTTGTGCCGAACTTGGAGTTCGAACAGCAGCGTTTCTGCGTTGTTGCTACTAATCTGTTCGCTTTCCATCTGCTGAAATTCTATGCATAACGACCCGTCTGAGCCGAGCGCTAACGACGTCCGCCGTACCGTACGGCGTTTCGAGGAAATGCTGGCTACGCACGCGGCCGTGTTTTTTGATCTGAGCGATTTCGAGCTGCTCATCGACCATTACACCGGCCGTCAGGAATACGACCACGCGCTGCGCGCCTGCGAAGCCGCGCTCGAACAGTATCCCTTCTCCGCCGACCTGCTCATCGATAAAGCCCAACTCTTGGCGATGACCAGCCGCACCGGCGAAGCCCTGCGCCTGATCGACGAAGTGGCCGAGCGCGAGCCGGAAAACCCTGATGTGGCCGTCACGCGTGGCATCATCTACTCGCAGCGCGCCGATTTCGGGCGCGCCGTCGAGTGCTTTCAGGAAGGCCTGACGCAGGGCGGCGAGGAGCGCGACGATGTGCAATTCAACCTCGCCCTCGCGTACCAGCATTGGGGCAAGCCGCGCGCGGCCGCCCGCCATTATCAGGAAGCTTTGCGCCTGAACCCCACCAACGAAAGCGCCGCCCACGAGCTGCTAATGTGCTGGGAGCTGAGCGACGAGCTGGCCGGTGCGCCCGCCTTCTTTCAGGAATTCGTCGACCGCGACCCGTATTCGGCGCGGGCGTGGTTCAATCTGGGTTTGGCACAGCTTCGGCTCGAAGCAACTGATGCCGCCCACGACGCTTTCGAGTACGCCACGCTCATCGAAAGCGATTTCCACGACGCGTACGGCTACCTCGGCCAAACCCTCGTGCTGCGCGGCGATTATCGGGTTGCTATCGATGCGTTCGAGCGCAGCTTCCCCACCGGGGAGCCGACCGCCGAAGCCCTCTGCAACCTCGGCGAGTGCCACGAGAAGCTGACGGAATGGCCCGAAGCCAAGCGCTACTATCAGCGGGCGCTCGAAATGGACCAAACGACCGACGAGGCGTGGTTCGGCCTCGGCATGGTGCTGCTCGGACAGGAGCGCTATTACGAGGCGCTGCACTACATCCGCAAAGCCATCAGCCTCTACGATGATTCCGGCGAGTACTGGCTCGGCCTTGCGCAGTGCGAGTATCAGGTTGGGAACGTGGTGAGCGCGTTGGAAGCCTTCGAGCGCGCCACCTCCGCCGATCCGGCCTCTGCCGATGCGTGGGTGGGTTGGGCGAGCGTCCTCTTCGAGCAAGGCCATTATGAGGAAGCCGCCGACCTCGTCCGGACCGCCCTCGAAACCCAACCCGACAGCGCCGACCTGCATTACCGCGCCTGCGCCTACCTGCTGGCGGCCGGACGCTACCGCGCCGCTTACGAGTATCTGGAGAACGCCCTACTTTTGGACTTTGAAAAGCATCCCGTGCTTTTCGATTACTTCCCGTCGTTGGCCTCGCAGCCTACGCTGCTGCGCCTGATCGACCAGTATCGGAAGTAAAGTAGGTTTTTGTTTTTGACGTGTCGTTTCGATAGCTCGAACGAAGAGTCAAAAACAAAAAACCAGAAACCAGAAACTCCCCCTAAATGAATTACGCGATTTCGCAACTTCCCGACCGCACGGCCAAGCCGCGCGAACAAGGCTTCACGATGGTAATGGATAAGGGCCTGAGCGTCCGGGAAGTCGAAGACTTCTTGGAAGTTGGGGCGCCGTATGCCGATATCGTCAAGCTCGGCTGGGCCACTTCCTACGTCACGCCGAACCTCAAGCGCAAGCTCGAAGTCTACCGCGAAGCTGGCGTGCCGACGTACTTCGGCGGCACCTTGTTCGAGGCGTTCATCATCCGGAATCAGTTCGAGGATTACCGGCGCCTGCTCGACACGTTCCAGATGGAATACGCCGAGGTTTCGGACGGCTCTTTGGAGCTGCCGCACGACAAAAAGTGCGAATTCATCCGCACCCTGAGCACGCAGGTGAAGGTTTTGAGCGAAGTAGGCTCGAAGGATGCCGAAAAAATCATCCCGCCTTACAAGTGGATTCAGCAGATGAAGACCGAGCTGGAAGCCGGCTCCATCAAAGTCATCGGCGAGGCGCGCGAGGCCGGTAACGTCGGTCTTTTCCGCTCAACCGGGGAAGTGCGTAGCGGCTTGGTGGAAGAGATTCTGACGCAGGTGCCGTTCGAGAGCATCATTTGGGAAGCGCCGCAGAAGGCGCAGCAAGTGTGGTTCATCAAGATGCTCGGCGCGAACGTGAACCTCGGCAACATCGCCCCGAACGAGATTATCTCCCTCGAAACCATCCGGCTCGGCCTGCGCGGCGATACGTTCACGTATTTCCTCGATATGGATAACGTCGACCCGATGTTCAAGACCGCGCCCGTGCAACCCGGCCACGCCCGGCCCGGCACGTCGATGCCGCGCGGCTAGCATCCGGTCAGCGCCTTCCCGTTTCAACCCCAACCGACCCCGCCGGACACTTGCTCCGGCGGGGTCGCCTGTTGTTACGGGCCTACCTTTGCGGCTCATCTTCCCCGCCTGATTGATGCATTACTTCCAGCAGCTCCTCGACTTCATCCTGCACCTCGACGTGCATCTGCGCGAGCTGACACAGCAATACGGCGGCTGGACCTACGCGATTCTCTTCGCCATCATCTTCACCGAGACGGGCATCGTGCTGTTCCCGTTCCTCCCCGGCGACTCGCTGCTGTTCGTCGCGGGCTCCCTCGCTGCCCTCCCCGATTCCGGCCTCGACGTTTACAAGCTGATGGGCCTGCTCTTTCTGGCTGCCCTCCTCGGCGATAACCTCAACTTCACCATCGGCAATTACATCGGGCCACGGGCGTTTTCGGGCCGCATTCCGCTCCTCAAGCGCGAGTATCTGGAGCAGACGCAGGCTTTCTACGCCAAGCACGGCGGCAAGACGCTCATTATGGCCCGATTCGTCCCGATTGTTCGCACGTTTGCGCCGTTCGTGGCGGGCGTGGGCACGATGAAATACCCGCGCTTCCTGCTTTACAGCATTGCAGGAGCGGCGTTGTGGGTCGTCTCGCTGACGCTGCTGGGGTACTTCACGGGGAATATTCCGTTCGTCAAGAACAACTTCACGTACCTCATTTACGCCATCATTCTGCTCTCCATACTTCCGCCGCTTCTGACGGCCGTGCGTGGTATGATGGGTTCTTCCAAGAACGCGGCTTAGAAACGCGGCTCTCCTACTGTACTCTATGGAGCGTTATGGCTTGGTCGGACGCGGAATCAGTTACTCATTTTCGCCGACCTATTTCCGCGAAAAATTCGCCCGGCTCGGCATCACCGACCACGCGTACGACCTCTACGACGTCGCGGAAGTAACGCAAATCCCCGCCCTGTTTCGCGCCGATTCCGCCCTGCGCGGCCTCAGCGTCACGATTCCTTATAAACAAGCCGTCCTCCCGCTTCTCGATGAGCTGGACGATGCCGCCCGCGCCATTGGCGCCGTCAACACCATCCGGCGCCTCCCTGACGGCCGCCTGCGCGGCTACAATACCGATGCGCCCGCCTTCCGCGATACCGTGCAGACTTGGTACGCCGGTCCGGCCGCAGGGCCAGCCCTGATTCTGGGCACGGGCGGCGCTGCCCGCGCGGCTCATTGGGCGCTGCAAGCACTCGGCATCGAGGCCGTCCACGTCTCGCGCACGGCGGGTGATTTGCGCTACGAGCAGCTTCAGGCGCAGCTTGCGCAGTTCCCGCTAATCGTGAACTGCACGCCCGTCGGCACGTTTCCCGCGACGGATTTGATGCCGCCCGTGCCGACTGACGCCCTCAGTCCGGCGCATTGGGTGTACGATATGATCTACAACCCCGCCCAAACCCGTTTGCTGCGCGAAGCCGCCGCCCACGGCGCCCAAACCCACAACGGCCTGCCGATGCTGCACCGCCAAGCCGAGCTGGCGTGGGAAATCTGGACAAAGTAGTAGCGTCTCTCCGAGACGCGTGTCGCTCCGCCGCCTCCCTTACCGCCATTGCGCCCCGAACTCGGAAAATGCCTCAAGATGCGTATTGAATGGCTTCCCAAGTTCGGGAAGTGCCTCAAGATGCGTATTGAATGGCTTCCCGAGTCTGGGAAGTGCCTCAAGATGCGTATTGAATGACCTCCCAAGTTCGGGAAGTGCCTCAAGATGCGTCTCGAATGGGTTCCCGAGTCTGGGAAGTGCCTCAACACGCGTGTTGAATCTGATTCCTACTGGCCGCCGCCCTGCTGACCACCGCCGCCGCCGCCTTTCTTATCGTCGTTCGAGATCGATTTGCGCTGCTTGCCCTGCTGCGCTTGCCCGAAACGGTACGTGAACCCCACGCGCACGGCGCGCTGGTAATTGCGCCACTCGCTCCGCTCGGTGATCGTGGGCGTGTCGATGGAGCTGCGGTACGGCCAATAGTTGTTGAACGGGTTCGAGAGGTTGAGCGTCAGGTCAGATTTTTCCTTGAAGAGCTTCTTTTTCAGCCCCATCGAATACCACAGCCACGGCGAGCCTTTGCCCTGCAAGTCGGGGCCGGGGAGCGAATAGTTGGCGAACGCTTGCGCCGTGAGCGTTTTCGTGATCTTGTACGACGTATTCAGGCCCGCATTTCCCGTGAACCCCGACCGCCGCGCAATCCCGAGCGCGGGGCTTTTCCGGACGATGTACTCTATGTTCGGGCCGCCGCTGATCTCCCAGTCTTTCAGCAGCTTCACTGAGCCGTAGAAATTGACCATATAAAACGCGTTGGACGCCACGTTGGCGTACGTCTGGCTGGTGATGGTGCCCGAATCGGTCGGCACGCTGAACCGCACCATCTCGATGGCATTATCAGTGCGACGGACGGAGGCGGATACGTTGAGCGTAGCTTCCTTGATGAGCGTGTTGTAGCTCAGCTCGTAGGAATCGGTCAGCTCGGGGTTGAGGCGCGGGTTGCCGTAAACGAGGTTGCGCGGGTCGGAGCGGTCGACGAACGGGTTGAGGTAATCGATGAAGGGGCGCGAGATGCGGCGGCTGTACACGCCCCGCAGGCTCGACTTCTCCGACATTTTATATTGTACCGACCCGTTCGGCAGAAGGTTGAAATAATCCTGATTAAACTTGGTATCGGTCACGCGAAAATCGGCTTGCAGCGCCGTCCGCTCGCCGCGCGTGCCGAGGCTGACGTTGAATTTTTTCCCCAGTCCGAACGAGTACGTCGCGTACGCCGCCTGCACCTGCTGGTCGTAAGCGAAATCGGTCCGCCGAAACACCACTTCCTCAAAATCAGTCGTCTGCCCCGCCCGGAACGCATCCACGTGCGCCACCGAGCCTGTAGTGCGCCAAATGGCCTTAAGCCCCGTTTCGAGCGTCATATTCTCCTTGAACGGGTGCGTATAGTCGGTCTGGATGGTGTACTCGCCGCCCGGCGTACGGCCGCGGCTGCGCTCCCGGTACGTGGCCTCGTTCACCGGCCCCGCAGTGAGGGAGTTATCGAACTGATCGAAATCGTAGCCGAACTTGCTGGTATTGAGCGCCGCCTGACCCAGCACGCTCCACTCGCGGCGTGGCTGGTTCTTGAAAGTGCGGGTGTACGTGCCGGTCAGCTCACCGTTGAAGCCGGAAAAGAGATTTTTGGTCGCGCGGGTGAAGAGCTGGTTGTTCGTCGGATCAGCCGCGAGGTACTGGTTGAAGAGGTCTTGGTCGTTGTTCCCATTGTAGTAATTGATGGAGCCGGCGAGCGAAAGACTGTGATCTTCAGCAGGGTCAAAATCGATTCCCAACGACGAATACACCCACTGGCCGTTGTTGCGCCCCTTGCCACGCTGCGCCAGCTGCCCCAACACGGCGCCCGTGGAATCGCGGTCGATGCGGTCGCGGGTCGATTGCTGCGGGCCGTACCACCGCCCCGTCCCGGCCCAAGCGCTCACGCCGAGCTTGCCTTTCTTGAAGTTCAACGACGCGTTACCGTTCGTATTCCGGTTGCCCGTCGAACCGCCCACCGAGCCATTCAGCCCCCTATCGACGCCCTTTTTGAGGATGATGTTGATGATCCCCGCCGTGCCTTCGCCGTCGTACTTGGCGGGCGGCGTGGTGATGACCTCAATCGTCTTGATCTGTTCCGCCGGAATACTCTTGAGCGCCTCCGCCAGATTCGACACGAGCGTTGGCGACGGCTTGTTGTTGACGAGCACCCGGAAATTGCTCGACCCGCGCAGCTTCGGGTTGCCGTCGCCGTCGATGCTCAGCAGCGGGGCTTTGCGCAGTACGTCGGCGGCGGTGCCACCGGCGTTGGTCACATCCTGATCGGCGTTGTACACCAGGCGGTCGGGCTTGACTTCTACCACCGGTTTCGTGCCCTCGATCACCACATCCGCGAGCTGTTGACTGCCCGACGCGAGCGCGAACGTGCCGGCAGCCACCGTGGCGCCGTCGGTGAGCGTGACGGGGCGCGTGAGGGCGGTGAAGCCCACGTACTGTGCCCGCACGCGGTACGTGCCGGCCGCCACCTTTTCAAAGGTGAATTTGCCCTCGTCATTCGCCGCCACGCCCGTAATCGGCTTGGCCGCTGCCGCATCGGCGCTCAAGAGCACCACGGTAGCGTATGGTACCGGTTGCCGGGTAGCCGAATCGAGCACGGTGCCCGTGATGCGCCCCGTAGCAGCAACCGCCGCCGCCAGAACAGGAGTGGCTTCTTGGGCGGCCACAACGGGCGCCAAGACGGTCGCGGCAACCAGAAGCGCCGTGATCAGAACGGGTAAGCGAAGGACGTGCATTCAGCTAGAAGGGAGAGAGAGTGGGCGAACGCCGGGTCGGCACCTTTTCTTGTGCGCGGGCGGGCGGAAGGGACTTTTTCGGAACCAATGGTTGCCTCACACCCAAAAATCAAGTAGCCTGATTTCAAGTAAATCTTGAACAATATTTCCAATAGACAGCGAAGCTAGCATCGGATTTTAGCAACAAATAGGGTTTGTTTTTGATTTTTCTTATTTATAGCAAATAATCATTCGCTTTTTTTGACAAACCGTTACATTTGGCTCGCAATCCTGTCCGAGCCGCCTCTAACTGGCTCAACAGATTTTTGCACCCTCTACCTCTCCCGCATCCATTTACCCCCCTCTTGGCCGCCCGATTTAACAGCCCTTCTGTACGCTGCCGCCCCCTTTAGGCGACGATTACGCGCTACGCAACCGCTGTTCCTCGTACCGACCATTTTCACAGGTTTCCCGCCTGTTTGTCTTCCACTAACTCACTCAGTGCCTATGGCATAGTGCTTCTTTAGATCGGCGCCCGTAGGCCTCTTTGTGCCCGGCCGCTTCTCGCCCCCACCCCCCGCCTTCTTGGAAAGCAAAGTACCCGACCGTTGACGCGGCCGGGCACCCAACTATGGCTTTCCAGAAGAAAAAAATGGCTTTCAGTCCCCTCTTCTCTACGGTTGCCGCTGCAAGTAAGCAACGGCACGGAAAAAAGTTTCGTGTATGTTGAACATTCTTAAAAGATTATTTTTGAGCATCGCGCTCATCAATATGACATCGGTCGTGCAGGCGCAGACTGGTATCGGCACCTCTTCTCCCGACCCATCGGCCCGGATCGACATTTCTTCCAGCAACAAAGGCGTGCTGCTGCCGCGCGTTGCGTTGCTCAGCGCTGCGGATGCTACGACGATTGTATCCCCCGCTCCTTCCCTCCTCATTTACAACACCAACGCCAGCCTGCCGAGTGGCGCGGGGGTTTACATCAATGCGGGCAGCGCGGTTGCGCCGAGCTGGTTGAAGCTAGTGACCAATGGCGCCGTTGACGCGACGCATTGGGACCTCGACGGTAACACCCTGACCGCCAGCAAAGGCATGGGCACGAAGAGCAATCACGACCTGCCGATCCTGACCAACAACAGCGAAAAGATGCGCGTCACGGCGGGCGGGCAAGTGGCAATCGGCTCGGCTGCGCCGAGTGCGACGGCCGTCCTCGATGTGAATTCGACGACGCAGGGCGTCCTAGTATCGCGTATGACCACCGAGCAGCGCGATGCTATCAGCGAGCCAGCATCCGGGCTGCTGATCTACAACACTACCATCGACTGCTTCAACTACTTCGATGTCAGCATCGATAAGTGGGTTGGAATGGGGTGCGAAGCTTACCCTACTACGGTAAGCGGCGTAGTTGATTGCACCAGCTCGTCGGTACAAGGCACGTATAAGCAGGGCACCACCCTGACGGGGAGCAACACCGTTACGCTGGTCGTGCAGTTCAACAGCGCTGGTACCTACAACATCAGCGCAACTGCCAACGGCATGACCTTCGCCCGACATGATACGGCCACGGCCGGCACGCGGACGATTGTCTTGACCGGCAGCGGCACCCCCGTAGCGACCGGCCCGACCGTCCTCGTGGTGGCCTTCAGCGGCAGCGATTGCTCGGTGGTTATTAACGTGCAGGAATCGGTGGCGACGTTTGCCTCCTGCGGTTCCTTGGGTGCGCAAGTCGGCTCATTGGTGGCAGGTACGATAGCGAGTGGCGTAAACATCCCGCTAACGCTCACCTATACCGGCGGCGACCTCTACACCATCAACAGCAGTCCCGCGAACGGCCTCAGCATCAGCTCGCCTACTTCCGGCACGCTGGAGCCGTCGCCGGCTATACTGAACCTTGTGTTGAGCGGCACCCCGCTGCTCGTCGGCAACACCACGCTGAACTACGGCATCAATGCCCGAACCGGCTGCTCAATTACGGTACCCGTGACCTCGGGCACCGGGCGCGCCAGTAGTGTCGTCTGTACGGGATTATTGAGCGGAACTTACACTTCGGGGACCGCGATGGGCGGCACCAATACCAAAGTGGTGACCCTGAACGTGGGAACCGCAGGGACGTTCACCCTCCGCACGCCCACCCTGAACGGCGTCTATTTCGCGGCTGGCCCAGTTACGCTCGCAGCGGGTTTGCAGAACGTGACGCTGGGGGCCGTGGGTACGCCCAGCGCACCGGGCCTCTTCTCGTACACGGTAACGGCGAGCAACTCCCCGACGACTTTCGTCACCTGCTCCTTCAGCGTGCTGTATTCCGTAGCTGCAGGGGTAGCCAACTACACCACGATTCCGTGCGGAATGCCCGGCGCCGAATACACCTACATCAAAGCCTCCAACACCGAAAGCGGCGACCAATTCGGCCATTCCCAAGCGATTAGTGCCGACGGCCTGACCCTCGCCGTGGGCGCTTACAACGAGGACGGCAGTGGCACGGGCATCAACCCTACCTCCAATAATGCCTTGGGGAACTCCGGCGCCGTTTACGTCTATACCCGCATCAGCACGATCAGCCTCTGGACTTTTCAGGCCTACATCAAAGCCTCCAACCCAGACGGCTCCGACTGGTTCGGCTTTGCCGTGGCGCTCAATGGCAATGGCAATACAATGGTCGTGGGGGCATTTCTGGAAGACGGCAGCGGCACCGGCATCAACCCCACTGCCAACAACTTAGCCGGCGACGCCGGCGCGGCGTATGTCTTCACCCGCTCCGGCTCCACCTGGACGCAGCAGGCGTACATCAAAGCCTCCAATACAGGTGGCGCCGATTGGTTCGGCCGGTTCGTGGCGCTCAGCTCTGATGGCAATACGATGGCCGTATCTTCTCATCTGGAAGATGGCAGCGGCACGGGCGTAAATCCGACCGACAACAACCTGGCCCCGAATGCGGGGGCTGTGTACGTATTCTCTCGTTCCGGCTCGACGTGGACGCAGCAGGCGTACGTCAAATCGCTCCACACTCAGGCAGTCGACTACTTCGGTGGCGCCCTCGATTATTACAGCGCACCTTCTATCGCGCTCAGCGACGATGGCAATACGCTCGCCGTCGGTTCCATTGGGGAAGATGGCAGCGGCACCGGCATCAACCCGGTCCATAACAACTCGGCCGGCAGCGCGGGGGCCGTGTATATCTACACCCGCTCCGGCGCTACCTGGACGTCACAGGCCTACATCAAAGCGTCAAACACGGGTGCCAACGATTTCTTCGGCGAGTCGGTGGCCTTGAGCAGCGACGGCAATACCCTCGCCGTCGGGGCGTTCTGGGAAGATGGCAGCGGCACTGGGCCGAACCCCGCCAGTAACAACTCAGCGCCAGATGCGGGCGCAGTTTACGTGTATACTCGCTCCGGCTCGACGTGGACGCACCAGGCGTATCTGAAAGCCTCCAACCCGGATGTTGGCGACTACTTCGGCACCGCCGTTGCCCTGAGCGATAACGGCAACGTGCTCGCCATCGGCGCGCTTCAGGAAGACGGCGGCGGTAGCTGCATCAACGGCGTCGACGGGAACACCATCGGCGATGCCGGAGCCGCTTACATCTGGAACCGCTCCGGTTCCGCGTGGACGCAGCAAGCCATCATTCGCGCCAACAACGTCGGCGCCGTCGACCGGTTCGGCCGCTGTGTCAGCATCAGCGCTGATGGCAAGGTGATGAGCGTCGGGGCCAACTACGAAGACGGTAGCGGCACGGGCATCAACCCCACGTCCAACAATTCCTACCCCGAGGCGGGCGCCGTGTACATCTACACGGGCAATTAATCTTCTTCATCTCCCTGAAAAGAATGATTATGCGCCGTCATCTGACCCCGCTCCTGCTCCGTCCCGGCCAATGGTCGGGGCGGGCTTGGGGCCTCCTACTCCTCGTGCTGCTGCTGCTCAGCATCGCGCCCCACGCGAGCCAAGCCCAGTTCTACAACAACCAGCCGACGCTAGGCGTCTACAACGGCCCCGTCACCACCGCCGACCCATTCTATTCGGGCGATAGCGTCACCAACGACACCAACGGCGATTGGCTCAACAGCGGCGGCCTGGAGATCATCAGCGGCCCCGCCACGGGTACGTTCACCAACAACGGCGCTTACCTGAGCCAAAGCGGCGGTAAGACGCAGTTTACCGGCCCTACCACGGTGGAAGTCGGCGGTACCACCCGCCCGACCTTCTTCGACCTCGACCTCGATAACGCCGGGCAGCTCGACCTGACGAACACCCACGGCGCCCTCGTCAACGGCGCGTTCACGTTTACGGGAACGCTCGTCGATAACGTGGCCGGTGGCGTCAATGGGGCGTTGCGCTTCGGCACCGTGGCCACCTACGCCTGGTCAACCGGTCCGGACGCCACGCACCACGTCAACGGCTACGTCGGCGCCGACCAGACCACCGGCGTCTTCACGTACCCCGTCGGGACGGGCACCGATTACCGGCCCGCCCAGATCACGGCGCCCGTCGGCGCTGCCGTGGCCTACTTGGCCAGCAATCCGCAGGGCACTGCCTCGTTCGCTACGGCCTCGTTGTCGGGCGTTTTCGCCAACGCGACGTGGCAGGTCGATAGCTTAGGAAGCGGCAAGGCGATCACCGTTTCGATGCCCGACGTCTCGGCGTTTGCCATCACCACCAAGCTGCGGCTCGTCGGCTGGAACGGCACGCAATGGATTGACATCAGCGGCGGCCCCACCGCCACCGGCACGAGCGCCGGGAGCACATTGTCGGGGACGTCGGTAAGCGGCTTGTCGGCCATCGGCATCGGTGCCGGGCCGAATCCGCTGCCTGTAACGCTGGTGAGCTTCACCGCCGCCGCGCATCAGCAAGATGCGCGTCTGCGCTGGGTTACCGCCACCGAAGCCAGCTCCGCGTGGTTTCAGGTCGAGCGCTCCACGGAAGCCCGCACGGGATTCACGCCCGTCGGGGCACCCGTGGCGGCGGCCGGTTTCAGCCAAGCCCGCCGCGAGTACGCCCACACCGACGGCGGCGTCGGCCGCACGGGCGCCACGTTCTACTACCGCCTCCGCCTCACCGCCCAAGACGGTAGTAGCACCCTCTCGGAAGTGCAAGTGGTGCGCTTCACACCAGAAGACGTCTGGACGGTCAGCGCCACGCCGAACCCCTTCGGCCAGATGCTGCGCGTCGGCGTGACGACCACCACCGCTGGCCCCGTCACCCTCGATCTCTTCGATATGACCGGCCGCCGCGTCCTGCATCAGACCGCCGAATTACCCATCGGCGTCACCCGCGTCGCGATTGACGGCGCCGCTGCCCTCCCCGTCGGCGCTTATTCGCTGCGGGTGCAGCAGGGAACCGCCGCCACGATGCTGCGCGTCATCCGCGAGTAGCCCGGCGAGCGACGAAAAGCCCCTTGAACGAAAGAAGCCCCCGCTGACGGTTGTCGGCGGGGGCTTCTTTTATTTTCGATGCTGATTTTCGACCAAAGAACACTCCCCCCACCCTACCACCGCGCCAGCCGCTTCTGCACCCGCCGACCGTCGGGCCACGTCAGGCGCAAGAGGTACAGCCCCGCCGCTTCCCGGCTCAGGTCCACCGCCGTCTCGGCGCCGTCGGGCGCCAGCGCGCCCTGCGCCACCGTGCGGCCCACCGCGTCGGTCACGACCCAAACGCCGTCGCCCGCTTTCCCGGCACTGTTGCGCACTCCGAACACCCCGCTTGCGCTCGGGTTGGGCCACACCTGCACGCTCGCCGCCAGCTCCTCGGCCACGCCCAGCGGACCGAGCGGGAAGTACTCGGTGCACGTCTGGCAGAACAGGCTGTTGGTCACGCACTGGCGCACCCGCACCGGGTCGGGCGTCAGGTACTGGTGCTGCCCCACCCAGCCCGTATCCACCGGCGAGCCGTCGCCCCATTCCCACGTACACAGGCTCAGCTCCGCGTAGCGCGGCCCGGCGGCGGTCGTCGAGTCGCCGGGCAGAATCACAAAGTTGGGGAACGGCTGCTGCACGTTGCCCGTCAGTTGCGGGGCGGCGGGCGGACGGGCGCAGTAGTCCGGCACCCACGGCAGCGGCAGACCCGTGTATTGGGTAATCAGGTGAATCCCTTCCGGCGGGCGACCCGGCAGTTGGCGGCCCGTCAATCCCAACACGGCCACCGTGCCGTCGGGGCTGTAATCCCACGCCAAGGCCTGCGCGCCGGGATAAAAGCCCGGCATCCCCGCCACGTAGCGCTTCCACTCCACCTGCCCCGCCGCGCTCACCCCGATCAGGTACGCCCGCCCCCCGAAGGCGGCCGTATCGGCGCTCATCGCGTAGTTAAGCAGCAGCACGTACCCGCCCGCCTGCGTGGGCTGCACATCGATGATATCGCCGTAGCCGCCCGGCCCCGGATTGCGATGCACCAGCGACGTGTCGGGCACTCCCGTCACCCACTCCCGCCGCCCCGCCGAATCGAGCTTCAGCACCAGCCCCGCCCGCCGACTGTCGAACATATCGCCCGCCGTGCGCGGCACCTGATACCCCACCGTGATGGTGCCCCCGTCGGGGGTGGCGCGGCTCACCACCGGGTACTGCACCAGCCCTTCCTGCCCCACCCACCGCGTGCGAATCGTATCGCCCTGCGGCGTGAGCCAGCCCAGCCACGGCTGCTTGCGCCAGTACTGACTCCACGGCCCCGGCCGGTAACCCCACCCCGTCGCCAGATACGCGCCCGTCGGCAAGGGCGTCAGGTCGTACCACTCACGATAATCGCTTCCCCAATCTTGCACGGTGCGGTGAATCACGGCTGCCGGGCGCCGCTGGTAGCGCCGCGTCGCCGTGGCGGGTAGCAGCGAAGCGCGATTTTCCAGATTGCTGATCTGCAAATAGCCATCGGGCAACCGCACGACCCGTTTCGCCGCTGGGGCTAGGTACAGATACCCGCCGCCGACCGTGTAGCCCGGTTCCGGCAACGCCGAGTACACTTTGCGGTTACCCGCCGTGTCCACATCTACTACCACCGACCCCACGTAAGCGGGTATGCCGTAAACCGACGTGACATAATTGGTATCGTAACCACCCAGCAAATGGCCGTTCCCCGTCGCGGTCTGACTGAATCCCAACAAGCTGCCAATACCGTTGACCGGCACGGGCACGGTGCGCACCGTGTCACCGGTTCGCGCGTCGAGCAGCCAAAGAGCGGCGTTGAGCCGACTGTATAGCCCGTTGGCTGGATTATACCCGCGCGCCTGCTCGCCGCTGATAGCGTACCGGTTGGCGCTGATGCGCGCAATATCCAAGCGCGCATCTGTCAGATAATTACTCGGAGTCAATTCAGTCGGCCAAGCCGATCGCCAGCTCAACGTGCCGGGTTGAGCGTTGCATAATTGGGCGGAATGAAGCGCCAGCAGCAGCAACAGGGGGCGCCAAGCGCTTATTATCGTACGCATCGTGAATAAATTTAATAACGCTTCGGCCATTTTTGTTGACCCGAAATTCTTCACTCGGCTCTTCTTATCCGACCGGCGCAAAGAACGTTCCGCCCACGCTAAACGGCGGCTTTGAGGTAGACCAGTGCGTATTAGCGAAGGTTGCCGGGGAAGTCAAATTCCATTTTCCGTAGTCGGCCGGGTATTCTTTATTCTGATTTTCGACTGAAAATCACTCCCCCCACCCTACCACCGCACCACCCGCTTCTGCACCCGCCGACCGTCGGGCCACGTCAGGCGCAACAGGTACAGCCCCGCCGCTTCCCGGCTCAGGTCCACCGCCGTCTCGGCGCCCCCGCGCGCCAGCGCCCCCTGCGCCACCGTGCGGCCCACCGCGTCGGTCACCGACCAAACGCCCTCCTGCTCTTTCGCGCTGCTGCGCACCCCGAACACCCCGCTTGCGCTCGGGTTCGGCCACACCTGCACGCTCGCCGCCAATTCCTCGGCCACGCCCAGCGGGCCGAGCGGAAAGTACTCGGTGCACGTCTGGCAGAACAGGTTGTTGGTCACGCACTGACGCACCCGCACCGGGTCGGGCGTCAGGTACTGGTGCTGCCCCACCCAGCCCGTATCCACCGGTGAGCCGTCGCCCCATTCCCACGTACACATGCTCAGCTCCGCGTAGCGCGGCCCGGCGGCGGTCGTCGAGTCACCGGGCAGAATCACAAAGTTGGGGAACGGCTGCTGCACGGTGCCTGTCAGTTGCGGCGCGGCGGGCGGACGGGCGCAGTAGTCCGGCACCCACGGCAGCGGCAGACCCGTGTATTGGATAACAGCGTGCACGTATTCCGGTGCTCCACCGGCTACCAGTCGCCCCGTTTGCCCCAACACGGCCACCGTGCCGTCGGAGCCGTAATCCCACGCCAGAGCGGGAAAGCCGGGGTAGTAGCCTGGCAGCCCGGCTACGCGGCGCATCCACTCCACCTGCCCCGCCGCACTCACTCCCACCAGATAAGCTTGTCCGTACCGGCTCGCCGTATCGGGGCTCATCGCGTAGTTGAGCAGCAGCACGTACCCGCCCGCCTGCGTGGGCTGCACATCGACCACGCTGCCGTAGCCGCCCGGCCCCGGATAACGGTGCACCAGCGACGTGTCGGGCACTCCCGTCACCCACTCCCGCCGCCCCGCCGAATCGAGCTTCACCACCAGCCCCGCCCGCCGACTGTCGAACATATCGGCCGCCGTGCGCGGCACCTGATACCCCACCGTGATGGTGCCCCCGTCGGGGGTGGCCCGGCTCACCACCGGGTACTGCACCAGCCCTTCCTGCCCCACCCACCGCGTGCGAATCGTATCGCCCTGCGGCGTGAGCCAGCCCAGCCACGGCTGCTTGCGCCAGTATTGGCTCCACGGCCCCGGCCGGTAGCCCCACCCCGTCGCCAGATACGCCCCCGTCGGCAAGGGCGTCAGGTCGTACCACTCGCGGTGAAAAGCGGGCCAGTCCTGCACCGTCCGGTGAGTTACTGCGGCCGGGCGCCGTTGGTAACGCCGCGTCGCCGTGGCGGGCAGCAGCGAAGAGCGCCGGTCGAGATTACTGATCTGCAAATAGCCGTCGGGTAATTTCACGACCGGCTGCGCCGCCGCCGCCAGCGCGAGATACCGCGCCCCGATTTCGTAACCCGGCTCGGGCAGCGTCGAAATCACGCGGCGGTTGCCCGCCGTATCCACCTCCATCACGAAGGAGCCTTCGTAAAGCGGTAAGCCGTAATTCGACGTGGTCCATTTAATATCGAATCCGCCGAAAAAGCTCCCATTGCCATTGGACGTTTGAGAAATCCCGAAGGCGCTCGCAATCCCATTGCGCGGGTAGCGAATCACCGGCAGCGTGTCGCCGGTTTGAGCGTTAATCGGCCAGACGGACGCATTCGCCCGGGTAAACCGCTGGATCGTGGGGTCATAATCCCACACTTCCGACCCGATCACCCCATAGCGACCGGGAGTTAACCGCAAAATATCGGAGCGGTATTTTGTCAGCAGATTCGTGCTGGTGTTGAGATCAGTCGGCAAGGCGGCTCGCCAGCTCAACGTGCCGGGTTGAGCGAGGCTCAGGTGTGCTTTTGCCACCAGCAAAAGGCTGAGTACAGCAACGCGTACGTTGTTCGAAAAGACCAGATAATGCATCAAAGTAAGAGTTATTCGTGCGTTATCTGTACCCGACGGCTCGACACCGGCTGCCCCGAAATACTCAACCGGCATACATATAGACCGTCTGGAATAGCTGCCACATTAATAGTTACCGACTTGGCCCCAGTTGGTACCAGCACTGTGTGGATCGATTGGCCGAAAAGGTTTATCAATGTCAGCATTTGCACTTGGTCAGACTCGCCTTTCGCGCCGCCTGACCACTCAACACTCAGCTCTGTGCTAGCCGGATTTGGGCTACAAAACAGAGACGACCCATCGGCGGGCATATCAGCGTCATTTACATGGGCCGTAGACGCACGCTGCCAGCCGTGGCTAGCATAACTTAAAGCGGCACAATTCTGTCCGGAAGAAGCACTAAACTCTGGCTGACCAGTAGGTACGGGTGGATAACTAATACTAAAACCGTAACTATTCGCCAACGCCTCCGAGTAGGGTATTCCGTAGAATGTCCTATAGCTGATCAGAGTGGAGCTATTGTTACTGACGTAGTTCATATTCCATAGCGTATGCTGCGTGGGCCAGCAGGTGGCAGGAAAGCAGGCGGGCATTACGCCCATAAACAACCACTTGTTACCCATCACTCCTTCAAGCGTTGGCAATGCCTGAGGGAAGATTGCTTGTCGGCGAGGATTATCCATCGTCAGTGTGGCACCACTCACGACGTAGATACTGTAGTTGTCGCCTTCAATCGTATTCCCACTATTTTGCTGACCGTGTGAGGTATCGTAAGTACTGGGACTCCGCTCGAAGGTGTTGCACGCGATGTAGAGCGTATTGGCATTCGGTGTACTCGGGATACTGGGCATATTAGGAGCGCCAGCCGTCACGAGTACTGCCTTGTCGCAGTTCTTGAACAAGTTGTCTACTACGGCTCCGGCAGGAGCAAACAGGCCTTCCAAACCCGCTGAGAGCTCGGAGAAGTTGTTATGCCGGATATTGATCCCCTTGACATCATCCAAGCCATTCCCTAGTGGGCCGATGACGTTGTACAGCCACGCACCCACGTGCCGGGTACCCACATAAGGAAAGGCCGGGTTGATTCGCTTCGAAACAAAGCCGTTACTGGTCAGACTCAGGTTGGCGCCGTCTACAAACAGGCCGTAGGATTGGTACCACTGCCGATTCGAGAGGGTGAACATATAGCCGATATGAGCCGGGTTGAGCATCCCGTACAACTCATTCAGCTGATCCGGACTGGTACGCGGCGTAGACTCCGCAGACGCCAGCAGAAACACATTATTATGCAAGTAAAGCGCATTGGGTTCAGGCACGCCGGTATTGGCAGGGGTGGCTGCGCAATAAATTCCGGCCAGGAGCGGGGTATCGAAGGTATTCCCCGTAAAATGGGTGCTGGAGTTACGGTCTTGTGCTTGCCCTAGCTTCAGTGGCCCAGGGGCGTACAGACTCAGCCACGCCGGAGCGAAATAATTGTCGGCAATGGTCGCCTGACTCCAGTCGCCACTCAGTTTCAAATGATAAAAACTGTAAGTGGTGTTAGTAGTGGTGGAAGCGTAGGGACGCTTGAAATACGCCGGATTACCGCCGAAGAAGCAGTTGACGATTTGCGTTGAGGAGGTGGCCTGCGTGTTGGCGGGCATCGCGCAGGTAATCCCACGTAGGTTGTAAAGGAAATTGGTATCGAAGAGGTACAAATTTCCGTAGCCGCTGCCGGAAGAATTATCGCACTGGACCGAATTTTCCGAGTGCGAGATCTCGGCCCGGCGCCCATTAGGCGCTTTCTCCGTCATGAGGTAGCATTCCGGGTCCGCGAGGTAAATGCCATCCCAGAGGGCGTCGCAAGCGGCTGTCAGGGTACCACCTTTTACCCAGAGCGTGGCCTTATCGAACGTCATACGACGGTTCGGGGGAAACAGCAGCACCGCTCCCGGCTCCACGATGACCATACACTTCTCGAACCGGATGTTGTAAGCATCGGGCATCAGGTACGTGGTATTAGCCGCAAAAGTGACGTTCTGCGAAATAACCCCGTATCCGTTATCAAGGTGTAGGTCATCGAAGACGACGAGGCTGGCGTCGGTGCAATCTAGGCGGCACACATCCGGCGCCAGCTGCACTGTCACGTTTCCGACTTCAACATCGGTAGCGGGTTGCCCGCCGGGGGTCGGCACCACCACGTGCAGGGTGTACGTAGTAGTCTGCACGAGCGAGGCCTGATAAAACGGACTTGCATCTACCGGCGATTGCCAGGTGGGGTCCAGATCGTTCGTCCAGTAATACGTTGCACCGCTGCTTTCGGGCAGGGGGCAGCTGGCATAAAGGTCGAATTTTTCGCCGCACGCCACTGTCTCTTCTCCTTTCAGCAATGGGTACGGGAAGGGCGATAACCGTACGTCGTCGACAAAATAATAAGCCCCGTTAACCCCGCCACTACGCGGGCTACCCGGCCCTGGCGGCGGCCCGGGCTGTGGCCCGTCGCATATGACCGCCGGCGCTGGGCCCGGGTTGAGCGGATCATCGTCAACAAAATTGCCGATGATGGCGTATTTCTCCCCCCCTTGCGCGCGAAAGCAGCCGGAAATCTTCACCCACTCTCCCAACGGCGCTAATGAGCCATGCGCCATATGCACCTGCGGCTGAGCGGGCGGTGCAGTGGCGTAGGTACCCCCCGTGCTGGCAGGCAGCACCCGCAGCAGGTTGGAGGCGGAGTTGAACCAATCGGCAGTGGGTTCCTGCACTGACATATAAAGGCCAATTTCCCTGACCTTACAGCTACTCAAATCGGAGCGGCTAACGTAAAACTCCCCGTAATACCATTTGTCCGTCAGAAGCGCTACCTCTTCCGGTAGCTGCTGTTGGATATAATCGTGGAAGGGCAGCCCACCATTGTTACCTGCGTGCGCAAAAAAACCCATGTAGGCCGAGCCACCATGCGCAGGTTGATCTAGGGCAAACTGGTTTCCGGGCACCCCAACCGCACCCGCCACAGGGCCTTGACCAGTACTGGCTACGTGAAAATAATCCGGCGTACCGCCTCCAAGCGTACTTCGCCAGCATCCGGCGTCGGATGTTCCTAACCCATTCGGGCCACCCAAATTCCCTATAGTATTCGTGAGCGTGCCGTGAATCTCGATTCCACCGTTGCTCACGACCGTACTGCCCCAGTCTTTATCACAGTCTTTCTCAATTAAGCACGGCGGACTAGATGTCGCTGGCCGGGGCCACCCGGCCGCCACAAAGGCCGGCAAGCCAACCAAAGCATCCAATTGAGTCACTTGAATGGCGGCGGCACTGAACAGCGCCAATTGCCCCAATTGCACGCCTTGAACCTGAACGTTCCCCTGCGCCAACACAACGCCCGGGAAAACCGCTCCATCGGATATGGTCACCTGACCGCCTACGCACCAGATCAAATTAGCCGGATCGACATCTCCTAGCCGGATGCGGGCGCCCGCCGTCACCAGTAAATCGCCCGTTATATACACTACGTAACGCGCCGAGCTAGTACCCGCCAGCTCCCAACGAGTCGTGTCGAGCGCCAGGGAGCCATTGACTCGGTAGGCGCCCGCCGCCGCTGGCTTTGGAAAAGTATTTATGCTGACGATTTGCCCCGCCAAGCCCTGACAATAGGTGTATGCTGCCTGAGCGTCAGTAATGGCCCCGACCACCGACCCTGCACCACTCGCCAACACACTATCCGTAGCGGCCACGAACGGGCTGATAGCCCCCGCCGACCCTATTTTCCCCCATGCAGTAGCCCCGGAGCTATCGGTGGTGATGGCGCTACCGGCCAGTAGTCCATAGTGGGCGGCCCGGCCGAGTGGGACCGAAATAGATTGTGCCTGACTGCGGCCAGTCAGCAAAACACTAATGATTACCACAGCAGCAGCCAGTAATTGGCGCTTGGCTATAGCAGAATTTCTTCCCAGAATACCATACAATCTGGGGGGGGGGGGGCAATTTGGAAAAGTTGTTTTCATCGTCTCAACATTTTTAATAAAGAACGACACACATCTGTCAAACGGCAGTTGCACGTTAGACCAGTGCTAGTTAGCGAAGGTTGCCGTGTAATCCAAATTCTATTTTTCGTCTTCGTCTGCGGTCAACTAAGGTTACAATATTGTCGCCCTTGGTCCGCTCTTACAGTCTAAACGGCTCGGCGGGCCACCCACCATTCAATAAACCCCCCTCTTACCCCCTCCCACCCCTACTTTATGCGCTCTATCCTCAAACGTATCGGCCGTTGGCTGGGCATTTTCCTGTTGACGCTGGTCGTGGCGGTTACGCTGTTTCTTAATCTGAGTCCGGAGTTCGGTGGAACGCCTTCCGAGGAGCGCCGCACGGCTTACGCGGCTTCCGGGCACTATACCGACGGCGAGTTTCAGAACCTCATCCCCACCCGCCTGATGACCGGTGGCAACACCAGCCTGCTAGGGTCGGCGTGGAAGTTCCTGACGACCAAAGGAGCCCACGAAAACCCCGACCATCCGCTCCCCACGCAGCCCCTCGACCCGCTCACGCTCCGCACCCACCCCTCTGGCCTGCTCCGCGTGACGTGGTTCGGTCATTCGGCGAGCCTCGTCGAGATCAACGGCCGCCGAATCCTCTTCGACCCGATGCTCAGCATCGAGATGGGGCCGCTCTCCCTCGTTACGCCGCGCCGCTACAACCCCGCCATCGCCATCACCGCCGATGCGCTGCCGCCCATCGACGCCGTGCTCATCTCCCACGACCATTACGACCACCTCGACTATCAATCTATCCGCCGCCTCACCCCCAAAACTGCCCATTTCTACGTCCCGCTCGGCATCGGCGCGCATCTGTTGGCGTGGGGGGTGCCTCCGGCGAAAATCACCGAGCTGGATTGGCACGACTCCATCCAGCTTCCCGGCCTAACCATCGTCAGCACCCCGGCGCGGCACTTTTCGGGGCGCGGCCTCACCAACCGTAACTCCACTTCGTGGTCTTCGTGGGTTCTCAAGGCGCCCACACAGCGCATCTTCTACAGCGGCGACGGCGGTTACGGCCCTCACTTCCGCCAAATCGGCGCCCAACACGGCCCCTTCGACCTCGCCCTCATCGAATGCGGCCAATACAACGCCGACTGGGCCGAAATCCACATGATGCCGGAGCAATCCGTCCAAGCCGCCCTCGACGTCCGCGCCCGCGCAATGCTCCCCGTCCATTGGGGCGCCTTCACCGAAGCCCACCACGCCTGGAACGACCCCATCGAGCGCGCCACCGCCGCCGCCGCCCGCCTGCATCAGCCCATCGCCACCCCCCGCCTCGGCGAGCCAGTCATCGTCGGCGCTCCCCTGCCAACCGCCGTGTGGTGGCGGTGATGGTTGCGAAACTCCATTACCACAAATTGCGCTTGTTGCTTCTACCTTTTTTCTCTCAGTGTCGCAGAAACAGCCGCGACAGTCTTTACCCGCCCGGCAAGCCCCGCTAGGAGCTTCCTTCCGGTAGCCATTCCCGTTGCGTCGTCATTCGGCAGCCCCGTAGGGGCTACCCTAACGGCTGACTCGTGCGTCAAACGCATTTCTTTCCCCTTCAATACGCTTCCACGGTCTACCCTAGCCCTTCCGACGCCTTACATATCGTCTACCACATCTACCGTAGCGTTTCCCACGTCTTACATATCGTCTCCGACATCTACCATAGCGTTTCCCACACCTTACATAGCGTCTCCGAGGCCTTACATACCGTTTTCCACGTCTACCATAGCGTTTCCTACATCTACCTTAGCGTTTCCCACACCTTACATAGCGTGTCCGAGGTCTTACATAGCGTCTCCGATAGCCTTAAAACGCTCTGAGAGGGGTTTTTTATCGATTGAGCACTCATCCCAACGCTTCCGGCAGCCATCATAGCGTTTCCGGTGGTCGTAATAGCGTGTCCGGTAGCCGTTCCAAGCTATAAATGGCCTTTTTTTCGATTCCTCAGAATCATCAACAAGCGAAAACGCCCCGCCGGACGAGGTCCGACGGGGCGTTTCAACTGAAAACCGAAGCTTAATCGGCTTTCAACTTAGAACTTCTTGCCCGGATAGTAGGCCACTTCGCCCAGCTCCTGCTCGATGCGGAGAAGCTGATTGTACTTCGACATCCGGTCGGAGCGCGAGGCGGAGCCGGTTTTGATTTGGCCCGTATTCAGCGCCACCGCGAGGTCGGCGATGGTGTTGTCTTCGGTTTCGCCGGACCGATGGCTCATAATGCTCTTGTAGCCATTGCGTCGGCCGAGGTTAATGGCCGCAATGGTCTCCGTCAGCGTCCCAATCTGGTTCACCTTGATGAGAATCGCGTTGCCAATGCCTTGGTCGATGCCCTTTTGCAGACGCTCGACGTTCGTCACGAACAAGTCGTCACCGACCACCTGACATTTCTTGCCGACCGAATCGGTGTGGAGCTTCCACCCCGCCCAATCGTCTTCCGACATCCCGTCTTCGATGCTCAAAATCGGGTATTTCCGGACCCAATCGGCCCAATAATCAGCCATCTCCTGCGACGTCAGCTGGTCGCCGGTCGATTTCTTGAACGTATACAGCCCCGTCTTGGCGTCGTAGAACTCCGACGTAGCCGCATCCATCGCAATGCCGATGTCCTCGCCCGGCCGGTAGCCCGCCGCCTCGATGGCTTGCAGCACCACCTGAATCGCTTCCTCGTTCGAGCGGATGTTCGGCGCGAACCCGCCTTCATCGCCGACGTTCGTGCTCAATCCCTGCTTCTTCAGCACGGCTTTCAGGTGATGGAATACCTCCGTCCCCATCCGCAACGCCTCCGAGAACGACGGCGCCCCGATGGGCATAATCATAAACTCCTGAAAATCGATGGAATTGTCGGCGTGCGAGCCGCCATTCAGGATATTCATCATCGGCACGGGCAGCGTGCTGGCGCCCACCCCGCCTACGTAGCGGTACAGCGGCATTCCCAGCTCCTGCGCCGCCGCGCGGGCCACCGCCAGCGAGACGCCGAGAATCGCGTTGGCGCCCAACCGGCTCTTGTTCGGCGTGCCGTCGAGGTCCAGCATCACTTGGTCGATGAGGCTCTGCTCGGTCACGTCGAGGCCGATCAGCTCTTCGGCCAAAATGTCGTTCACGTTGGCCACAGCCTTCGTTACCCCTTTGCCCATATAGCGCGACTTGTCTTCGTCGCGCAGCTCCACGGCTTCGTGCGAACCCGTCGAGGCGCCGCTCGGCACGGCGGCACGGCCCAACGAGCCATTCTCGGTGCGGACGTCTACTTCGACAGTCGGATTGCCGCGTGAGTCAAAAATCTGACGGGCAACGATATCGGTGATGATAGCGGTCATTGTTGAAAACAGGGGTTTGTGAGGAAATTTCAATTGAAGAAGACGCTTGCGGGCCTTTCACCCGTCCATCGGCGGCGGAGCGCCTACCGTCGCCCGCCGTCGGGCGGCGCGTTAGGCGCCAGTTTCGAGCAGCGCCAGAAACTCATCGAACAAGTAATGCGAATCGTGCGGCCCCGGCGACGATTCCGGGTGGTACTGCACCGAAAACGCGCGCCCATCGCGGCGGCGAAGGCCTTCCACGGTCTGGTCGTTGAGGTTGATATGCGTGACTTCGAGGTCCGGGTGCGCCCGCACGGCCGCATCGTCCACCACGAAGCCGTGGTTCTGCGACGTAATCTCGCACCGCCCCGTCAGCAGGTTCTTCACCGGATGATTCAGCCCCCGGTGGCCGTTCGGCATCTTGTACGTCGGCACATCGTGCGCCAACGCCAGCATCTGATGGCCCAAGCAGATGCCGAACAGCGGCTTCGCCATCGCCACGATGCCCTTCACGCTCATAATCGCTTCGGTCGTAGCGGCCGGATCGCCGGGGCCATTCGAGATGAAGTACCCATCGGGCGCCCACGTTTCCATCGTCGCCAATGGCGTATCAAATGGGAAGACTCGCACGAGGCAGCCGCGCTGCGTCAGGTGCCGCAGGATGTTCTGCTTGACCCCCAAATCAAGCACCGCGACCCGAAAGCGCGTTTCCACGCCCACCGGCGGCGCTACGTCATACGCCTCCGTCACGCTCACACGCGATGCCAGCTCCAGCCCATTCATCGACGGCACCGCCCGCAGCATCTCGGCGAGCTTGGCTTCGTCTAATTCTTCTGAAGAGATGATCGCGTTCATCACGCCCTTCTCGCGGACGTGCCGGACGAGCGCCCGCGTATCAATCCCGCCAATCCCGACGAGGCCGGCGCGCTCGAAATAGTCTTGCACGGAGCCATCGGCCTCCCGACGGGAGAAAAATTCCGAGAACTCGCGGCAAATCAGGCCTGCAATCTGCACCCGGCCCGATTCCACTTCCGCCGCCATCACGCCGTAGTTGCCGATGTGCGATGTCGTGGTCACCACGAGCTGTCCGCAGTACGACGGGTCAGTAAATATCTCCTGATAGCCCGCCATTCCGGTATTGAAGCAAACTTCACCGGTGGTAGTGCCGCGTCGGCCCAGCGGCCGACCCCTAAAGGTGGTGCCGTCTTCCAACAGCAGAATCGCCGAATCGGCGGAAGTCAGGACATCGCTCATCGGGGCACGAAGGTAGTGCCCACGGGGGTAGGCCGCGGCCGTTGTGAACAAAAACGCGCCCCCAGTCACAAGGGACTGGGGGCGCGTTTTGTCTTTCGAATCCGTAGAAGCCGACTTTTTGGGGGCTGTCAGGAAGTTTTTGGTCGAGTCAGGAGCGAAAGAGGAGCAAAAAACCAGCTCAGGCGCGTAAAAACCTGCTGCTCATCGCGTCAAGCGGTCAATCGTTTCTTCTGTCGAAATCTCTTTCGACCTTATCGCCCCCGTTCCTCAAGCCTTCATCGCGAGAATCTCCTTGATATCGCCGATGATTTTGTTCGCGAGATGGTCCGCCGTCACATTCGACTCCGACTCGGCGTAAATCCGGATAATCGGTTCCGTGTTCGACTGCCGCAGATGCACCCACTCTTTGCCGAACTCGATTTTCACGCCGTCCACCGTGTTAATCGGCTGCTTGGAGTAGCGCTGCTGCACCATCCGCAGAATCGCTTTGGTGTCGATATCCGGCGTCAGCTCAATCTTATTCTTCGAGATGTGGTAGTTCGGGTACGTCGCCCGCAGCCGCGCCGCCGAGAGGTTGCTCTTCGCCAGATGCGTCAGGAACAAGGCGATTCCCGCGAGCGCATCGCGCCCATAATGCAGGTCCGGCACGATGATACCGCCGTTCCCCTCACCCCCGATGACCGCTTGCGTGTCCTTCATCAGCGCCACCACGTTCACTTCGCCCACAGCAGCGGCAGCGTGTTGTCCGCCGTGCTTCTCGGTGATATCACGCAGGGCGCGGGTGCTGCTCAGGTTGCTCACCGTGTTGCCGCCGCCGCGCCGCCCGAGCACATAATCTGCCACCGCCACCAGCGTATACTCTTCCCCGAACATCGAGCCGTCTTCGCAGACCAGCGCCAAGCGGTCGACATCCGGATCGACGACGATACCGAGGTCGAACTTGCCTTTCTTCATCAGCTTCTCGATGTCGCGCAGGTGTTCGGGCAGCGGCTCGGGGTTGTGGGCGAAATCACCGGTCGGGTCGCAGTGCAGCTTCTCGATAGACGTCACGCCGAGGGCTTCCAGCAGCATCGGCACCGCAAAGCCCCCCGACGAGTTCACCGCATCGACGACCACGCGGAAGTTCCGCGCCCGAATCGCTTCCACATCCACCAGCTCCAGCGCCAGAATATCCTGAATGTGGCGCTTCAGCACCGACGCCGACTGCGTCACCTGCCCGAGCTTGGTGACGGTCGCGAAGTCGAAGTCTTCCGTTTCCGCCAGCCGCAGCACTTCGGCGCCGTCGGCTTCGCTCAAAAACTCCCCCTTTTCGTTGAGGAGCTTCAGCGCGTTCCATTGCTTCGGATTGTGCGACGCCGTGAGGATGATGCCGCCCGCCGCCTTCTTATAGCCAACGGCCATCTCGACGGTTGGCGTCGTGCTCAGGCCCACGTCGATGACGTTCAGCCCCACACCTTGCAGCGCGCCGATGACGAGGCGGCTCACCATATCGCCGGAAAGGCGAGCATCGCGGCCGAGGACGACCGTCGGGTTTACCGGAGTCGTGCGCATCAGCCAGGTGCCGTACGCGACGGCGTATTTCACAACATCCACCGGAGTAAGACTATCGCCTACTGCGCCGCCAATCGTGCCTCGGATGCCGGAAATTGATTTGATCAGTGCCACTAGCTAAGAATTCGTCCTGTGTTGAGTCCAGGGGAGATGAGCGAAAAGTTGCCTGTTCCGAAGAGCAAAAACCGGTCAGGCAACGGGGCCGCAAAAGTACGCATACCCGACCGCCTATCCCCCGTTTGAAGCCGAACAAATAGCGGTGAACGCCGGATTTATGCAGTTGAGCCGGTATCTTTGAGACCGATGCCGCTTACTTCCCCCGCCCGTCGTGCCGAGCAGCTCGAAGCCTTCGGCCGCCTCCTCGACGTCCTCGATAAGCTTCGCGAAGAGTGCCCTTGGGACCGCAAGCAAACCCTCGAATCGCTCCGGCACCTTACCATCGAGGAAACGTATGAGCTATCCGACGCCATCCTCCGCCACGACCTCCCCGACCTGAAAAAGGAGTTGGGCGACGTCATGCTCCACCTCGTCTTCTACAGCCGCATCGCCGCCGAGCAGGGCGCGTTCGACGTAGCCGACGTGCTGAACGCCCAGTGCGAGAAGCTCATCTTCCGCCACCCCCACGTCTACGGCGAGGTGAAGGTGACGGGCGAAGAAGACGTCAAGCGCAACTGGGAGCAGCTGAAATTGCAGGAGAAGGGCACTACTTCCGTGCTTGGGGGCGTTCCTAAATCGTTACCCGCCCTTGTGAAGGCAATGCGGATTCAGGAAAAAGCGCGCGGCGCCGGCTTCGATTGGGATGAGCGCTCGCAGGTTTGGGCCAAAGTGCAGGAAGAGATGCACGAGTTTGAGCAGGAATTCAACCGCCCCGACGCCCCCTTCGGCGAAGCCTTACCCCCCGATCAGCACCTGCGCGCCACCTATGAGTTGGGAGATGTGCTTTTTTCGCTCATCAACTTTGCCCGCTTCCTCGGGCTCAACCCGGAAGAGGCGCTGGAGCGCACCAACCAGAAATTTATCCGCCGCTTCCAATACCTCGAAAACGCCGCCCGCGACGCCGGAACGCCCCTTTCCAGCCTGAGTCTGGCAGAAATGGAAGCCTATTGGCAAGCCGCCAAACGCACCGAATAGGGGTAACGGAGCCGTCGGGTATCTCCCTTTTAGCCGCCTATTCCGCCCCACGGCGGCACCCGTTTCCCGGATTCTACTCCGATATTTACCGGCCCGAACCGTATTAGGCCCGTCTCGGTGCTTACTTCGCACTCGGAAGCGCAGCCTTATTATCAGATTTTCAACCCGCCGGCGAAACCTTTGTCCGGCCGTCTGATGTAGAGCCTTTTCTTTGTCAAACCCCTAAACACACCCCCCAACTTTTTTCAGCCCGATGGAAAATCCGAAGCCCACGACCACTGTGAAGCCTGCGGCTCCGAAACCTGCCGCCCCCCAAGAAGAAGGCCGCGCTGGTTCCATTTTCGCCAGCATCGTGATTCCGGTGTCACTGGTAGTTGCGTTCCTGATCTTTCAATTTGTTCTTGGCGCCCCAAGCAACTTCGTCGGCGACAACCCGATGAACCACCCGAAACCCGGCAATACGCTCGGGATCGTCTACAAAGGCGGTTATGTGGTGCCGGTGCTGCTTGGCCTGTTGATCATGATCATCACCTTCTCGATTGAGCGCCTCCTGACGCTCAACAAAGCCAAAGGCACCAAGAGCATCGAAGCATTCGTGCGCAACGTGCGTCAGCGCCTGTCGGCTAACGATACGAACGGCGCCATCGCCGCTTGCGACGTCCAGAAAGGCTCCGTTGCCAGCGTGGTGAAAGCTGGTCTGAAGAAGTACCAGGAGATGGAAATGGACCACACGCTGGACAAAGACCAGAAAGTGGCTTCCATCCAGAAAGAGATCGAAGAATCGACGACGTTGGAGCTGCCGATGTTGGAGAAAAACCTCGTCATCCTCTCGACCATCGCGTCGGTGGCAACGCTGGTTGGTCTGATCGGAACCGTATTGGGTATGATCAAGGCCTTCTCGGCTCTTGCAAACGCCGGTTCGCCGGATGCCGTTGCTCTCTCGACGGGTATCTCGGAAGCACTGATTAACACGGCGTTGGGTATCGGCGGCTCGACCGTCGCCATCATCATGTACAACTACTTCACGAGCCGCATCGACGAGCTGACCTACTCTATCGACGAGGCTGGTTTCTCGATTGCTCAGACGTTCGCTGCTCAGCACAGCAACCGCGGCTAAGCTTCCCAGCTTAGGCTCTTTGGTTTAGGTGTGGTGCGGGCTTCGCACAGATCCGTTGCCGCTGCTGCTCAAACAGAAAAGCGGCCGACTGAGGCCCGCACCATACTTTTTTCTCTCGCTCTTCGTTAGAAGTTCAGAATGCCCAAAGTAAAACCGCACCGCACCAAACCATCATTGGATATGACGCCAATGGTGGACCTGGCCTTCTTGCTGGTGACATTCTTCATGCTCACCACCAAGTTCGCGCCGGAAGACGCCATTACCGTGGATACGCCATCGTCGATTTCGTCGCTCGTGAAGCCCGAATCGAATCTGATGGAGATTCAGGTGGATAAGAACAAGCGCATTTTCTTCGGTATCGAAGGTCAGAAGGAGAAGCGCACGGCGCTGCTAGAGATGGTCAAGAAGTACCGTCAGCCCGCGCTGTCGGAAGACCAGATCAAGACGTTCGTGCTGCTGCCGTCGTTCGGGATGCCGATGAATCAGCTCGGGCAGTTCCTCTCGGAAGATACCGAAGGTCGGAAAGCCATCAAGCAGCCGGGGATTCCTTCCGACTCGCTCGACAATCAGCTCGCCGACTGGATTCTGTTTTCGCGCTTGGCGAACGGCGACGTGAAAGCCGCCATCAAAGGCGACAACGACGCCGACGCCCTGACAATGCAGAAGATCATTCAGACGTTGCAGGACAAGAAGGTCAACCGGTTCTACCTGGTGACCGATATGGAAAACAAGCCAGCGATGTAGCTCCGGCTACTTCCCTGACGATAACCACGCTCGAAAGCAATGGCAGAAATTCAAGAAAAGGGTGGCGGAGGCAAGAAGAAAGGCCCCAAGAAGCAGTCTACCAAGATCGACATGACGCCGATGGTGGACTTGGCCTTCCTGTTGCTGACCTTCTTTATGTTGACCACCACCTTCGCGAAGCCGAAGGTGATGCAGATCAGCATGCCGGTTCCGCCAGAAACCAAGGAAGAGCAACCTCCGCTGAAAGCCTCCAACGCGTTGACGGTCTATCTAGGCCCCAACGACAAGGTGTTCTATCTGGATGGTTTGGCTAATGAGCCAGAAGCGAAGATCGAAACCACCGATTACTCGGCGGGCGGTATCCGCAAGCACCTGATGGAGCGCCTGACGACGAACAAGGCCCAGAATGGTGGCAAAGACAAGCTCTTCGTGCTGATTAAGCCGCTCAAAGTGGCCCGCTATAAGAATATGGTGGACATTCTGGACGAGATGAGCATCACCGACATCGGCGCCTACGCGCTCATCAAGGACTTCACTCCTGAGGAGAAGAAGATCATGAAGGAGCAAGTCGGTATCGACATTTAATCCGCGTCGCCAATGGATACGACATTCCGAGATTATTCACGCGCCTCCCTCGACGATATCGTCTTTGAAGGCCGGAACAAGGCTTACGGCGCGTTCGAGCTTCGTAAGATCTACGACAAGCACTTGATGCGGGCGGCGATCATCGCCTTCATCGCGTTTGCGCTGTTCGTTGCGGCTCCGCTGATTGCGCGGCTGCTGTCGCCGGTGGAGAAGGAAGTGGTTAAGAAAAAGATCGTGACGCTCAATGACCTCAAAGAGCCGCCACCTCTCGAAAACAAGCCACCGCCCCCTCCTCCACCTCCGCCACCGCCCCCACCGCAGCAAGTGGTGACGACGGTGAAATTCGTGCCCCCCGTCATTAAGAAAGACGAGGAAGTGCGGAAAGAGGAAGAGATCGTGAAGCAGGCCGACATCAAGAACGAGATTGCGACGGTGTCGGTGAAAGGCAACGTAGATGCTCCCGACTTGAGCGGCCTCGTGGAAAACGCGCCGACCGAAGGTATCGTCGAAGACAAGCCGTATGACTATGTCGAGCAGATGCCGGAGTTTCCGGACGGTGGTAACGCCGGTATCATCCGCTTCCTCTCGAAGAACATCAAGTACCCCGCGCTTGCGCTCCGCAACGGCATCGAGGGCAAGGTGTACATCAAGTTCGTAGTCGACGAGAACGGTCAGGTTTCGAACCCCATCGTTCAGAAAGGCATCGGCGGCGGTTGCGACGAAGAAGCTGCCCGCGTGATCAAGATGCTCCCGCGCTTCACGCCGGGTAAGCAAAACGGTCGGGCCGTGAAAGTGTACTACAACGTACCGGTAGCGTTCCAGATCAAGTAATTGGCTTCTAGGCTTTCGAGCCGGGTGAGCATCAGAATCGGCCCGCGATTGGTCTTCCTCGGAAGGCTGGTCGCGGGCCGATTCGCGTTCGGGGGTTTTGTAAGCTCCCTGAGCAGATTCGCGGAAGAGATTCACGGGCCAGTCACACAATAACCCCGCAAGCGCAGCCGTTCAAAGAGAGTAGCAGCCGATAACCGACTCGCATTCACCTTTTAACGTCCTGCCGCCATGACTAGCACCCTGCCCGACCTCTCGCGCGTCTCGCTCAACGAAATCATCTTCGAAGGGCGTAATCAGGCGTACGGCGCGTTTGAGCTGCGCCGCCTATACGATTCGCACCTCAAGCAAGCCACCGCCCTCACGATGCTCCGGTGCCTACTGGCGATGAGCACGCCGACGGTGATGCGCTACTTCGCAGGGCCAGAATTGGCACCGATCGCCAAAGCGAAACCCGACTTGGGTCCGGAATTCATCTTACAAGACGCGCCGATTTTTGAGCCGGTGATTCCCACCGTTGCAACGCCGCCGCCTGTTAGCTCGCCGGTCAGCACAACGGCGTTCACGCCACCGCGCATCGTCGCCAACACCGACCCAACGCCGGCGACCGACCAGCCGACGATGACGCAGCTCAACACGACGGAAGTCGGCGCTACCACCGTAGTGGGCGAGCCCGGCGCCGTATCGGTCATCGACCCAACTCCCGCAGCGCCCGCGACTGGCGGCACGGCTACGGACGAAATCTTCACTATGACGCAAGAGATGCCCGCCTACCCCGGCGGCTACGGCGAGCTGTTGAAGTACCTCGGGAAGAATATGAAATACCCAGCCCTCGCACTGCGCAATAGCATTGAGGGGAAAGTGTACGTGAAATTCGTGGTCGATGAAACGGGTCAGGTAGTGAACCCGGTGGTGCTGAAAGGCATTGGCGGCGGCTGCGACGAAGAGGCGCTGCGGGTAGTGCGCCTGCTTCCGCGCTTCACGCCCGGTATGCAGAACGGCCGCGCCGTGAAAGTGTACTTCAACCTGCCTATCGTGTTCAAGATAAAGTAGGCACTGACCAGCGCCCCGCTGGCGTCCCGAACCGTGACCCGCAGCAGCGCCAACTATTCGGCGGAAAAAGGCGTTCTGACTCGCTGCGTCGATACGACGCGGCTGGCCGGAACGCCTTTTCGGCTTTTTCGTATATCCAAACCGCTTACTACCTACCTTCGCACCCGTGACGACACCTCCGCCCCGCCCCACGCCCGGCGCCGACGACGGCCCCGACGACCGTTACGCCGACGAGCGTATCAATCAGCACGCGCGGCCGTGGGTGGGGTACGTGGCTTTGCTGCTATCGGTGGCGTATATCGGGCTGGGGATTGCGGTGGCTTTCACGCCGGGCCGCTTGCCAATTGCGCCGCTTTGGCGCTACGTGTTCGCCGTTGTGCTGATGCTCTACGGCGCGCTGCGCGTGGTGCGGGTGTGGCGCCGTTATTTCCGTTGAGTGAACGTGAGTGTGAGTGTGAGCCTAGAAACCGTGTTTTTCCGTCGTATCAACGTGCTGAAATCCTTTGCTTTGACAGCCGCTTCGGTGGCCGCCCTGCTATTGCTGGCCACGAGCTGCCAGGAAACCGGTAAAGACGGCAAGCTGCTCGATACGCCCACGAGCGGCTCGATCCGTATCGCCGTTGATGAATCGTTTCAGCCGATTGTCGAATCCCATATCGATACGTTCCAGAAGCTTTACCCCGACGCCCGCGTCCGCGCCAGCTACCTACCTGAAACGCAAGCCGTTGAGGAGTTTATGGCGTCCGATAGCGTGCGCGATATCATCATGTCGCGGCGCCTGACGAAGGACGAAGACGCCGAAATGGCGCGGCTCAACCTGATCCCGACCACCGTCTCCATCGCCCTCGACGGCGTAGCCATCATCCTGCATCCCTCGAACCCCGACTCGCTGCTCACCGTCGCGCAGCTCGCGGAGCTTTGCAGCGGGCGGTTTACGCGTTGGCAGCAAATCAACCCCGAGTCGAAGCAGGGCGATGTGGCGGTCGTGTTCGACAATGCCAATTCCAGCACCGCCCGGTACGTGAAGGATTCGGTGCTGCACGGCGCGGCGCTTTCCAAAGCGCTCTTCGCCACCAAGACCAACCCGGAGCTGATCGAGTACGTCGCGACGCACCCCGGTGCTATGGGCATTCTGGGCGTCAACTGGCTCTCCGATGGCGACGACCCTACCGTGAAAGGCTTCCTGCGGAAAGTGCGCGTAGTGGCGCTCTCCTCGAAGAACAGCTCCCCGACGGCGGCCGATTATATGCAGCCATTCCAGGGGTATGTGGCGCTCTCGAAGGTGAAAGGACGGGCGCATTACCCGCTCACGCGCGAGATATTTATCATCAGCCGCGAAGGGCGCTCCGGACTTGGCACCGGCTTTGCCTCTTTCGTCGCCGGCGACAAAGGGCAACGTATTTTCCTGAAAGCCGGTCTGGTACCGGCGTCGGTTCCGGTCCGGCTGGTGCAAACCGCCGACGACCGACCCGCTCAGGAGTAAGCCCATCCGTGGCCATTAAACGACAACGGCTGAACCCAAAAGCAGTCGGGCACCGTTAGAACCCTTCTGTTTATTTGCTTTTTCAAACCATTCCCCTCCCAATGACCAAGACCTGGAAACCGGCCCTCCTCGGCGCCGCGCTGCTCGGCATCACCGCCACGGCCCTGCCGACGATGACCAACGCCCAGTCGGTGCCGGATGCACAGCGTGCCATTGAGCTGGAGCGCTATTCGACGGCCCGCACGGCCTTGTTGAAAAACGTGGCTACCGGCGGCTCCGACGAAGCCTATTTCGCCCTCGGGCGCTTGTACAGCCGCATCGGCAAGACCGACTCGGCGGCGTACTTCTTCGAGCAAGGCAGCATCAAGTATGGCAACTCCAACTTGGGCAAAATCAGCAACGGCGCCGCGCTGTTGCAGCGGGGCAACGTTGGCGGCGCGGAAGCGAAGTTCGACGAAGTCCGCAATCAAACGAAAAGAAAGGATGCTGACGCGCTGGTCCGGATCGGCGAAGCCTATGTGGCGGCGCCGGAGACGGTGAAGGATTTCTCGAAGCCAGTGGCGGACTTGCAGCTCGTCACGACCAAGCTCCGCGTCAACGACCCGGCCGCGCTCGTCGTGCTCGGCGATTTGTACCTGCGAATGGGCGGTAAAGGCGGCGACGCCATGACCGCCTACGACAAGGCCATTACCGCGAACCCCAACGATGTGCGCGCCCTATACCGGCGCGGCATCCTGAACGAGCGCTCGCGCAACAACAACGGCGCCCGCGACGACTTCCAGCAGATTATTAAAGCCGATGCCAACTACGCTCCGGCCTACGCCGAGCTGGCTGACATCTACTACCGGGCGGGCCTCTACAAGGAAGCCACCCAAATGATCACGGAGTACCGCAACCGCGCCGAGAACGCGCCCGCTACGCAGGCCAAGTACGCCGCGTTCCTGTTCCTGTCGAAGGATTACGCGAACGCCTTGACGGAGCTGAACAAGGCGATGACGCTCGACTCGTCGAACGCCATCGTGCGGCGCCTGCAAGCGTATGCGCTCTACGAAAGCAAGAACTACAAAGGTGCCCTCGCGGCAATGGAGCGTTACCGCAAAGTCTTTCCGGCCGAGCAGCAGATTCCGTCGGATGCCGTGTACTACGGCCGCGCGCTGAGCAAGAACAACCGCGAAGACGAAGCCCTGCCGACCCTGACGCAAGCCCTCGCGAAGGACTCGACCGACAAGGAGCTTCAGCAGGAAGTGGCGCAGATTTACGTTCGGAAGAAGCAGTATCCGCAGGCCATTGCCATCTACCGCGCCCGCGTGCGCGCCGGAGGCGAGAAACCGTCGAACGTCGATCTGTATTACCTCGGCGACACGTACGAGAAGGCCAACCGATTCGGCTCGGCCGACTCGGTTTACCAGATCATCACGAAGGTGAACCCGGCGTTTGCGCTCGCTTACTACAAGCGAGGCGTAGCCAACGCAGGCCTCGACCCAGAGTCGGTCAAAGGCTTGTCGAAACCACACTTTGAGAAGTTCATCGCCAAAGTCGATTCGCTTGGGGAGAACGAGAAGTACAAGGCGCAGCTCGTGCAGGCCAACAAGGCCATTGCCTTCTTCTACTTCCGCAAAGGCGATAAGGCCAACCTGATGGTTTCGCAGCCTTACTGGGAGAAGGCCCTCGCCCTCGACCCAACCGATGAGCAGTCGAAGACGGCTTTGGCCAGCATCAAGGGCCAAAACGCGCCTAAGAAGCCCGCTGGTAAGAAGTAATCGCACCTCGCTCCTTGGTGAGCGACGCTAAAAGAAAGCCGTCTGGATGCTCGCTGCATCCGGACGGCTTTTTTGTGCCTTTGCACGGCTACGTTGAGCGCGCTATAATCCCTGCATTGGCGCGGGCGGGCACAAGGCCCAGCCCTTACATTCTGTTTGCTGACAGCACGAACGGTCACCCTGCGTCTATGCGTATCGATTTTCCAACACCCGTAGGGGCGCGGCCTTGTGCCCGCCCGCACCCTATTGGTGCGAGATGAATCGGCGTGAATCGGCCTAAATCCAGCGCAGCCGGGCAAATCCCTATAACGCAAACCGCCCCGGCCACCTTTGCAGGCAACCGGGGCGGTTTTTTCGTTTTCGTAAGAAGCTGAATTACAGCGTACGCTTGATTTCTTCTTCTTTGAAAGCCTCAATAGTATCGCCTTCCTCAATGGCGTTGAAGCCTTTGAAGGAGACACCGCAATCGTACCCTTGACGGACTTCGCTGACGTCGTCTTTGAAGCGTTTGAGGGCCAGCACATCGCCGGTGTGGACCACGATGCCGTTGCGCACGAGGCGGATTTTCGAGTTCCGCGTAATCGTGCCGTCCGTGACCATACACCCGGCAATGGTGCCGATGCGCGTGATATCGAACACTTGCCGGACTTCGAGGGTGGCCGTAACCACTTCCTGTACGGTGGGGGCCAAGAGGCCTTCCATCGCGTCCTTGACCTCGTTGATCGCGTTGTAGATGATCGAGTAGAGGCGGATATCGATCTGCTCCTGATCGGCCAGCTTGCGGGCTTGCTGCGAAGGACGCACCTGGAAGCCGATGATGATGGCATCCGAAGCCGAAGCCAGCTGCACATCGTTCTCCGAAATCTGGCCGACCCCTTTGAGCAGGATTCGCACCTGCACTTCCGGCGTCGAGAGCTTGAGGAGCGAATCGGACAGTGCTTCCACCGAACCGTCCACGTCGCCTTTGACGATGACGTTGAGCTCCTTGAACTGACCGATAGCCAGACGACGACCGATCTCGTCGAGCGTGATGTGCTTCTTGGTCCGGATGTTCTGCTCGCGGGCCAGCTGCTGACGCTGCGTGGCCAATTCGCGGGCTTCGCGCTCCGTCTCCATCACCACGAACTTGTCGCCGGCCTGCGGAGCGCCGTCGAAACCGAGTACCTGAACAGGCATCGATGGGCCGGCGTCCTTCATTTTCTTGCCGCGGTGGTCGGTCATCGCTTTCACGCGGCCGAAGTTGGCGCCCGCTACCACGATATCCCCCACCCGCAGCGTGCCGGTTTGCACGAGTACCGTCGTCACGTAACCACGGCCCTTATCGAGCGAGGCTTCCACGACCGTACCGACTGCGGCGCGATCAGGGTTCGCTTTCAGATCGAGCAATTCGGCTTCGAGCAGGACTTTATCGAGCAGCTCGTCGATACCCATCCCGCTTTTCGCCGAAACGCCTTGGCTCTGGTATTTGCCACCCCAGTCTTCGACGAGGATATTGATCTGGGAAAGCTCTTCCTTGATCTTCTCCGGGTTGGCGGAAGGCTTGTCCATCTTGTTCATCGCGATCACGATGGGTACCTGCGCCGCTTGGGCGTGGTTGATGGCTTCCTTCGTCTGCGGCATCACGGCGTCGTCGGCCGCGACCACGATCACTGCGATGTCGGTCACTTTCGCACCCCGTGCCCGCATAGCCGTAAAGGCTTCGTGACCCGGCGTATCGAGGAACGTCACGTGACGGCCGTCCTTCGTGGTGACCTCGTAAGCGCCGATGTGCTGGGTAATCCCGCCGGCCTCACCTTTCGCTACGGAAGCGTTCCGGATGTAATCGAGGAGCGAGGTTTTGCCGTGGTCGACGTGACCCATGATCGTGACGATTGGAGCGCGCGGAATGAGCGAATCCGGATCGTCCTCGACGATGTACGACGTATCTTCTTCTTCTGCCGACAGGAACTCGACATCGAAACCGAACTCATCGGCGATAACCGTAATGGCTTCGGCGTCGAGGCGCTGGTTGATGGAGACGAACATCCCCATTCCCATACACACCTTGATGACTTCGTTGACCGACACATTCATCAGCGACGCCAAGTCGTTGGCCGAGATGAACTCGGTCAGCTTGAGCGTACCGGCTTCGGCTTGTTCGAGGCGTTCGCGCTCCTGCGCCTGTTCGGCACGGGCATCACGACGGCCTTTACGGGCTGCCCGACGGTTCGTGATCTGGCTCCGACCGCCACCACCACCGCCGCTCAAGCGCGCCAGCGTGTTCTTGATCTGATCCTGAATCTGCTTGTCCGTCAGCTCAACGCGCGGCGCATTAGGCGCTGGAGCACCCGTACGCGCACCGGGGCCACGCTGACCGCCGGGACCACCCGGTCCACCCGGACCGCGCTGACCACCGGGGCCGCCCGGGCCACCAGGACCGCGTTGGCCACCCGGACCGCCCGGCCCACCGGGGCCACGCTGTACGTAGCCACCGCCAGCCGGCGCACTCAGCGGCCGTGACTGTTGATCCGGCGGGCCACCTGGCTGACCGGGCAGACGCGTCCGCTTTTTCTTACCGCCTTCCGTGGCGTTGTTGCCACCGAGGCCGCTCTTCCGCACATCGCTCGACGCGACCGGCCGACGACCACCGGGGCCACGACGGCCACCGTCAAGCGGCAGCTCAATCTTACCGAGGACGGTCAAGCCTTTCAGCTGATCGGCCTTAGCTACAATCGTGGCATCGCCACCCGTAGCGTCGGGCGCATCGGGCGCAGCCGCAGGGGCTGGAGCCGGCGCGGCCGGAGCAGGCGGCGGAGTTGCTGGGGCAGCAGGCGCTGAAGGGCGCGCTGGGGCAGTTGCCGCGGGCTTATTCGCTGCCGGAGCAGGAGTTGGAGCGGGCGCTGGTGCTGGCTTAGGAGCTGGCGCAGCCGGGGCTTTCGCTTCCGGAGCTTCAGGCGCTTTTGCGGCTGGCGCGGGCGTTGGTGCAGGCGGTGGCACCACGGGCGCAGGAGCCGGTGCGGGGGCAGCGGCTTCTACAGGTGCCGGGGCTGGCGTTGGCGCTGCAACCACCGGAGCAGCCGGCGCGGGGGTAGCCACTGGGGCAACCGGCGCAGGGGCGGGCGCCGGAGTCGGCGGGGTGGCTACTGGTGGAGCGGCCGCAACTGGCGCCGGAGCCGGAGGCATCACGACAGCCGGGGCCGGCGCTACTGGCTCAGGAGTTACGACGGCGGGCGGCGGCGGTGGTGAGACCGGAGCCGGAGCCGGAACTTCAGCCGCAGGGGCCGGAGTAGCGGGCGGCGGCGTTGGCGCAGGAGCAGCGGGCCGTGGCGACACGACACGGCCTCTGGCATCAAGCTCTACTTTGCCAAGTACCTTCAAACCGGGCGCAGCCGAACCCGCAGCCTCTGGAGCAGAGACTGGCGCGGGAGCGGCCGGAGCGGGTTCCGGAGCTTTAGTAGGCGCATTCTTGGGTGCCGAAGCCTCAACGGCCACGGCCGTCTTCGACTGATCCTTCCGCGAGAGGAAGGGGTTCAGGTCGGCTTTTTGGGCACCTAAGCGTTGCGCATCGTCTTCCAGGCTGCCGGGGGTTTTACCCAGGCTCAGCTTGCTGGCTTCGATTTTCGCCTGTTCGTCAGAACCGTACTGCTTGGTGAGCAGGCCGATCTGGTCAGGCGTAAGTTTAGTGTTGACGTTGTTCGGGACGTCGTGTCCCTTCTTCGCCAAAAAATCGATGAGCGTGTCGCGGCCAACGTTGAATTTCGTAGCGGCCGCTCCTAGCCTCATCGCGGGTTGTTCTGCCATACGGGCGTAAAGGTACGGGATAGTGAGTTAGCGGAATAGCTAAGCGAGTACGAAAAAGGCTAACAGAGCGACGGAACGAAGGGTTCGGAGGGAGAAGGATATGGATTCAGAAGCCGGACAGGACTGTGCAGCAGCCGAGAATGGCGGCTTTTGCCCACTTTTTTCTTCTTCCATTTCCTTCTCCCTACTCCCTATTCTTCTTCAAATTCCTGCTGAATGACTCGCAGGACGTCGTCGATAGTTTCTTCTTCAAGCTCGGTCCGACGAATCAGGTCGGCACGTTCGGCGGAGAGAATGGAGCGGGCGGTGTCGAAACCGACGCGCTTAAGCTCCGAAATCACCCAACCGTCAATTTCGTCAGCAAACTCGTCGATTGCGACGTCTTCGTCGTCGTAACCTTCGGATTCGCGGAAAACGTCGATTTCCATCCCGACCAGCCGCGAGGCGAGCTTGATGTTCTGGCCGCCGCGACCGATGGCGAGGCTGACCTGATCGGGCTTCAGGAACACGCTGACGCGGTTAGCGTCGGCGTCAATCTTCATCGAAGAAATCTTCGCCGGCGACAGGGAGCGTTGGATGTACAGCTCCAGGTTGTCGGTGAAGTTGATGACGTCGATGTTCTCGTTTTGCAACTCACGCACGATGGCGTGAATCCGCGAGCCTTTCATGCCGACGCAAGCGCCGACGGGGTCCACGCGGTCGTCGTAGCTTTCTACGGCTACTTTGGCGCGCTCGCCGGGTTCGCGAACGATATTTTTAATCGTGATCAGGCCGTCGAAGATTTCGGGGACCTCTTGTTCGAAGAGGCGCTCCATAAACGTCGGGGAGGCACGGGAGAGGACGATTTTCGGCGTGCCGTTCAGGATTTCAACCCGCTGCACGACGGCGCGGATGATATCGCCCTTGCGGTAGCGGTCTTTCGGGATTTGCTCGGCGCGCGGCAGCACCAGCTCGTTTTCCTCGCGGTCGAGCAGGATGACTTCGCGGCCCCAGACCTGCGCGATTTCGCCGGAGATGACTTCCCCGACCAAATCCTTGTACTTCTGGTACATCAGGTCTTTCTCCAGATCGCGCACGCGCTGGATGAGCGTCTGACGGGCCGTCAGCACCGCCCGCCGACCGAAGTCTTCGAGCGTAATCGGCTCAGCGAGCTGTTCACCGACTTCGAAGTCGTCCTGAATCTGCCGAGCTTCGGTGAGCGCCACTTTATCAAAATCCCAGATATCCTCGGAATCGTCGTCGACGATTTCGCGGTTCCGCATGATTTCAAGGTCGCCTTTGTCGGGGTTGATGATGACGTCGAAGTTTTCGTCGGAGCCGTACTTCTTCTTAATCATCGCCCGAAAGACTTCGTCGAGAATGCGCATCATCGTTGGCCGGTCGATGTTTTTCGACTTGGCAAACTCTGCAAACGATTCAATCAGCTCGGAGTGGTTCATTGGCTATCGGTGGTGGGGCATGGGGGCCACCGGGCGGCGATAATTAACGCACGGCCCGACGGCGTAGCGACCAGTTATTTAAACGAAATGACAACAACGGCCGACTTGATGTCGGCGAACGGAATTTCGACACTGCCTTCCTGAGCCGCCGCCACTTCGGCGGCCGACTGCTTGTACTTGCCTTTTTTAGGGGCTTCCGGCGCGAGCGTAAGCCCGTCGGGCGTGGCCGCCCGCAGCTCGCCGGTGACTTGGGTACCGTCGGCGCGGGTGACGGTGAGGGTGCGGCCGACGTGACGCGGAAACTGGCGCGGGAGCGTCAGGGGCTGGTCGGCGCCGGGGGAAGTGACTTCGAGGACGTAGCTCGCCTCTTCGCCGAGCATCTCTTCGAGCTGCCGATTGATGCGGCGGCTCACGTGCGCACACTCATCAATTCCGACGCCTTCATCGCCGTCGAGAATGACGCGCGCCTTGGGCCGCACCGGCGATTCGGATACGCGCGCATCAAGCACGAACACGCCACTGCCTTCGGGCAGGGCTTCTTCGGCCAAACGGCGGAGCAAATCGGAAGTAAGCGTCATACGGTCAGAAAAATCAATAAAAGCCGGTGCTGATCCTAAACTACCGGAAACGACAAAGGGGCGGCGTGAGCCAGCCCCTCCTGCGGTTCCTGCGGCGGTGCCAGCAGGTTTGCACTGAATTGCGGTGCAAAGGTACGGCGAATAAAGCGGGTTCTGCAACCCGATATAGGGCGGCCTACCTTTGCGGTTACTCTTGCCTGTTGTGTTTCCGATGCTTTTCTCTCACACTCGCTCCCGTTCGGGTAGCCGTCGCTCTTCCGCATCGCGCGGCTCATGGCTTCGGCTGGTAGTGTGGGCTACGGCCGTGTGGGCGTTAGTGGGCGTGATTTGCGTGCAGGTGCCGCCGCGCTGGTGGTGGCCCACCGCGTTCGGGGCGATGACGCTGCCCGGCGCGTTATTACTGAGCGGCATTTTGCTGGTGGTAGCCGGGCTGAAGCGGCGCCCCGTGGCGTTTGTGGCGCTGGCGGTGCTGGTTCTGGGCTGGGGCTACGTGCAGCGCGGGTTTGCCGTGCATCCGCCGCCCACGCTGGAGCCGCCCAAAATGCTGCCCGGCGCGGCGCTGCCGCAGAAGAAAGACCCCGATGCTCTGCCGCCCGACTCGGCGCGACGCATTCGGGTGCTCTCGTACAACGTGCGGGTTTTCAACTATTACCGCAAGCTCGCCGACGCCGATTACGCTTCATCCAATGCCGAAGTGCGTTGGCTCGACGAGCACCCCGCCGAGGTGCTGTGCTTGCAGGAATACTATAATCAGACGCCGCAGACGCAGCACGCCCACCCCTATTTCGCTACCCGCCGACGCCTCGGCGCGCATCGGCACGGGGTGGTTTCGGTGGCGCACCGGCGCGAAGGGCAGGAGTTTGGACTGGCGATCTTCTCCCGCTTCAAGGTGGTGGATAACGGTGCCATCTCGTTCAAGCCGAACCAAGTCACGCAGAACCACGCGATGTGGGCCGACCTGCGCCTGCCGCCGCGCAATGGGCAGCCGGCCGATACGATTCGGGTCTATAACGTTCATTTTCAGAGTATGTCGCTCGATGAAGAGGAAATTGTGGAGACGACCGAACGCCGCGCGTGGCTCGATGCGCCGGGCATCAGTCTGCTGCGGCGGTTCCGCAACGGCGCCGTCAAGCGCTCGCGGCAGGCCGATACGGTGGCGGCGCACATCCGCGCTTGTCGGTACCCGGTGGTGGTGTGCGGCGATTTCAACGACGTGCCGTACTCCTATACGTACTCGGTGTTCAACAACCTGCTCGTGAATGCCCACCAGCGCATTGGGGCGGGCATCGGGAGCACGTATAACGGACGGCTGCCGCTGCTGCGTATCGACAACCAGTTCAGCACCCCGGACCGCCTCGACCCCGTCTGGCTGAAAGTGCACGAAGACGTGCGCTACTCCGACCATTTCCCGCTGGAAGCGATGTACCGCGTTGGGCCGAAACCGGAGTAAGCCTTAAGTCGGTTGCACGTCGCACTACCAGCGCACTACCGGCGTCCCATCAGCGCGCTGAAGCCCGCCCTTTACCGACCTTTGCCCCCGTGAATCCCTCGACCTCGATTTCGACCGTGCCCTCTCCCCTTCCCGCCCCGGCTACCGAGCCGTTGGTGCTCTACAACACGCTGACGCGCCAGAAAGCCCCGTTCGAGCCGCTCGTGCCCGGCGCGGTGGGCATTTACCTATGCGGCCCCACGGTGTATAACGAGCCGCACCTCGGGAATGCGCGCGGGCCGGTGGTATTCGATGTGCTGCGGCGGTATTTTCAGTACCGTGGCCTAACGGTGCGCTTCGTGCGCAACATCACCGACGTGGGCCATCTGGAAAGCGATTCAGACACCGGCGACGACAAGATTGCGAAGGAAGCGCGCCTCAAAAAGCTCGAACCGATGCAGGTGGCGCAGAATTACACGCGCCGCTACCAGCAGCTCATCGGGCGGCTCAACGTGCTGCCGCCGGATATCGAGCCGCAGGCCACGGGGCATATTACGGAGCAGATTCAGCTCGTGGAAGAGATTCTGGCGAACGGGTTTGCTTACGAAGCGAACGGGTCGGTTTACTTCGATGTGGCGGCTTATCAGGCGGCGGGCGGCAACTACGGCAAGCTCAGCGGCCGCGTGGTGGAAGAACTGCTCGCGAACACCCGCGACACGCTCGAAGGGCAGGACGAGAAGCGCGCGCCCGCCGATTTCGCGCTCTGGAAGAAGGCTGCCCCGACGCACCTTATGCGGTGGCCGTCGCCGTGGGGCGAGGGTTTCCCCGGGTGGCATCTGGAATGCTCGGCGATGAGCCGCAAGTATTTAGGCGATGAGTTCGACCTTCACGGCGGCGGGCTGGACCTGATGTTTCCGCATCACGAATGCGAAATCGCGCAGGGACGCGGCTCGAAGAGCGGCAAGGATGGGCCGCGCTGGTGGATGCACAACAACATGATTACCGTCAACGGAACGAAGATGGGGAAATCGCTCGGCAACTTCATCCTGCTGAGCGAGCTGTACGACGGCGCGGCGGCGCTCGGTGGTCAGGCGTTTACGCCGATGACGGCGCGCTTCTTCCTGCTGCAAACCCATTACCGCTCCCCTGCCGACGTGACCGCCTATGCGCTCGTGGCCGCCCGCAAAGGCTACCACAAGATGCTCAACGGCCTACTGACGCTCCCCGCGCTCCTCGATTTAGCCGCCGCCACCCCCGCGCCCGACACTCTCGACGAAACCCTCGGCACCGAGCTGCGCACCCTCGCCGACCGCTGCTTTGAGGGCTTGAACGATGACCTCAACACAGCCCGCACGGTGGCGTCGCTCTTCGATGTGCTGCGCCGCCTCAACGCCCTCAGCACGAAACCGACGGAGCTGGCAAGCGTGGGCCTGAACGCCGTGCAATACGCCGTCGACGTGTTCCGCGCCCTCGTGACCGACGTCCTCGGCCTCGTCGAAGAGGCCCCCGACGACCGCACCGCGTGGCGCGAGATGGGCCTGAACTTCTATCGCCGGGCGAAAGAGGCGAAGGATTACCCCACCGTCGATGCGCTGCGGGCGGAGTTCAAGCGGCAAGGTCTCCTCATCAACGACACTAAAGCCGGCGCCCGCTGGGTGTACGACGAGTAGGTTTTGGGTTTTTGGTTTTTGGTTGACGGTTTTTGGTTGACGGTTTTTGGTTGACGGTTTTTAGTCGACGGTTTTTGGTTGACGGTTTTTAGTCGACAGGTTTTTAATTTTTGGTCGATGATCAACTATTCTTAAATCTGCGCTATCAGCTCAATCCGCTTAATCTGCGGTCAGTTTTTGGTCGATAGTTAGGTGTTTTTAATCTGCGTGATCAACTCGATCCGCTTAATCTGCGATTTAGATTTACGATGCGCTCGTTCTCCCTTGCTGCCGTAACGGCGTCTTTCGCTCTGCTGACGGCCTGTTCGGGCTGCGATAGCTCTTCGTCGTCTTCCGACACTACCACCACGACCACTACCGAGAAGCCCGCTGCGCCCGCGCCGCTGCCCGCCAATATCCCGGCGTTCAACGCCGATTCGGCCTACGCGTTCACGGCGCGGCAGGTGGCGTTTGGGCCGCGCGTGCCCAACACGGCCGCGCACCGGGCGTGCGGCGACTGGCTCATCGGCACGCTCAAGCGCTTCGGCGCTACCGTGCAGCCGCAGGAGTTCGTGCAGATGGCGTTCGATGGAAAGCAGCTTCAGCTCCGCAACATTCTGGCGCAGGTGCGGCCGCAGGCTACGAAGCGCATCGCGTTGGCAGCGCACTGGGATACCCGCCCGTTCGCCGATAAAGACCCCGTCAAGAAAAACGCACCTTTCGATGGCGCCAACGATGGCGCGGCGCCGGTCGCGCAGATTCTCGAAATCGTGCGGCAGCTTCAAACTACTGACCCCGGCGTCGGGGTGGATGTGCTGCTTTTCGATGGCGAGGATTATGGATACGACGAAAGCTCGCAGTCGGAGCTGACCAATATGCTCGAAGGACGCGGGCAGGATTCGTGGTGCCTCGGCTCGCAGTATTGGGCGAAAAACCGCACCCGGACGGGCGCGCAGCCGCTTTACGGCATTCTGCTCGATATGAGCGCCGCGAAGGACGCCAAGTTCTCCCGCGAGGAAGTGAGCCGCCAATACGCCGCCGCGCAGGTGACGCGGGTGTGGCAGATTGGGCAGCGCCTCGGCTTCGGCGCGTTCTTCCTCGATCAAGATTCCCCCGGCATCACCGACGACCACGTCTACATGAACCGGGGCGGCCTGCCGACCATCGATATCATCGACCACGTCCCCTACGGGCAGGAATATTTCCCCGCCTACCACCACGCCACCTCTGATAATATGAGCATCATCGACCGCACGACGCTCCGCGCCGTCGGTCAGACGCTGCTCACGGTGCTGTTCGTGGAAGGCCAACCAGCGGCGACGGCGGCAGCGCAGCCAGCGGCTTAGGAATCCTCACCCCAACCCCTCTCCAAAGGAGAGGGGCTTTTGAAATTACCTTTTTATCAGGCTCCCCCTCTCCTTTGGAGAGGGGGCTGGGGGGTGAGGATACGCGCTGAGTATGGACTTGGGAGGCGCGAGGATGGGGCAAATCCTCTCCTACCGATACCCCAGCGCCAACCCCGCGCCGTCAACCGTCAGCACGGTTTCGGCGCCGTGGATGAAGGCGGTATTGAGCGGCTCGTGACCGGCGGGGAAGCCGAAGGCGACCGGGAAATCGTAGGCGCTGACGTGGTGCCGGATGATGTCGTAAGCGGTGTGGCCGAAGTGCACGGTGTTGTCGCGCATTAGGCTGAAATGGCCGACTATCAGGCCCGCCAAACCGCTCAGGCGGCCGGTGCGCGCCAAATGGCCCATCATCCGGTCGATGTGGTAGAGGTATTCGTCGAGGTCTTCGAGGAAGAGAATCGCCCCGTTCCAATCCACGTCTGACGCGGTGCCGAGCAGCGTGTGCAGCACCGTGAGGTTGCCGCCGAGTAACCGGCCGCGCGCCACGCCGGGGCGGTTGAGCGGGTGCGGCGGCGCCGCGTAGGTAAGCGGCTCGCCGAACAGGAGGCGACGGAGCGAATCGTCGGCGGTTTCGTGGTTGGGTTGCGCCATCAGCACGGGCATCGTGGCGTGGAGGCTCGGGCACTGCGCGTGGCGCCACAAGTGCGCGAGGAGGCCAGTGGGGTCGGAGAAGCCCGCGACCCATTTCGGGGCACGGCGGAAGGCGGTTAGGTCGAGGTCGTCGAGGAGGCGGGCGGTGCCGTAACCGCCGCGCGCACAGAGGACGGCGCGCACGGTGGGGTCAGAGAGGGCGGCTTGGAGGTCGGCGCGACGGAGGGCATCGTCACCGGCAAACTGATGGTCAGCCGCGCCGATGGTGGCGCCGAGGCGGACGCGCAAGCCCCAGCTTTCGAGCAGCCGCACGGCGGGCGCGACTTCTTCGACAGTGATTTTACGCGCCGGTGCCACCAGTGCAACCGTATCGCCGAGCCGCAGCGCGGGAGGAATAAGTGCCATAGGCGTGCAAGTACGGACAAGTACGGGCAAAAAAAACGCCCCCGGCTGCGGAGCCGAGGGCATTTAGGGGATTGATTGGTAAAGACGGTTAGCGAGCAGCGGAAGTCTTCACCCACAGCCCCTCGACCAAATAGAGGGGGATTCTTTGAATGACTAATCCGGAAGGCAAAAAGTCGATTTACAGCTTCGCGACCGACCCAGAGCCGGTCACGCGGGTAACCAGATTTTTCGGCGCCCCCGTGTACCGCACATCGCCTGAGCCGCTGACGCTGATATCGAGGGAAGTGACGGCGGCGACACTCACATCGCCCGAGCCGGCGAGCTTGACGGTGGCGTTGGTGGCCATCATTTTAGCGGCTTTGATATCGCCGGAACCCGCCAGCCGGACGGCGTGATTCGCGCAGCTTCCGCTCAATTGCACATCGCCGGAACCGGCGACGGCCGTGGTGCAAGCGCCCGTGAGGTTCGCCGCGACGTGGATATCGCCGGACCCTGCCAAGCTCAAGGCCAGATCGGCGCCCGTGATGGTGCCTTCGGTGCGGATGCCGCCGGAGGAGCTGACGCTCAGGCTCTCGATGGTCGGCATCGTGACGGTAACCACGACGGGCGGCTCGTTTTTCCCCCAGCTCATCTTGCCTTCGCCGCGCTTCCGAATCTCCAGACGGCCGTTCGAGACCACCGTTTCGGTCCGCGCCACCTCATCGGCCGGG
>JANNMJ010000029.1:0-46380 GCA_031397815.1 Hymenobacteraceae bacterium
CGTCTCGGCCCGGAAGCTCAACTGGGTTCAGCAAGCCCTCAACGAGCGACCCCGACTAACCCTCGACTGGAAAACTCCCAAACAAATTTTTAATCAATTGCTCGAAACCCCAATTGATGCACTAGCAACCTGATACCGCCCGGTTTAACCACCGTATTGGCCCTCCGCACCGCCCGCAACGAGCTGGACCGGCCCGCGCGCGAAGGCACCAGCCGATGCCTGAAAACGCTGATCAGCGTGGTGACGCCGACGGCGAATCCGAGCGCGCCCGGCGCCGCTAATCCGGAGGATACGCTGTGGCATCATCGCCTCGGCTTGCCCCTCGAATTAATCCCCGAGCGCGACCCGTATCGCCTGAAAATCGGCGATACGCTCAGCCTGCAAGTGGTGCTGAGCCGCGGCCAACCCGCTGCCGGTCAGACGGTTCACATCTGGCAGCAACCCCGGCAGCGCACCGACCAGCCCAACCCGCCCCTCCGCCTCCGCACCGATTTGCGCGGGCGCGTGCAGTTCCGCCTGAAAGCTTCCAGCGCCGTCCTCGTGAGCTGCATCCGGATGACGCCGCACCCCACCCTCGACTCGGCGGAGTGGCAAAGCACGTGTAGCTCGCTTACCTTCGGCGGCCCCGCGCATTAAGGGCACGGAGACTGCTGCGGCCTCCGTGCCCGATAAGTTTGGCACGGTTCGGGAATAGTTTTTGTCCTGCTGACAAGCCACCCCTTCGGTTTGCCCACCGATGGACGCTTTTCGGTAGCACCCGGCTCGGAGTGGTTGCTTCTTCTCTGTCTTTGATTTCCTCGCGGTTGGAATTTGCTCTCACTATCCTCGGCAGTGCTTCGGCCTCGCCAACGCTCACGCGCCACCCTACGGCGCAGGTGCTGGAAGTGGGTAGTTGGGTAGCCCTGATTGACTGCGGAGAAGGCACGCAGCAGCGGCTGCTCGAATCGCGGATTCGGCCGCAGCGTATCACGCACATCTTCATCTCGCACCTCCACGGCGACCATTATTTTGGTCTGCCGGGTTTGCTGAGCACGATGCATTTGCAGAGCCGCACGACGCCGCTGCACTTGTTCGGCCCTGCCGGTTTGGGCGTGATTCTGACCGAAATCTTCCGTTACTCGGGCACCGCGCTCTCGTTCCCGCTCCTGTTTCACCCGGTCGATACCACGCAGCACGCGCTCATTTACGACGATGTGCGCCTGACCGTGCATTCGCTCCCGATGGATCACCGCGTGCCGTGCTGTGGCTACCTGTTCCGCGAAAAAGCCAAGCTCCGGCACCTGCTCAAAGACCGCCTGCCGCTCGGCCTGAAGCCCGCGCAGCTCGTGGCGCTCAAGCACGGCTACGACCTCCTCGACCCCGCTACCGGCGCTGTTTTGGTGCGCAATGGCGCGGTTACCTCGCCTCCGTCGCACGCCCGTGCCTACGCCTACTGCGCCGATTCGCGCTACAAGGAATCGCTCATTCCGCTTCTCACCGGGGTGGATTTGATGTACCACGAAGCCACGTTCCTGCACGACCGCGTCACGCGCGCCGAGCAAACCGGGCATTCGTCGGCGCAGCAAGCGGCTACGCTGGCGCAGCTTTCGGGCGTGAAACGGCTGCTGATCGGTCATTTTTCGGCCCGCTACCACGATTTGCGTCCCCTGCTCGATGAAGCGCGGGCCGTGTTTCCGAATACGCAGCTCGCCACGGAAGGCAAGCAGGTGAGCGTGGTGGCGCACGTGCTGCCCGCCGAAGTGTAGATAAAGCTCGAAAAGCGGAAAACGGCCAGCCGGGCAGCCTTTCGGTGCTTTTTCCGGTCATTGCACCGGGACGATTCGGGCGGAAGGTGGTTTACGCCCGTCTTCGGGCGCTGCGCTGCTTCCGACTTGCCGCGCACTTTCCGCTTCGCCCCCGCCGACTTTCTTTCATGACGAAAACGTCTACGCTACCTTCTCTCGAATCCAAGAAATCGCGCTTGCTGCTCGTGCTGTCCGGTATTTTTATCGTGAACGCGCTGCTGGCGGAGATTATCGGTGTCAAAATCTTCTCCCTTGAAGCTCTTCTCGGCACGACCGGCGCCGGGTTGCGCGTGTTCGGTTCCGACCCACTCGATTTCAATCTGACGGCGGGGGTCATCATTTGGCCTGTCGTGTTCGTCACGACCGATATCATCAACGAGTATTTTGGTCGGAAGGGCGTCGTGCGGATTTCGTGGCTGACGTCGGCGCTGATTCTGTACGCGTTTCTGGTGATTACGCTCGTCACGAAGCTGCCGCCAGCGGCCTTCTGGCTCGACCTCAACAGCCAAGATGCCGCCGGTAATCCGCTGAATATCGATCTGGCCTTTACCGCCATTTTCCGGCAAGGGTTAGGCATTATTGCCGGTTCGCTGACGGCTTTCTTGTTCGGCCAGTTGATTGATGCCACTGTTTTCGGCTGGCTGCGCGGCCTCACCGGCGAGCGCTACATCTGGCTGCGGGCGACTGGCTCAACCCTAGTCTCGCAGCTCATCGACTCCTTTGTGGTGCTCTGGATTGCGTTTCACGTCTTCGGAAACTGGCCGATGTCGCTTGTGATTCAGGTCGCCACGATCAACTATGTCTACAAGCTTTGCGCGGCTATCGTCCTCACGCCGGTGCTGTATGTTGCGCACGGAATCATTGACCGCTACCTCGGGAAGGCGGCGCTGGAAATAGAATCGGAAGCAGCCTCCGACCAAGGGCTTTAATTTTGCCGCTGATGCGAATAGTTTGTCTGTTAGTGCTGGCCGTTGGGCTGGCTTTTGGTCCGTCGACTGCGGCCGTCGCCCAGCTCTACTCCCGGGCGGAGGCGGGGCCGTTGTCGGCGTTTGAGTTTCACGAAGGTTCCGTGGTGATGGCGCGCAGCGCGGCGCGTCCGGCCGAAGTGAAGCTGCGCTTGCGGAAGGATAAGGGCAAACCGGCCGTGATTACGGTTTCGGCGAAACAGGCCGAGACGATTTTGCCCCACGATAGCATCGTCAGCTTCGGTTACGACAACCGGCGCTTCATTCGGCTAGGAATGTTGAAGGGCGGGCCGGAAGCCGAGAAATCGGTGCGTTCCGAATACGTCGAAGTGTTTCAGGATAGCGGCCGGATTGAGCTGTATGGCTTCTACGCCCCCCACGAAAACCGTTTCGTGCTATCGAGCTTTGTGCCCGGCGTAGTTCACGAGACTGATCTGGTGCGCTCGTTCATCTACCGTCGGCGCGGCGACCTCACGTTTCAGACCTTGCCCAAGCTGCCGCCGCGCGGCTACTCACCGGCATTCGAGGCACAATGGCGCGCGCTCCTTGCCGACCGCCCCGATCTGCTCGAATTGATTGACAAGCATTACCTGCGGCGCAATGACCTTCCGGCGGTCGTGCGCGCTTACAATACCGGGCAGAAAGTGCGATTTGAGTAAGTAGCGGCCGTTTGGCTCATTCTACTATCGTCACTTTTCCCCCTAGCTCTCCTTCGTTATGGCTCGCATTCTTACGGGTATTCAGGCCACTGGCCGCCCGCACCTCGGCAACCTTCTCGGCGCGATTATTCCGGCGCTAGAGCTGGCCAAAAATCCACAGAACGACTCGCTCTTCTTCATCGCCGACCTCCACTCGCTCACCACCGTGCGCGACCCGGCCGTGCTCCGCGCCAACACCTATGCGGTGGCGGCGGCGTGGTTGGCGTTCGGTTTCGATACCGAGCGGAACCTGTTTTACCGCCAATCCGACGTTCCGCAGGTCACGGAGCTGACGTGGTATTTGAGCTGCCTGACGCCGTTTCCGATGCTCGCCAACGCGCACTCGTTCAAGGATAAAAGCAATCGGCTGGCTGATGTGAACGCCGGCTTGTTCACGTATCCGGTGTTGATGGCAGCCGATATTCTGCTCTACGATGCCGAATTCGTGCCCGTCGGGAAAGATCAGGTGCAGCATCTGGAGATTTCAAGGGATGTGGCGCAAGCCTTCAACCGCATCTACGGCGAGACGCTCGTGGTGCCGACGGCCCGTGTGCAGGAAGACGTGAAAACCGTCCCTGGCCTCAACGGCGAGAAGATGAGCAAGAGCTACGGCAACACGATTGACCTGTTCGTGCCCGACAAAGAGCTGCTCAAAACCGTCCGGAGCATCGTCACCGATTCCAAAGGCCTCGACGACCCGAAGGACCCCGCGACCGATACCGTTTTCCGTCTCTTCCAGCTCGTCGCCTCCCCAGAGGATACCGCCACGATGCGCCAGAAATACGAAGCGGGCGGCTTCGGTTACGGCCACGCCAAGCAGGCGCTCTACGATGTACTCGTGAGCCGCTACGCCGAGCAGCGCCGCCTATTCACCGACCTGATGGCCGACCTACCGGAGCTAGACCGGCGGCTCGTCGTCGGCGCCGAACGCGCTAAAGCCTACGGGAACGGCGTGTTGGCGCGGGTTCGGGAGAAGATGGGATTGTTGGCGCAGAGCGCTTAGCACTTAGTTCTCGACGTGGGTATGGAAGAGGGGAAGTTTTCCTGCACTTCCTCCCGCGCCTCTTCCGAGCCGTGGGGGCGACAACTATCTTTGGAAAGCATCGTCCTCAATTTGGTTTCCAATGGTCTCCCCTGCTCCAGCTGTGCTCCCACCTGCCGTACTGCATACGGCGCAATTCAATCCGCTAATTCGGCCTTATTTATTCTGGTACGGTGCCTTCGTCCTGATTGCATCAGTTATCGGCATTCTGGTATTACCGTTTTGGCTTTTGGGCATTGGTCAATGGTGGAGCCGTCATTACTTTCAGAAGCTGGAATGTGAGCTGACGACGCAAGCTCTCCGTTTCCGAAAGGGCATTATTGTCGAGACAGAGAAAACCATTCCGCTAGAAAATATCCAAGACGTGACCTTCGTGGAAGGCCCATTGCTGCGGCATTTCAACCTGAGCATTCTCAAGTTTGAAACGGCGGGCCATAGCACCGGGCAGGCGCACGATATGCAGCTAATGGGCATAATGGGGGCGCAGGAGCTGCGGCACCAGATTCTCGCACAGCGCCAACACCTCTTGGCCCGCCGTACCGGTGCCGATTCGCCGGCCGGAAGCACACACGAGGTATTGGTCGAGATTCGTGATTCGCTCCGCGATATCATCGCCCTGATGCGTGATAAGCACCAACATCCATAGGCCAGCAGGGTGCAGCAGAGTCTTCTGTATAAGCGCAGTCGCTACGCAGGAGCGAGCTTAGCATAGCGTTCGAAAGGTTGAAACGCAGGCTCAGCATAGTCGTTTTCTTTGTCCGTATGGAGGGCAAACCAGCTGGAGGTGGCGGGAACGATTAACAGCCCCGTAGGCACGGCGATGCAACAGCCAATCAAAAAATCAGCAAGCCAAAGCTGGAGAAAGTTATCACACCACCCTGAATGGACGAATAACATTCCCCCGGTCATTACAACGGTCATCGTCACCGATACCGCAACGTTGGACAGTATCCGAGCTTGACGCTCCACAAAACACAGCATAGAAATTACAAAAAAAACTCGTCGGCGAATCGAGAAGATTCGCCGACGAGCTAATTGGTCTTTATTTGACTTCCGGCCGGCTATGCCATTCGTGAAACAAGCCTTTGGGGTCTCTATCGGCTCTGATTTCCTGAATCCGCTTTAGATTAGCATCTGACAGGAAAGGCGCAGTGCGCTTGTGTAAGCCCTCGTCGGCCAGCTGAATGCCGGTGCTCATATGGCTCATCTTCTGCATAATGTTAGCGGCCCAATCGCCGTATTTTACCGTATCAGCGGCGTTTTTCCAGTTGCCGTACAGCGCCAGATAGATAGCATCCTCGTTGGAGTAGGCCATATCCGTTTTGATATTACCGGGATGCCAGTTCAGCCATAGGAAGTGAGCGGGTGCAGGCGGCAGCGTTCGGGCGATTTCCTTGATGTATGGCATCAGGTCGTCGATTGGTGCGTGAGTCCACATATTATCTACGCCCCAATAGTGGTTTTCCGGGTAATGCGTCATCACCGTCTTGTAGAGCGCATCGATGCCGGGGTCAAAAGCAGGCGTAGCAATCAACGCCTTCTTTTTAATCGGACTGTTTTTCATAAAGGCCATCGCCTCTTCGAACTCGTCCTTAGTGTCGGCAAAGATGGGGGCACAGGCTTCGATGCCGGGGCCGAAGAAGCCACTCATTCGGTTGCTCATCAGCATCTGAAACTCAACGGCTTTCGGGATAGTCGGCCCTACTTCGTAAGCCCAGTTATACACGTCTTCCAGATACTTAATCAGAAAGTTGTGTACGATAATCGCCCTGTACTTCGGGAGTACGGACAGTTTCAAGTGAAAGCGCACCACAACTCCGAAGAAGCCGCCCCCTGCCCCTCTTGCCGCCCAGAATAAATCGGCATTCTCCGTTTCGCTGGCGTAGATATACACGCCATCGGCCGTAACGACATCAATACCCGTTACGTGCTCGCAAGCCATTCCCGTCTTTCGGCCATTCCAGCCATAACCGCCCTGTAACAGGTAACCGCCAATGCAAACGCCTTTACAGTGACCTGCCGGGAAGAACAGATTGTGTTTAAACAATTCGAGCATCAACACACTCCCGCCCACGCCCGGGCCCGCAGTTGCGGTCATTTCGTTTACGTTGACTTCAAACTGGTTGAAGTGCTTCATCATAATCAAAATGCTGTTGTCGCGCAAATGGTTAGCGCTCCAGCTATGACCACCCGAGCACACGGTTACTTTTTTTCCGTGCGACTTTGCATACTTAATCGTTGCCACGATGTCTTGAACAGACTTCGCTTCCACAATTTTCAGGGGCCTTTTTCCGGGGTCAATTTTGTTAAACAAAGACCCCATGACCACGCTTTCGAACGCTTCGTCGGTTCGGTCAATTACCCGACCTTCTACGAACAGCTTTTCGATTGTCTGATTCATCTCGGCATACAAGCTTGGCAAAAAAGCCGCCAGATGATTCATTTCCTGCGAGCAATGCTGCATCAGGTCATACGCGAAAGTTGGCGGCAGCTTCTTCATTTTTTGCGCAAACGAAGAAACAAGGTCTGCCATCAGCCCCTCTTTTCTGATATGAATGTATTGTCCGCCCATCCAAAAGCGGGAGCGCATCTCTGAGCCGCCTTCTACCGCCCGCACCTGATGGACGAGATACCCATAGTCGAGCGGTAAAGAGGGATGCCCGATGCGGGCACAGATATAGACCGCCTGCGACGGGTCTTTAACGGCCTCAAATGAGAAACCGAATTCAGTGGGTTGTTTGAATTGAATGGCGGCATGGGTGAATTCATCCCCGATGTACTCTTCAATCAAGGAATTTCGGCCGATGTAGGAGATATCGTCTTTGCCGTCTTCCCACACCGCGCTCACGTGCGATTTTGGGTGCCACAGCTTGTAGCGGCTGTTTTTGCTGCCGTGCCACCCAAACCACCAGTCCCACATTTCGGGGGTTACGCCGGGCATTTGGGTAAGCATTGCGACGTGTGCCGAGCCATCCGGCTCATCGGTGTATCCCATTTCCAGCTTCGTGTAGCCTGCGGCTTCCAGATAGCTGGCTTCAGCGAAAGGCGGCAAATCGCCGGTCGGAAAAGGGGTATTGTCGAGTGCGTATTGCACTTCGGGGGCAATGTCTACGATGTTTTCATCGTAATACTTGGCGAACGATTGCTTGAAATCTTCGGGCAAGTAACCTACATTTTTGGGGGTTGCCATCTTGACTTGTCTTGATAAAGTGACAAGGCAAAAGTAGACGGGCACCCACAGGCTACTACTTGAACTAATTCAATAAATATCAGATGCGGTGCTTCAGCTTACTGAGCCATTCAGAAGAGATTCCCATAAATTCCGCTATGTACTTGGACGGCACTTGCTGAATCACTTTCGGACAATGCGTAATAAGATAGCTGTAAAGGCGCTCGGAAGAATAGGCGATAATTTTCAACTTGAAATCATTCTCTTCCTGTAAAGCTCTGGTGACGAGGGAGTGATAGAATTTAGAAATCTCAAGGTCGCTGGTTAAAACGTCATCAATGTCTTTTTTGTCGAACTCAACAATTTCAGAGTTTTTGATTGCCCGCAGCTCGCATTGCGTTTTTGTTGCCGAGAAGAAGCTGTCTACGCAGGACATGAAGGGGTGAAACCCTTCGAGGAAGAAGTTGATGGTCTTTTTAATCTCCAACTCCTCGTCTATGTACCGGCACACGAAGCCTCCCTTCAGCACATAAAAAGCTTTGTCGCAGTAGGTATTTGGCCTTACGAGTAGGGACTGACTTTTTACCTTGACCAACCGCCCTTTACTCACGATGAAGGCAATCTTGTCAGGCGACAGCTTGGCCGATTGAAACTCTTCAATTAACGGGTTCATATTCCAACGTTTTTTACTGTTCTGCCATTCCAGCTAACAACCCTAAGCGTACCGACAAAGGAAGTGAAATACGTTGATTGCTTATGCCTCGGACTAAAAAACACCTCTCGGACCAGACCGGGCAACCAGTCTTAGCCACCAGTTGGTAACTGCTGTCGAAGCGTTACGCATCCACTTTCCTGAACCGGCGTTAACAGTAAAAAGGCCACGCAGCGGCCGGGCGCGGGGTTTTTACGTCAGTACCGCAACGCGATAACGCTACATTCGTTGATGAGCCTTGGGAAACCGGTCGACTATCGGTCCGGACAGGCTGCCAAGGCCGACCGATCCCCGCCATCATTCTGACTGCGCAGCGACCAATGTTGCGTTACCGGGAATTAATGCCTTCTGATGCTTCCATTTTTTGCCCTACTCTTAACCTTAACCGCCGCGTTTTCCTACTTCAACGTCAGAGTGTTACGCTTGCCCGCGGGCATCCTGTTTATGCTCCTCGGGACGGTAGCGGCGATAGGAGTCCTGATTGCTGGGCAGTATTCCCCCGCCTTCGTCGCGGCGACCCGCGACACCCTCGCTAGCCTCGATTTTCCGGAGCTGCTGCTCGGCAACGTCCTTAGCTTCCTGCTTTTCGCCGGTTCTCTGCACATTAAGTATGCGGCGTTGCGGGCGGCGGCGCGGAGCATTCTGGCGTTTGCGACGGTGGGCGTGGTCATCAGCACGGTGCTGGGGGGCGCGGCGGCTTATTTCCTGTTGCAGCTCGTCGGGCTGCCGATTCCGCTGCTCCCTTGCTTGATTTTCGGGGCGATGTTGGCGCCCACTGACCCGGTGGCGGTGCTCGGCATCGTGAAGGAAACGAAGCTGGCGCCGGTTGTGGAGAACAATCTGGTCGGTGAATCGCTGTTCAATGACGGCGTCGGGGTGGTCGTTTTTTCGACCCTCCTGATTGTGGCGCTGCCCATCGGCGCACCGCCTACGGCCGGGGCCATCGGCTTGCTGCTGCTGCGCGAAGTGGGCGGCGGGCTGCTCGCGGGCCTTGCGATTGGGTACGTCGGCTACCGCCTGATGAAGAGTATTGACCATTTTCAGACCGAAATTCTCATCACCCTCGCGATGGTAGTCGGCGGCTACGCGCTCTGCCACGCGCTGCACGTTTCGGGGCCGCTGGCGATGGTAGTGGCGGGCGTTTTCACGGGCAACAGCGCCCGCGACGAGGCCATGTCGGAACAAACGCAGGACTACCTTATCAAATTCTGGGAAGTGCTCGACGAGGTACTCAACGCCCTGCTTTTTGTGCTGATGGGGCTGGAGCTGGTAGTGGTGGGCGTGCAGGGTACCTACCTCGTGCTCGGTGCGGTTGTGGCGGTGGGGTTGGTGGTGGCGCGCTACGTGGCGCTTTGGGTGCCCGCCACGCTGCTGGGGCTGCGCCAGACGCTGCCGCCGCGCTCGCTTGAAATCCTGACGTGGGGCGGTTTGCGCGGCGGCATCTCGCTGGCGTTGGCGTTGGCATTGCCGCGGCACCTCTACCCCGAAGTCTTCGTACCGATGACGCTCGCTGTCGTACTGTTCTCGCTGATTGTACAGGGCCTGACGCTCGGGCGCGTGATTACCCGGCTGGTGGGGCGTTAGGCAGGTCGTTTTTATTCAATATCGATTCTGATGCAGCTTTCTGACTGGATGGCGCCCCTGCGCGAGCGTTTCGACCTGACGGCCGATATGGCCTCCCCCGATACCATCCGGAAAAGCGTGCTGGCGGGACTGCGCTTCCGGGGCACCAATCTGTGGGTGCTCATCTTCGCTATCGTGGTGGCGTCGGTGGGGCTGAACGTCAATTCGGCGGCCGTGATTATTGGGGCTATGTTGATTTCGCCGCTGATGGGGCCGATTGTGGGCGTGGGCTACGGTGTCGCGACGACCGATGTCGAGATGATTCGGGTCGCGCTCAAGAACCTGTTCATTGCGGCGGGCATGAGCATAGCCACTTCGGCGCTGTATTTCACGCTGACCCCGCTCGCCACGGCTGGCTCTGAGCTGCTCGCGCGCACCACGCCCACCGCGTGGGACGTCCTGATTGCCCTCTTCGGCGGACTGGCCGGGGCCGTTGCACTCACCCGCAAGACCTACACCAACGTGGTGCCCGGCGTGGCGATTGCCACCGCGTTGATGCCGCCGCTCTGCACGGCGGGTTACGGCATTGCCACGCTCCACCTCGACTATTTCCTCGGCGCGTTTTACCTGTTTTTCATTAACGGCGTGTTCATCAGTCTGGCCACGTTTATGGTGGTTCGGTTTCTGAAAGTCCCCAATCACGCCTTCGCCGACCCTGCTCAGGGCCGTCGCGTGCACCGCCTGACGTGGGGCATTGCGCTCCTCACGGCGCTGCCGAGCGTGTGGCTCGGTTACCGCATCGTGGAGCGGGCGCTGTTCGAGGCAAATGCGCGCCGGTTCATCGACGAGCAGCTCACGTTTACGAATACGTACGTGGTGGCCCGCCGCCTCGACCCCTCCGCCCGCACCATGAACCTACTGCTGGCGGGGCAGCGCGTGTCGGCGGCGCGGCTCGATTCGGCGCGTGCCCGGCTGGCCGATTACCACCTGCGGCGCGCCACGCTCACCATCCGACAAGGGATGGCGCTCTACGATTCTGCCGACGCCGACGCCCTGCGCGCCTCGCTCCTCGACGACCTCCAGAACCGCAATGCCGCCGTGTTGGCGGCGCAGGAAGTGCGGCTCGACCGGTTACAACAGGCGCTCCTCGCCCAGCAGGCTATGAACCGCCTGCCGCCCGCCGCCGCGCTCCTGCGCGAAGTGCGCGTCGAGCACCCCGATGTCCGGCGCCTCGGCCTGAGCTGGCTCGTGCAGCCCCCCGCCGATTCCGTCACGCCCCCGGACAGCCTCCTCGTGCTGCGCCTCACCCTCAGCGCCGCCCCCGATTCCGCCGAAACTGGTCGCCTGACGCGGTGGCTGCGCCTGCGCACCGGGCACCCCCGCGTCCAGCTCCTCCTCGACGCGCCGCCCGCGCCGGTGCGGAAAGGGCCGGTTCGTCGCTCGCGCAATGGGCGCCGCTGAGTGCGGGGCGCCCTTTTCTCAACGCCCACTCCGACGTCCGGATCACCCCCTAAAAAGCTGTTTTTTCAGCTTATTTCGACGTTTTTGTTGCCATCTTCATCTTCTTCGAGATAAAGACGCCAGCCCAATTTATTAGCAACATCCTTAAAAGCACTGACATACCTCGCCTGATCATCTTCATCCCCTTTAGAGCATACTATGATTACCAGAGTAACAAACGGAATTTCCAAATCATGCACAGCGTAATTACCGTTATACGTTTCCACTATCGCTATACTAACCCACGGAAAACCCTCTGCATTTTCAAAACTCTGAGGAGTCTTCTGCTTGAACAACTTCGTCTCTAACAAGCACTCGACCACAAATGACCTTTCCAGCTTCTGGCCAAAATGCTCATCATACTTGATTTTATAGTAACCATACAAATGACTGTACATTGTTTTTGATTTTTTCGGTTAAACAAGTTTCTCTGTTTCAACTTGCACTGGGGCGATTTTTCACAAATGTATTGCTACATCGGGCTGAGAAACACAGCTTTTAGTATTAAGCGAAGGTTGGAGTTGCCGGAGTTTGTGTAGTGCGAGCGACGGGTGTCGGGACGAGCGCGACGTGTGTCAGTACGGGTGCGGCTGAGCGCCGAAACACGTAACCTTGTTTCGGCGGCGGGGGTACACTTTGGGGGCGCCTGACATTCCCGCCCGCCTTTTCTTCGGATGCAGGAAGCCACTTCTGACCGCCACCTCTACAACCTCGGCCTCATCGGAAACTGCGCGTATCTGGCGCTTATTCAGCCCGATACGGCCGTGGCGTGGCTGTGCTGGCCGCGTTTCGATTCGTCGTTCGTCTTTGGAAGTCTGCTGGATACGGAGCGCGGCGGCTCCTTCGCGCTCCTGCCCGCCGATGGCCCGCCCGCCGAAACCCGGCAGTATTACCTCGAAAACACCAATATCCTCTGCTCCGACGTCACGACCGCCGACGGCAGCCAATACCGCGTCACCGATTTCGCGCCCCGCTTCCCGCAATACGACCGCTATTACCGCCCCCTGATGCTCATCCGCAAGGTGGAGCCGCTGAAGGGGGCGCCGCGCATCCGCGTAACCTGCCAGCCCGTGGCCGATTACGGTGCGCAACCCCTCGACCCGCATCGCAGCTCCAACCACCTCACGTTCAAAGGGCTGGAAGAAGAGCTGCGGCTCACGACTGATATTCCCCTCACCTATCTCCTCGACGATGAGCCGGTAGTGCTGCTGGAGCCGCATTACCTCGTCCTGACCTACGGCGCGCCCTTGGAAGCGCCGTTGGCGAGTACGGCCGAGCGGTTCCTGCGCGAAACCACGCGGTATTGGCGGCAGTGGGTGAAGAGCACGAGTATCGCGTCGTTTTATCAGGCGCAGGTCATCCGGTCGGCGCTCACGCTCAAGCTGCATCAGTACGAAGACACTGGCGCCATCATCGCCGCCACCACCACCAGTCTGCCCGAAGCGCCCGGCTCGGGCCGCAACTGGGATTACCGTTTCTGCTGGCTCCGCGATACGTATTACACGCTCAACGCCTTCAACAGCTTGGGGCATTTTGAGGAAGTGGAGCGGTATTTCCATTTCATCGCCACCGTCACGACCAAAGCCACCGACCGTTACCAGCCGCTCTACGGCATCGGCGGGGCCACGCATCTGATTGAGCGCGAGCTGGATTTGGCCGGTTACCGTGGCAACCAGCCCGTCCGGATCGGCAACGATGCGTGGACGCACACCCAAAACGACGGCTACGGCCAAGTGCTCACCGCCCTGCTGCCGCTTTACATCGACCAACGCTTCCGCGACCCCGACCGCACCCTCTCCCCCACGCTCGTAGCGGATACGCTCGGGTTCATTGAGCGGACGATGGATCAGCCCGACGCCGGTTTGTGGGAATTCCGCACCCTCGCGCAGCACCACTGCTACACGTACCTCTTCCATTGGGCGGGGGCGCTAGCCGCGCGCAAAGTGGCCGAGCACACTCACGACGACGCCCTCGCCGCGCAAGCTACCCAGCTCGCCGAAACCGCCGCCGGCCACATCGAAGCCTGTTACGACGCCGAGCGCGGCGTGTACACCAACGCCGTCGGCTCGCCGCACCTCGACGCCAGCACCTTGCAGCTCATCACGATGGGCTACCTCGAACCGACTTCCGAGAAAGCCCAGCGCCACCTTCGCGGCCTCGAAGCCGAGCTACGGACGCCCGAAGGCCTCTTCTACCGCTACCGCCACGCCGACGATTTCGGCACCCCCGAAACCACCTTCCTCATCTGCTCCTTCTGGTACGTCGAAGCCCTCGCGTGCGTCGGGCGCGTGCCGGAAGCCGTCGCGCAGTTCGAGCATCTGCTCACCTACGCCAACCACCTCGGCCTCCTCTCCGAAGACGTAGACGCCCGAACTGGGTCGCAGTGGGGGAATTTCCCGCAAGCGTACAGCCACGTGGGTTTGGTGAACGCGGCGTATCGGATTGCAAGAAGGCTGGATCTACCGGCGTTTGTGTAGGGCGGGCGGCGGGTGTCGGTATGTGTCAGTATGGGCGCGGAGGTTGTCAGTACGAGCGCGGAAGGTGTCAGTAGAAGCGCGGCGGGTGTCAGTTAAAGCGCGGAAAGGTGGATTTGCCGGAGATTGTTAGAGCAATCAGGTACCTATTTTTATTTTAAAAAATCTCCGTCAATAATTAAAAGCTTCACTCCACCTTTTGAGATAGAACGATGCGAACTTAAATTATCTGAAACCACATACGACATCCCTTTTGTTAGTATTGATTTTTTGCCGCCTTCGAGTTCTGTTACAAACTCGCCTTCTAAACAATGCACAATATGTCCTTTTTGACACCAATGGTCTGCGAGATAATTTTCTGAATATTCTACAAGCCGCACTCTGATATTGCCAAACTGCAAAGTCTGCCAATAGGCAGTTCCTGTTTCTCCTTTATGCTCAGTCTTTTCAACTGTTGCCCAATCTAACGCCTGAAATGGTATTTTGTGCATATACTCGATTTTATGCGCTTGCCAACAATATCTGGGTTGCCGCAACACAATAGTACTTCTTCTTGCGGTAATCGACCAATGGTATGCAAGCTGAAGTACGGCAACGCAGTCGAATCGGGCGGATTGCCGCATGAACAGCAGGTATCAAGTTGCGAGGTGGGGCGTTTGTGACGGGCTACGTGAGTGTAGATTTCGATGGTCTTGATACTACTGAGGCCAGATCTTCAGTCCTGTTGTATCCATTCGAACTTGCCATTCTCAAAATACACCACGCCACCGCCACAAGCTTCTGCCTGATGAATGAAAATGCCGTCATTCAGCAACTTGATTTTGTCAGAGTCTTTGACATCTTCTTCGGAGATGATTTCCCCCTCATCACTTACGTTGTTCCAATACGTCTTCCCCTTTGGTGCTACTTCGAACGCATCAACCCAGCTTATGTCATCGAACTCCTGTCCAACAAATTTTTTACTCATCCCTAAAAGCTCCACCCTCTTATTACCGAATACTATTTTCAGTCCGTATTTCTCATTTGTCGTGTTTTGAACAATCTGCACTGTATCAGTTAAATTATCGCCGTCCAAATCACAAGCTGCAAAGCTTGGCTTGTGCTTCTTGGATACAATTATGGAGTCCTTCTCGACTTGACCCAAACTCTGCACTTCATCTCTTGGCTTTTCGTCGCATGTGTGCTCTCCGCTTTCACGGTGCTGGCAACTTGAAATTCCAAGCGTGGCAAGCACTGCTACAAAAAACTTGATACCTCTTGACATATCATTATCGAATGTAAGCTTAGTCAACTCTAAAGCCTTTTACGGTTGAATCTTTTGCGAATTCTATGTAGAGCACTTTGCCTTGTTGAGGATCAATATCCCAACTGTAGTCAACCGAAATATCGTAAGCAAGCGCATTAATTTGATTACCCTGTTCGAATTCAGGATCCCCCAAGAGCACTACAACCTCTTTGTGGCTCATTCCTTTTTTCAAGTGATTTTTCACTAGGTCGGCGGTCATTTTTTCGCGATACGCATAAAAAACATCGTCTTTTGTGCCCCACTTTTCTTTATCAAATTCTAGCTCTTGTTGCCCACAGGAGACAAACACCAAAGCTAAGACCAAACACCTACAACGCAATATGCTACTTTTCATTTTATTTCGACGTTCTCATTACCATCACTCCACATTTTTTCATTGCTAATTTTGCTCAACCTCTCTAAAACGGCTCGGAGTGAGAAGATTTTTCGCGAAAATACAGCCACGCGGGGTTGACGAATGCGGCTTATCGAATTACCAGACGACTAAATTTACCGACGTTTGTGTGAGGAAGTACCGGGCTATGCTTTTAAAGCTAGCCTTCAAACAGCTCCTACTAGGCAACTTTGCTTGTTATTGCCTCGACATCAGCAAGAGTCTTTACGTTCTTACCCTTTTCCGTAAACACAAAAAGCAAAGGGGTTTCCGAAATCATCTTAACACATCCTTGCGTGATAAGCTCTTTAAAGTGCTCTCGAACATACTCCCGCGAATTCCCTGTTGATTTAGCAACCTCCATCAGCCGAATGCCAATGTATTCAATCGGCACTGTGCTGTTATCTGATGCAAACCACAACTCCTCAAAAAGTTGAAACATTACGTTTGGGAGAAGCCTCATTTTTTCAGGGATTAAGTTTCAATGCAAAACTATAAGGCACGCACTTAGCCCGCAAAGTAATAACACGCTACACTTTGTTTAATCTCTACTTCCCGCAGACAGACAAGTCATCGCGAAAGTACAGGCAAAGCCAATGGGCGAAGCACCTTTACCCTAACTCTGCGGCCACCAACCCCCGCAACACCGCCCTCACCGCCGCCGGAGAATCCACCGAAAACCGGGCTTTTGACGTAGACGCCTCCCCCACCTTCACCATCCAAGCGGTCCACGGCAGGGCGCGGAAGGTGTCTTCGTCGGTGCGGTCGTCGCCGATGGCGAGGATGAAGTCGGCGGGGTGTTCTTCGAGGAGGCGGGCGGCGGCGGTGCCTTTGTCGGCGCCGGCGTTTTTCAGCTCGATGACGCGGTTGCCTTCGAGGACTTGCAGGTCGGTGTTGGTGACGAGGAAGCTTAGGTGCGCTGCTAGCTCGCGGGCACGGTCGGCGCCGAGGGCGGCGTCGGCGCGGCGCCAGTGCCAGACGAGCGAATACTCTTTCTCCTCGATGAAGGCGCCCGGCGTGCGGCGCACGAACAGCTCCAGCACGGGGTATAGCTCGCGTTTCCAGTCGTTACGGAGGGGTTGGGGCAGGCGCCACGTCCCGGCCTCGTCGCGCATCCAGACGCCGTGCTCGGCCACGAAATTGATCGGCAGGTGCCCGAGCCATTGTTGGAGCGTGGCGCGGTCGCGGCCGCTGATGACCACCACGCGGGTGCGCGGCTGCGCGGCCAGCGTGGTGAGGAGCGCGAGCAGCGCCGGATCGGGGCGGACGTTCTGCGGGTCGGGGTCGAAGGGCATCAGCGTGCCGTCGTAATCGAGGAGGAGGAGGCGTGTGGGGGCTTCGTCCCATTCGGTGCGCATGCGGGTCATTTCATCCGGGCCGAGGTCGTCGGCGGCGAGGGCGTCTTGCTTCATCTTACAGTAGAAAAGGCGGTTCAGGAATAGCTCCGTCCAGTGGCGCACGTTGTAGCGCCGCACGAGCGTGCGCATCCGGTGGAGGCGTTGGCGCTGCTCTTCGGGCGGCATCCGGAGGGCTTGGTCGAGGGCCGCCGCCATCGCGGGCACGTCGACGGGGTTGATGAGGAGGGCGTCGGCCAGCTCGCGGGCGGCGCCGGCCTGCTCGCTGAGCACGAGGACGCCGTGGCCGTCGGTGCAGGAGGCGACGTACTCCTTCGCGACGAGGTTCATGCCGTCGCGCAGGGGCGTGACGAGCGCCACGTCGGCGAGCGCGTAGAGCGCCGACAGCTCTTCGGGCGGCAGACCGCGGTAGAAATAGTGAATCGGGTTCCAGTCAATCGTTCGGTAGCGGGCGTTGATGCGCCCGACCAGCTCGTCGATTTCAGTTTTAAGGTCGCGGTAGCGCGCAACCTGATCCCGCGAGGGCACCACCACCATCACCAGCGACACTTGCCCGCGCCATTCCGGGTGCGTGCTGAGTAGGCGGTCGAAGGCGTGGAGGCGCTGCGCGATGCCTTTCGTGTAGTCGAGGCGGTCGATGGTGAGTACGACTTGCACGTCGCGGAGGGCGGCGCGGTAGGTGGCGACGTGGACCTGCGTTTCGGGCGCCATCGCGGTGCGGGCGTAGTAGCCGAAATCGATGCCCATCGGCAGGGCGTCGGCCCAGACGAGCCGCCCGTCTACCGCCACCCGATGATGCTCCGTCGGCAGACCAAGCAGCGCGGCCGTGGAAGCCAAAAAGTGCCGCGCGTAACCGAACGTATGAAACCCGACCAGATCGGCGCCGAGCATCCCCGCCAGCAGCTCGCGGCGCCACGGCAGCAGCTGAAACAGCTCGACCGACGGGAACGGGATATGCAGGAAAAAGCCGATGGTGGCCTTCGGGAGCGCTTTCCGCAGCAGCGCGGGCAGGAGCAAAAGCTGGTAATCGTGGACCCAGATCGTATCCTCCGGCCCCGCCACGGCGAGCACGGCGGCGGCGAATTTCTCGTTCACGGCCACGTACGCATCCCAGTAGCGCGGCTCGAAAACGGCGTGCTGCCCGAAGTAGTGGAAGATCGGCCAGAGGATTTCGTTACTGAACCCTTCGTAGTAATCCTGAATCTCGTCGGGAGTCAGGAAGACGGGCGCCATCCGGTCGCGCAGCAGGTATTCGGTGATGTGGGCGGCTTCTTCGTCGTGCTCCAGCGAAACGCCGGGCCAGCCTATCCAGAGGTTTTCACCGGTGCGGTACACGGCCCCGAGGCCGGTAGCCAGCCCGCCTTCACTGGGGGAAAAGGTCAGGCCATCGGGGGTACGGGTGGCTTTGGTGGGCAGTCGGTTCGAGACGATAAGCGTTCTAGACATCCGGCGACGATTCTGGTGGAACCCGTCGTATACGGAAAAACCGGCTTTGGGTAGGCAAAAGGGAAAAGGAAGCCCCTTAGGCGGCGGCGGTCAGCCCGAGGGACGAGCGTTGCAAAAGGCCTTAACCCGCTCAGCAGCCCCAACCCGAATGCCCTTTCGGCGGTTATGTGGGCTGATGTGTTGCGGCCACTGCCTTACTTCACCACCCTTATGAACAACTTCGCCACCCCGCCCGACCTCCTCACCACCTACCAGCGGCTGCGCGCCCGCACCGAAGCCATCTGCGAGGGGTTGCAGGCGGAAGACTTTGTGGTGCAGCCGGTGGTGGATGTTAGTCCGCCGAAGTGGCATTTGGGGCACACGACGTGGTTTTTTGAAACCTTCGTGCTGCTCCCCCACGCCCCCGGCTACGTGGTGTGCAACGCGCAGTACAACTACGTGTTCAACAGCTACTACGAGACCGTGGGCGCCCGCGTGGTGCGCACCGACCGGGGCAATCTGAGCCGCCCGACCGTGGCGGAAGTCCGCGCTTACCGGGCGTACGTGGACGACGCGATGCACCGGTTCCTGAGCGCCACCCCCACGCTGAGCGCCGAGTTACTCGCCACCATCACCCTCGGACTGAACCACGAAGAGCAGCATCAGGAGCTACTCATCACCGATATCAAGTACATCCTCGGCCACAACCCGCTGCTGCCGGGTTACACTACTGATTACGAAAAGCCCACCGTGCCGCGCATCACCACGGAAACGTGGGTGAGCCAGCCGGAAGGCGTCGTTGAGATTGGCGCGACTGGCACTGAGCCATTCTGTTTCGACAATGAGCTGAACCGCCATAAAGTGTATCTCAACGCGTTCCAGATTCGGCGCGAGCTGGTCAGTAACGGCGAATATTTGGCTTTTATGGAAGCGGGCGGCTATACTGATTTTCGGTATTGGCACGCCGAGGGTTGGGATTGGGTCAAAACCCAGCACCTGCAAGCGCCGTTATACTGGCACCAGCTCGACGGCGGCATTTGGCATCATTACACGCCTGACGGCCTCGTGCCGCTGCCGCTTGATGCGCCGGTCGGGCACGTGAGCTATTACGAGGCGTGGGCCTACGCGCAGTGGCGCGGCCTCCGCCTGCCGACCGAGGCCGAATGGGAAACCGCTCAGCACCAGCTCGACTGGGGCACGCGCTGGGAATGGACCGAAAGCGCCTATCTGCCGTATCCCGGCTTCGCGAAGGCCGAAGGCGCCATCGGCGAGTATAACGGCAAGTTTATGGTGAACCAGCTCGTGCTGCGCGGGGCTTCCGAGGCCACCACGCCCGGCCATAGCCGCCCGACGTACCGCAATTTTTTCCACGCGCCGCTCCGCTGGCAATTCACCGGCATTCGCTTGGCTAAATCGATTTAAATGAGCTTGATCGCCTCTCTTCCCCTCACGGCCAGCGCCTTCCTCATCGATGTGGTGCGGAGCTTATCGGCACAGCCGAAATTCCTGCAATCGAAGTATTTCTACGACGCTACCGGCGACGAGCTATTTCAGCAAATAATGGCCTGTCCGGAATATTACCTGACGCGGGCCGAGGAAGAGATTATGCGCCTTCGCAGCCGGGAGATACTGGAAGTCTGCGCCGCCACGCACCCGACGTTCGATGTGGTGGAGCTAGGCGCCGGTGATGCTTCCAAAACCGTCCATCTCTTAGAAGAAGCCGCCCGATTGGGATGCGCCACCCGGTATCTGCCCATCGATATCTCAGCGCATACCATCGAGTACCTCACCCGCACCCTGCCCACGCGCCTCGGCGGACGCTTGCAGGTGGAGGGATTGAATGGCGAGTATTTTTCGATGCTCGAACGTGTGCGCGCGGCACCGCAGCCCAAGCTGGTGCTCTTTCTGGGGAGCAACATCGGGAATATGTCGCCCGCCGATGCCACCGCTTTTTGCCGTCAGCTCCGCTCCTACCTCAACCCCGGCGACTGGCTCCTGATGGGCGTTGATTTGAAGAAAGACCCACGCACCGTGCTGGCGGCTTACAACGATGCGCAGGGCATTACGCGCGCCTTCAACCTCAACCTGCTGCACCGCATCAACCGCGAGCTGGGGGCCGATTTTCAGGTCGACCAGTTCCTGCATTACCCCGTTTACGACCCCCAAACCGGGAGCTGCAAGAGCTACCTCGTCAGCACCCGCCGCCAACGTGTGACCCTCGCCGACGGCACGGCGTTCGACTTTATGGCGAACGAGCCGATTTATATGGAAGTGTCGCAGAAGTACAGCGAGCCGGAAATCGACGCCCTCGCCGACGCGGCCGGGTTTGAGCCGGTTCGGATGTTCTTTGATGAAGCGCACCAGTTTACGGATGTGCTGTGGCGGGTTCCGGCCTGAATGTATCCGGAACCGTCTCGGTGCTGGGTAAGTAGGACGGCGGCGCAATAGAGTAGGCGATTGACTCGCAAAAAAACTTGCCTACCAGCGCAAGTTTCCGAAGGAAAAAGGACCTAAGGGGAAACCGGGCCGCAAACCGTTGACTCTGTGGCGGTGCGCGCTTGTCAGCCGCCTGCCCTCAACTCACTCCCCCGACGGCGCAACCAGTGCGCACGTCGTTCTTTGTCCTTCCCAATCACCCCTCGCCTCGGTGCCGATTTCCGCAGCAGACACCGAGTTGATTACCCAGCTACAACAGGGTAGTGAAGCGGCCTTTCGGGCGTTGGTCGAGTGTTATCAGGGCCGCGTGTACCGCACCGTTTTGGCGCTGCTACGCTCGCCGGAAGAGGCGGAAGATGTGGCGCAGGAGGTTTTTGTGGAGGTTTATCAGACCATTGGGCACTTCCGGGGCGAAGCGGCGCTGAGTACGTGGCTGTACCGGCTAGCCGTGTCGCAGGCGTTGAAGAACCGGCAGCGGGCGCGCACCAAAAAGCGGTTCGCCTTCCTGACGAGCTTGTTCGGCGCCCACAACGAAGTGCTCCACCACCCGCCCGACCATCACCATCCGCAGGCGCAGCTCGAAGGCAAGGAAGAGCTGCAACGGCTCGTGGCAGCCATTGCGCGGTTACCGGATCAGCAGCAAGTCGCCTTCACTCTGCGCCACGAGCAGGAGCTGAGTTATCAGGAAATCGCCGACGTTTTGCTCACGTCCGTACCCGCCGTAGAGTCTCTCTTATTCCGCGCTCGTCAGAATCTGCGCAAAACCCTTCAACCGCATCCTCACTATGTCGGCTAACAAACCCCAATCCGCTCCCAACAACGGTCAGGACGACGGTCTGGACGATCTGCTCCGGCAGCTTCGCGACCAGCCCGTCCCCGAACCGCGTCCGTTCTTTTACACCCGCGTCCGGGCCCGTCTGGATGCGCAAAATGCGCTCGAAACGCCTCGGGCTTCCCGCACCTGGCTCCTGCACCGCCCCACCTACGCCCTGCTGCTGGGGCTACTGGTACTGGGCGTCAATGTGGGGGTGGTGTTGCATTTTAAGCAGCGGCTACCGGAGCAGCCAGCCGTAGCGGCCACGCATTATGATGCTTTTGTGGCAGAATATCAGCTCGACCCTTTTGCACTCCCTTTACCGCAATGAATAAGCTCCTAACGTGGCTAATGGCCCGCCCGACCCGGCCCGTTTGGGCGCTGGTGTTGGTGCTGCTGCTCGTCAATATCGGGCTACTGAGCTGGGTGCTGCTGACGCCCGGCGCGGTGGCAGCGGCGCGCCACACTCAAGCGGCGCATCCGGCCGCCGGCCGCTCGTTTCTCGCCGACACGCTCCACCTCACCGCAGATCAGCGTGCCCGCTACGAATCCCTACGGTCGCGCTACTTCGTCGAGGTAAAACCGCTGACTCAGATGTGCCGCCAGGATTGCCAGCGGTACTTTTTGCTCCTGGATTCCTCCAAACTTTCCGACCCACAATTGGCGGAGCGCGCACGCGGCGCCCTGTCGAGCAAGGTCGCCGTCGATGTGCTGACCGTGCGGCATTTGCAGCAAGTGTCGGCGATGTGCTCGCCGAAGCAGCGCCAGACGCTGCGGCAAGTGCTGGCCCCGGACTGTGACGTGACTGGCTGCCGTCCCGGCGAGATGCCGTGGCTGACTGCCAACCCCACCCCATAAAGCAGTCGCTCTTACTGAGAAAAATAAATTCGGGGCCGAGCGCAAGTTTTCCGGCGGATTTCGACCTAAGGCTATGAAAGCTCAACAGGCATTCATCACCCGTTTTATTCCCCCATTTACCCCCAAAACCACACCCATGACCAAAGTATTCATCGCTGGCCTATTGGCGATCTCGTCGTTCGCGTATGCTGGTAACGGCAACACGAAAACCAAAGCCAAAGGGACCGTACGCGCCACTACGGCCGTTACTAACCCGAGCGCATCGTGCAATCCAGCCGCTTGCAAGCCCGTCAGCGGCAATTGCAGCCCCGCTGCGTGCAAAACCAGCACCTCGAAGGCCGTGGCTAATGCGGCGCCGTGGTTGGTGAGTGCGACGGCTTGCGCCCCAGCGGGCTGCAAATAATTTCGGCTTTCAGTTGGAAGCTTCTTGATTTAGAAACTTCTGCGTTGAACGCTAAAAAGGGCAGAATGACCGCAAGGTCGTTCTGCCCTTTTTTATTGATTCGCCCGGCAGCTTTGATTACTGACCTACTGTATTGATTCCGCTGGAAGCTGGCTGTGCCGTAGTCAGCGTCAGGTAAACAGCGAAATGGTCGGAATAGCCGCCGATGTATTTCCGCCCGACGAACGTACCTAATGACTCGCCGGGGAATTTGGTTTGCGGGTTGGTCAGGCGTTCCGGCGCGTAGATGGCGGCTGAGCCGCGCAAAAAGTGCAACCCGCTGCTCTGGACTAACCCAGCGGACAGCACCATTTGGTCGAATACATCGGGGCGGCTGCGGAAATACATCGTCCCTTTGCCCATTTGTTGCAGGTCGTAAAAGGCGTTGTAGAGTCGTCCGGCGGGAAGGTCTGTCGGATCACCGGAAGCGCCGAGGGCGGCTGAAACCGACTCGTCGAGGGGCGTGTCGTTGAGGTTGCCCATAAGGATGATGCGGGCCTTTGGGTCTGCTTTCAAGTACTCATCGATGACTTTCCGGCATTGGCTGGCGACGGCTAATCGCCGCTTGACGGCTTTCTGGCCACCGCGCCGCGACGGCCAATGCGCCACCATAAAGGTGATCGGCTCCTGATTGATCAGCCCGTCGACGACGAGCAGGTCGCGGGTTCCCATCGTTGTGTCGGGCAGGGAATGGATAACCGACCGCTGCCGCAGCACCTTAAACCGACCGGCTTTGTAGAGCAGTGCGCAATCAATCCCGCGCGGGTCGGGCGAGTCGAAATGGATTATTTGATACTGACGGTCGGCAAGCAGCGGTTCCTTTACTAAATCCTGCAACACGCGCTTATTTTCCGTCTCGTTCAGCCCCAATATATCCGGCCCGTCCGCCGAACCCAGCTCGGCGATGACGGTAGCCAGATTATGCAACTTGGTTTGGTAGCGCTCTTCCGTCCATTCCAAGCGGGAGTTGGGCAGGAAATCCTGGTCGTTGATTTTTGGGTCATCGACCGTATCAAACAGATTTTCAACGTTGAAGAACGCCACGGTGGTGGTAGGCGCTTCCTTCTTCAACTTCCCCGCCGTACCGCCCAGCACGGTGGAGGTCGACGGTTTCGAAGGGGTGCAAGCCAAGGCGCTGCACCAAATTCCGGCCATCAGCAGCCGAGGAAAAACAAGATGTGAGAGGCGCATAGTAAGGAATGAAAAACCGATTGGTTTCTCAAAGCTATCCAAGCTCTTACCTAATGGAAGGTGGCCGTTTGTTGAGTTATTGTTAACTCAATGACCTGAAAACCAAACGTATCCTAGGAAGTAGTTGTCGTTTGATGCGTCGGGCACGCTGCCCAATGTTCTACCTACTGGTAGGTTGCGCGGCAGCCGCTCAAATCTTTATCACGGTTACCGGTTTCCCGCACTCCCGCGCGTAGTTGATGGTGTAGGCGGTGCCTTTGCTTTCGCCATCCCAAAACGCCACCACCGCATCGGCGGCTTCCACGAGCTGCCGGTTCCGCGCCTGCTTCGCCTTCCGGCCGAATTGAGCGAAATCTGGCGGGAAAGCCACGCAGGGCAGCTTCTTCGTCGCCGCAAACCACGCCGATTGCTCCGCAATGGCTCCAACGCCGCCGTTAAGAATCTGCGTAATCGGTAACGCCGAGAGCGTGCTGACCAGCAGATTGTAGTTGGTAAAATGACGGCTCCCGATAACAGCTAACTTCATAGGTAATGCTTGAGCGCTGCAAAAATGCACCCTTCCAACTCGAACCGCTCATCTGCCAGAACCCCCAAACGCTTCATATTACCGTAACATTAGGCTTCATTTTTCTCATGAATTGCGCTCATTGACTACTATTGTTCCCTTATGAGCCTCTCCGAACTTCCCTCATCACCGCCCGAATCCGGGCTGACCTTGTCGCGTTTACTCGCTAATCAGTGGGTGGAAACCCTGCGCCAGACCGCATGTCTGGAGGTATTGCTGCACACGCAGGCGCGCATCCTCGGCGCTCAAACCAAGCAAGACCCCGACAATGTTTACCAAGAGCTGAATGCTCAGGTAGCAGCCTCGCTGAAGCGGTTGGTGGCTATTTACGGCGCTTTTCCGGCGGTAGCTTCATCGGCGGTAGCATCAACAGATGTAGCTGATGCGACGGATTTAGCTGATGCAGTGGCCGTTGGAATGGATTCGTCTGAAGTGCCACAAGCGTAAGGTTCGCGCCATACAAGAGCTTGCGCTTTTAAACGAAATAGCCCTGCCTGTTATAGAACAGGCAGGGCTATTTTTTCGGTGGTTATCTGTTGCCTTATTTCGTCACCTTCCGGCGAATTAATTCGCCATTCGGCAGCACGACTGTCAGGACGTAGGTGCCGCGTGGCAGCGCCTCGGCGGGCAACGTGATTTGGGTAGCGCCGGATTCGAGGGTCAGCGTTTTCGAGAGCACCAATCGGCCTTGCAAATCGGTCATTTGAAGCTCTGAGGCGCCTGATTCGGCGGTGCTGATGCGGAGGGAGAGGGTGGCATCGAACGGCACTGGCCAGACTTCTACGCTGCTCGCTTGGCCTTTCCCGACGCGCACGCTGACGACGTTGGAGGGGTTGCGTTGCCCGTCCGTATCGATTTGCAGCAGACGGTAATAGCCTACGCCGTTGAGGGGCGCGAGGTCGGAGAAGGTGTATTGCTGCGGCGTGAGGGTGGTGCCGTGCGCGACGACCGTTCCGAGGGTCGTGAATTCGCGGCCGTCTGACGAGCGCTGCACTTTGAAATGGGCGGCGTCTTTTTCCGATGCTGTCGCCCAGCTCAGCAGGACGGTGCGGGTGGGCGTGAGGGTGGCGGCGAAGCGCGTCAGCTCAACCGGCAGCACGCCGGGGATGGAGGCGGAACCCCCGAGCGCAAAGCTCGAAAAGGAGGTGAAAGTCGCGGTGTAGGTCGTGACGCCGGGACCGTAATTATCCGCCGTAATTACGACACTCGCCGTGGTGTCGACGCCGCTTGCTGATGTTAGGTCTGACACGGGCGTCGAGCCAGCCACTTTCCAGATTTTTAGCCGTGTCCGCAGGAAATTACTCGTGCGGTCGCCGCCGACTTGGCCGTTTACGTAGGTCGCGAAGGCGTCCAGCTCGGCGTCGGTCACGAAGAACGTGACTTGGTAATTGGCGTTCGTGGTCGTGGTGGGCGTAATGATGTATTGCTTGCTCAGGAAAAACGGGTCGCCGGGGAGCGCCATATTTCTCACGCCGCTGGTGCCGCGCAGCACCGTGGAAGCGGTGGTTGGGCCGAGGCTGGTGGTGCTGTTGTTATCGACGCGCAGGATGATATCATCGTTCGGGGTATCGAGGAAAACGCGTGCTTCCTGCGCCCGCACATCGCAGGTGTAGGATTTGGCGCTGTTCACGATTCCGGCGCGTTGGCGCAGGTTATTGATGAACGTGGCGTTCCGGACGGAGTTCGGCAGGCCGGGGGTTTCGTAGGTAGCGAGGTCGGTGGTGGTGACCCAGTTGCTTTTCCGGCGGAAGTCGTTCGAGGCGGTGTTGTCGAAATAAAAGCTCCGGCCGTTGCCCGTGACTGCGAAATAGAGCGCGTCGGTTGCTAGAGTGGCAAAGTCGGGGTGATTTGCTTGGCTGAGGTTGTCGGCGGAGGGGGTGGTTACGTCGGCGGCGCCGTAGGAAATTCCTTGGAAAAACGCCGGTTGCGCACCGCTGGCGGCGGGGCGACGGATTTGAATGGCGTCGCCTTCGTTTTTGTACGATACGTTCGTCCAGAGCGGGCCGACGGTGGCGTCTTCATAGGTCACCACGGCCCCCGCGCCCGAGCTGCCAGTAGCAGAGTGGGGTGCGTTGCAGGAGCCGAAGAAATAATCGGCGGCGCCACCCGAAGTGTTGCCGCACGTGCCCGCGCCTTGCACGGGGACGACATACACGTAATCGAGGTTCGAGTCGGTGGGGTCGTCCTGCACCTGCCCGACGCCCGGCGTAGCACTGCCGGAAAACTTCGCGTTACGGTCGGCGGCGTTGTAGAACACGATCAGCGACCCTACCAGCACCTTCTCCCACGTACAGGTAGAGTTGAAGCGGATGTGGCCCGTAGTGATGCCGGTACGGTACACGTTACCGTTGCTGAAATCACCATTATTATCGTCAAAAACCCATCCGCGTAAATCCACCGTTTTACCGGGCGTGCCGGTCACCAGCAGCTCCACGTATTCTTTCGAGCCGCTGACACCGTTCGAGAACTCGTTCAGAATCAGACCCGGCTGAATAAAGTCATCGTCGGCGATGGTAATCGTTACCGGTGTGCTGACCACCGTGGCCGGGGTGCCGCTGGTGGTCACGCTGAGCCGGATGGTCTCGTCGGTTTCCCCAACGGCATCTCCCAAAAACGAAACCGTAAACGTCTTCGTGTTCGGGTAGGTATCGGTGGTGAGGAAGGTCAGGTTTTGGGTCGAGAACGTGTAATCGGTGCCCGCCGTGGCGGTGCCGGTGGCCAAATCGGTGAGGCTGACGGTGAGGGTGGCAGCAGGCGGATTTGGCACCGTTACGCGGAGCGTGACGGTATTCGTGACGTTCCCTTCGAGCTGGGTGCGGTCGCCGGGGTTGACGCCCGCGTACACCGTGCAGGTCAGCGGCGCATCGAGGCGGGTGAACACCAGCGGCGCATCGGCCCCGCGCGGCGAGGCCGTAACCAACCCGCTGCCCCACGTGCCGTCGGTATCGGTGGCGGCGCAACCCACGAGGGCGCCGCCCACAAGCGCACGCTGTTCGATGCGCCGAATTCCGAGCGTATTGTCGTTGGCCGTGATGGTGGCCCAAGCGCCAGCTTGCGCTTCAGCCCCCGCCACGTAAAAAGGCGCGTAAAAATTGGCTGAGGTATTAGCAGCGCCGTCGCTTTCGATATACGTACCGAATAAAGGGCGTCCCGTACCGGCCACGTTCGGATAACCGAGGACGAAATTGGATGCCGTTCCGAACGAGCTGCCCGTAACGGCGGTAGCGTCGTCGATGGAGCTGCCGAGCTTCAGCGCAAGCACCGTATTGGTCGTGACCGCCGTGTTGGCGACTGCCGTGCCGCCGCTGCCGTTATTGAGGAAAATAGCCATCCGCAGCAATTTTCCTGCTTCGAATTTTACGTTGCCCGTCGGTTCCAGAATAAACCAACCCGTGTAATTGCCAGTCGCATCGGCCACCAGCGTGCCGTAATTCCCAGCAGAGCTGAGGCTCGGGCCGCCGGAGCGCACGAAACCGCCCGCCGCCACGGGGTAAATGGCGTTTCCGACTGCGTTGCCGGTCGTTACCGCATCGGCAGGCAGAATGGCTTGGTTGATATAGCGGTACGTGGCGCTCGGCGTCAGGCCGCTCAGCGTTACGCGGAAAGCGTAGGGCACGCGGGACGTGTGGGTGGTGGTGCCCACGACGTGCCCGACGAGCGTCTGCGGTAAATGAACTTCCGTGAGGGTGATGGGCGCCGCCGGAATGGCCGGAATGGCCGTCACCGCCACGCCGTTGCTATAGCTGGTATTGCGCTTCACGAAGGCTTTGAACGTGTAGCTCGTGCCGTTGGTGAGGCCGGTTACGGTCACGCCAGTGCCGGTGCCCTGATACACCGCGAACTGGCCGCTCGCCACTGCCGTGCCGCTCCCGAAGGCCGCGTTGGCGGTGTACGTGGCCGCGCCGCTCGGCAAGGCGGTTACGGTGGTGGCGGCGCGCCCGATGACGAGGACTTCATCGAGGCAGCTTACGGGGTTCGCCCAGCTCAGCACGATTTGGCCGTTCGCCGAGGTGGCGGTGAGTGTCGTTACGTCGTTCGTTTGGAAGGGAATCAGCGTGAGGTCATCGCCATTATCGGTGCCGATGGTGGCGGGGGTGCTCGCCTCGACCCGAATCCGGTAATTGCTGCCCGCCGCCAGCGTGGGCGTGGTGCCGCTCACGTTCGGAATCGTGGCGCTAATCGGCGAAGTGGTGCCGGTGCCGATGGCAGTTTTCGTGGTGAAGCCGTTGTTGCTGATGTAGGCCGTGAAGCCGCTGACGGCGCCGGATGCCGTGAACGGAACGATCAGCGGCGCCCCGGTCGGCCCAACGCACAGTGGCGTAACCGACACAGAATCAGTGGTAATGCTGATGCCCGCCAGACCCACATTGATCTGCACGGCGTTGCTGGTGGCGGTACAGGAGCCAGTGGCGAACGTGGTTTTTACCACGACATAATACGTCCCCGGCGTGGCGAAATTGGGGGTAAACTCGTTCTGGTTTGGGTCAGTCACGATGCCCGTGAGCGCCGTGGTGAACGGCCCGGCGGCACTCGTACCGCTGAACCATTGCCGACTGCCGAAATTGCCGAGGTCGGCTTCGTTGGCGGTCAGGAGGTCGCCGTCGGTGTTGGCGGCGATGTTTTGGGTGGCCGTTGGGGTAATCGAAACGTTGTTGATGGTCAGCGCGGCCGGGGGCGTGCCGAAGGTGCTCGGGCTGCTGCCGTTGACCCGGATTTGGTAGAGGCTGCTGCCCGTGACCGTCGCGGGAATCGTGACGGTTAGGCTGGTAGCCGTGGAAGCCGTCGGGACGAGGGCCGTGGTACCGCTCGCGAAGGAGCCGGTCGGGTCGGATAGCTCCGCCGAGAAAGTATTGCCGCCGTTGAAGGTGCCGGTTGCGGTGTAATTCACCGTCAGGCTGCTGCCCGCGCAAACCACCGCGGGGGTTACGGCGCCCATCGTGATGCTGGCGCCCGCCGTTCCGCCGCCCACGGCCTGCACCTGAAAGTTGTCGATTCGCAGCGTCCCCGACCCGCTCGCGCCGCTAGCGTACAGGCGGAACGTGATGCTGCTTTGCAGATTGAGGGCAGTGATGGCGCTCAAATCGAAGCTTTGCTCGTTGAACGAGGTGTTGACGGTGTTACCGGTGTTGAAATCCGTGAACGAGGTGCCGTTGGTGCTGTAGGCCAGCTTGACCGTGTTGGCGCCGGAGCTGGAGCGCTGGGTTTGCACGTACAGCTTGTAGCTGCTGTAGGTCGAGAGAGCCGAGCCGCCCAGCGCGAACTGGAAGTACCGCGTGTTGGTGCCGCTGGAGTTGTTCATCGCGATGGCGTTCCCGCCCGTCGTGTTAGGCACGAACGCGGCGGCCCCACTCGCGACGCCGCCAAACGTCTGAAAAGCCTCCGTAGACGTGGCCGTAACCGCCACGTTGGTGGCAGTAACGGGGACCAACGCGGCGTAGCTGGTGCCGGTGTTGAAATCGTAATTGACCAACGTGGTAGGGCTGGGCGCTACGCCCGTCACCGTCCCGCTCACCGCCACGTTTGCCGAAGCCGCGCCGCTCACGTTGGTCACGTTCCCGCTGAACGAACCGGCAGTCGTGCCCGCCAACCGCACATAAACAGGAGTTGAAGCCACCGTGCCGCTCGTGGGCGAAATGCTCACCGACGAACCGAAACCGGAACCGCTGGCGAGAGAAACCTGAAAATCAGCATTCGGCGCCGTCACGACGATGGCCGTCGTGCCCAGATTGGAACCGCTGACGTTATACGTGGCGGCCGGGCTTGAAGGAGTGCCTTGTACGGTCGTCCCCACCGCCAGCGTGGGCGAGGAAACGTTGACTGTTGCCACTCCGGGAGCAGTCACCGTCCCGCTGACCGCCACGTTCGCCGAGGCCGCGCCGCTCACGTTCGTCACGTTGCCGCTGAAGGAACCGGCAGAGGTACCAGCCAGTCGCACATAAATAGGAGTTGAAGCCACCGTCCCGCTCGTCGGCGAGATGCTCACCGAGGAGCCGAAACCGGAGCCGCTGGCAAGGGACACTTGAAAATCAGCATTCGGCGCTGTAACCGTGATAGCCGTTGTTCCTAGGTTTGTGCCGCTGACATTGAACGTAGCGGCCGGGCTGGACGGCGTGCCTTGTACAGTCGTTCCCACTGCCAACGTGGGTGAGGAAACGCTGACTGACGCCACTCCCGCTGCCGTCACGGTGCCGCTGACAGCAACGTTTGCCGAGGCCGCGCCGCTGACGTTGGTCACGTTTCCGCTGAACGAACCGGCAGTTGTGCCGGCCAGTCGCACGTAAATAGGAGTTGAAGCCACTGTGCCGCTCGTTGGCGAGATGCTTACCGAGGAGCCGAAACCGGAGCCGCTAGCGAGGGAAACCTGAAAGTTGGCGGTCGGTGCTGTGACCGTGATGGCCGTCGTGCCTAGGTTCGAGCCGCTGACGTTGAATGTGGCGGCCGGGCTGGATGGCGTACCTTCTACCGTAGTTCCCACCGCCAGCGTGGGCGCGGAAACGCTAACCGTTGGGCTGCCCCCGCCCGCGCCAACCGCCGTGATGCTCACATCGTCCACGCCGAGGGCTTGGGCGTTTGAGCTGGTGGTGCCGGAAGTGACGGAGTAGTTCCAGGCCAGATATACGTCGGCGTTTTGCGCGAGGGTGCTGGGCAGGGTGAGGGTTTTGCTCGTGACGGCCGACGTGGCGCCGGGGGCCGTGGCAAACCCGTTGTTGTTGGCGTCGGCGGGGAAGCTGGTCAGGAAATCAGCGCCTGCGGATGTCCAAGCGGTGCCGTTGGTGGAGTAGTAGAGCTGCATCGAAAAGCCCGCCGCATTGCTGCCATTGCGGTATTTCTCGACGTTATAAGTAAGTGTGAGCGCCGTTATGCCGGTAGCGCTGCCGTTACGCAGGTAGGCGTAAACGTTGACGCTCTTCGACGCCGACCCCGACGAGATGCCCCCGACCGCCCGGTCAGTGGCCGTGCTGGAGCTGCCGAAGTTGTAAATGCCGTTGGCCGCTGTGCTAGACATAGTGGCGGCGGCGGCGGCATCAGTGGCCGTCGCGGCGGCGGAATACGTTCCGACAGAGCGCACCGTGTTGTTTTTGTCGACTTTCCAGTTGGTCGGGAGGGTCGCCGTGGAGGTTGTGCCGATGGCGAAAGCCTGCGTGACGGTCGAACCCGCCGAAATACTGATTTGCCCAAGCGCGCGCTCCCGGATGCCCGTCAGCAAAAGCACGAGAAACCAAAGGCGCAAATGCTTTCCTCTATAGAAAATAGACAGGAAGTGCTTCATCGGAAGGGGGGAAAACAAGAAAATTCTTGACGCGATGTATTCGCCGTGGCCGCACAGGCTTGGCATTGGCGACAAAGGTCCCCGGTGATTATTACCTCATTGTTTGTGCATTGTTATTAATCGTAGTCAATTAGTTACAATTTGATAATACGCGCTAAACACATAATTTAAATGCATTTTCAAGCTTTAAAAGGCTCTTAACGATACCGTTACACTTCATCAGAAGACAAAGCAAGTAATTTTCGGGGCACAAATACTAAATTTCTCTTTGCTATGCGTTTTTTTGCTTTCGGCGCACTTATAATCGCCCTGACTTGGGAGTGCGATGGCCAACCGACGCAGCCGGTCGTCAGGGCGGCTCCGGGTAATAAAACGATGAAGCCGCCGCCCGTTAAGCACTATGCAGACGGTCGGGTGACGGTGAGCACCTATGCGCCGGATGGCCGGCTACTGGAAAGCGTGACCTATGCCGACTCTACCGCTCGTGTGCGGCACGGCGAAACCACCGTCTGGTACCCAAACGGCAAGGCGCGGATGCGCGAAACGTATTCTGAAGGGCAGCTCCGCGAGCGGTTGATCAATTATCCATCGGGCCGAAAACAACTCTTTGAGCAATTCGACAGTGATGGGCTGCTATTGCTGGGGCGCAGCTTTGCCGAATCCGGCGCTATCGTGCCCTATCGCCCCTATAATGCCGACGCCGAGTTCGAAGGCGGGATTGCGGGGCTGATGACGTATATCAGCAAGCAGGCACGCTACACCCCGCAGGCCCTCGCCGACAATGTCGAGGGGCGGGTATTCGTGCAAGTCACCATCGATACGCTGGGGCGGGTGATTGAGGCGAGCTTAGGCAAGCCCCTGCATCCGGCGCTCGACGCGGAAGCGCTCCGGGTTGCGCGCACGCTGCGGTTCAAGCGGTCGGCCCGAACGAATGGCCGCGCTGTTCCCAGCAAGCTCACGGTACCCGTGACCTTTAAATTAAAATAATCTTCCTCTCTCCCCGCCGCACGCTCTGTTATCATTAAATTAAATCACACCCCCTGAATAGTTATTACCTGCACCACCGGGGTAGCTTTGCCGAACCGACGAAGTCCATCTTATTCGGCCCCTCCCTTCCCCCATCTCATCCCATTCCCCCTCTCCCTTCGTTATGACGAAGCGTTACTTACGCGCCGTGGCCTATTGCATGGCTTTCGGCCTGCTGACCACGGCTTGCGAGAAAAACACGGTCGAGCCGCAAGGCCCGGAAAACTCCTCTACCAGCACCGGCGCTCGGGTGGCAGCTGCTGCCACCCGCGACAACAACCTCGCCCTCGGCAACCCGAGCGGCGCGGTTGCCAGCACGAGCTTCGCCACGAACTACCTCATCGACAATGGGATGTACGTGCTCTCGTACAACAACTCCCTCAAGCGCCCCAACTGGGTTAGCTGGCACCTGAGCACGGCGTGGAAGGGTTCGGCGGCGCGCTCGTCGTCGTTCATCACTGATCCGCTGCTGCCGAGTGGCTGGTACCGCGTAACGTCCGACGATTACACCGGCTCGGGGTTCGACCGGGGCCATATGTGCCCATCCGACGACCGCGATTATTCTTCGACCGAAAATAAATTCACGTTTCGGATGTCGAATATCGTCCCGCAGGCGGCGAATAATAATCAGCGCGGCTGGGCGGCTCTCGAAACCTACTGCCGCACGCTGGCAGCGGCCGGTAACGAGCTGTACATTATCTCTGGCCCGGCCGGAACGGGTGGCACCGGCCTAAACGGCTATAAAACGACCGTCAAGAACGGCGTGGTGGTTCCCAGCTCTACCTGGAAAGTGGTGGTTATTCTGCCGAACGGCTCATCAGACGTTACCCGCATTACGAGCAGCACGCGCGTCATCGCCATTAATATGCCGAACACGCAAACCGTCAGCACCTCGTGGAGCGGCTACCGCGTGAGCGTGGATGCCATCGAAAGCCTAACCGGCTACAATTTCCTCTCGAACGTCTCGACCACCGTTCAGAGCGCCATCGAGAGCCGTGTTGATAACGGCCCTATTCAGTAAATCTCCCTAAAATCTTCCCTGAGCTATGGCCACCGAAACGCCCCCAGTCTGCTTGCAGGCTGGGGGCGCTTCTTTTTTGCAGATGCTGTTATTTCCGCAGATCAGGTATCGACGGTGGTCGTTCTGACGCCAATCCAGCTGCCGTCGGCGGCCTTGCCGATCAGGAAAAGCTCTTGCGGCGCCTCAACGCCCACCCGGAATGCGCGCGCCTCGCTGACGTGCGTTTGCAGCCATTTCAGGAGCGCCGCATAGGCGGGCGCCTGACGGATATCGGTCGGACCAGCGCCTTCCGGCGGGTTCGAGCGCTCCTCCAGAACGTCGTCCAGCGGTTGTTCTCTGACGAGCGCATCGGCTGATACGTGAGCCGCCGCCCGCACAGCCGCCGCCACGTCGGCAGCGGAAGCCGCCGAAAGCTGCACCACCTGCAACGGCGCTTCCGTTTCGCTGATGAATAATAGGCCGTCAATTAACCGACGGAGCTGTTGGGATGAGGCTTCGTGAGCGACGGTCTCCGAAGGGGGCACTGGCATGGAAAGGGGCATCTTGGATGAAATGGGCGAAAAAGCTAGCGAACGAAACCGCAAGCCGGTACGAATGGCAATGATAACGCAGCACAGTCGGCACTCAGGGTTTACAAATTATGAAGCCGCCGGTGGGGTTGACGGTTATGGGTTTAATAATGTGGGAGCGCGAACCCGGGGCCACGTTCCCGGGGTAGCCCACGCTTCGCTTAGGGCAACCCCGGGCTTCCGGGATGAAACCCCTTCGGGGTATTACAAATGTTTTATTGGGAATGCTGATAGGAATGCGGTTGACGCGGGGCTCCGGCCCCGTATCGCCTATTCGCGGGGCTCTGGCTCCGCCATTCCAATCGGCGCAGTTCTACGTACCCGGCACCGTCTCGGTGCCGGTGGTTAAGGGCGGATTGTAATCAGCAGCTCCGGCACTGAGACGGTGCCGGGTACGTAGGCTGGCAGGTAAAGAGACCTGCGAATACCCCACACAGGGCCAGAGCCCCGCGTCATATCCGCCTATTTAAGTGATGCGAACCCTGAAGGGGTTCTTTTTCAAATCCCGGGGTAGATTTCTGCGAAATCAACCCCGGGAACACGTAGGGCACATCGGGTTGCTCTGCCCTTTGCCCAAGTGGGCGTGCCACCTCCATTCGTCGGGGGACGGCACGCCCAAAGTGGGGTGCCACCTCCATTCGTCGGGAGACGGCACCGCTAAGTGGCGGTGCCATCTTCCTCGAAAAAGGCTAAAGGGGCTTCTGGGGGTTATATTTCGGCACCAGAGCCTACTTTCGATGTCACACGCCGTACAAACTGCTTCGCCTTCGGGTGTTCCGCTCAGCCACTCCGCGCCACCGTTGGCGGGGCACTGCCTCAACTGCCATCATCGGTTGGCGGGACCGCATTGCCACCACTGCGGGCAGGCGGCGAGCGCGCCGGTTCGCATCACGACGCATCATCTGCTGCACGAGATTCCGCATTCGATCTTTCACGTCGACCACGGCGTGTTTTACACGATTCGGGAGATGCTCCTGCGGCCCGGCCTGAGTATTAAGCGCTACCTCGACGGCGAGCGCAAGCCGTTTTTCTCGCCACTGTCGCTGCTGTTGCTGGTGGGGGGTATCAGTGCTTTTTTGTTCACGAAGCTGCATATCCAGCTCTTCGATACGCATCAGCCAGGCTTGTCGCCGCGCGTGCAGCAGGTGCAGAACGATATGATGGCGCTGATTCAGAAGTATCAGGCGTGGTTCTCGATTCTGCTGCTGCCGATCTCGGCGACGGTGGCTACCCCCCTCCTGCGTCGCACGACCGGCTACACGTGGGCCGAGCAATTGGTGGCCGCCGCGATGCTATCCGGCGGGTTGGCCGCCGCCAACATGCTCGCGATCCCAGCAATGGCGCATTGGAGCGGGACGCCCGTCATCCAGACCATCGCCCTGATCATGACGCTCAGCATGCTCGCGTATAAAACGTGGGGCTACGCCCAGCTTCAAGCGCTGACGGCAGCCAACGCCCCGGTTCAGACCTCCGCCATTAGCCGCTGGATACGCGGGTTCTTCGTTTCGCTTTTAGAATACTTCGGCACCATTGTGCTGTTTACCATCGGGGTGGGTATCTATCTTTTTGTGACCCGTTAGCCAGTTTTGGGGAGATGAGGTAGCGCCCGTTCGCCTCCCACAGCCCATTGGCCGATGTAGGGGCGGGCCTTGTGCCCGCCCGCCCATATCGCCAACACATCGCTAACACCCCACTCACAACCCATTTACCGCCTTCGGAGTAGATAGGCCCACACCAAACCTGTCAGACTCCATATGGCTACCGACCAACACGGCCGCCCGATTCGGGAAGTGCCCAACGACACCACCAACGAAGAGCTTGCCGCCGGGCACATCATCCCCGGCGCTAATCCGCCGCGCAACGAAGAGGCGCGCGGGGGCTTCGGTAACCGCGACGGCAAACAGGGCTACGGCACCGATTCCGAGGACGGCTCGACCGCCGTTTCCGTGAACGAATCTGCCGACGCCATCGGTCACCCCGCCGATAACATGCGCACCACCGACGAAGGCCGCCCGACGCGAGGCGAGAGCGAGGACGTCGCCCTCTCCCTCGACGAGCTGGAGCCGTACGACACCGACGATGACGACGAGCCGAAAACCGGGTCTTCGCAACGCACCAGCCGCTCGACACCGACCACTTCCGACACCGGCCCGAGCGGCAAGTCCTCCGTGGAAAGCCTTCTCACCGAAGACGGCAACAACGTGCGCCGCGACCAGCGCATCTCCGGTCAGGATATGACGTTCGACGAGCTTGACGCCCTCGGCACCAACGCCGACCTCACCGACCCCGACGCGCAAAGCGGCGGCATCGAGCATTAGAGCTACCGGGCTTTCCACCGAACGCCCGCTCCCCTCCTCTTCCCCACCCGACCGCCCGTGCCGCTATTAGCAGCACGGGCGGTTTGCTTTACACCGAAGTCAGCGCCCATCATATAGCCTATTCCATCCCCCATCTACACTACATCATGATGCTATTTCCTGCCACCTGGCCCGCCGCGACCTTTGTATCAGTCATTTTCTCACCTCCTTAAAAATCATTTACTTCCGATGAGATTCCTCTGTCCGGCGCCCCTCGCCTACCTCCTGCTTATTCCGCTGCTGACGTTTTCGGCCTGCTCCGACGACGATGATCCGGCACCGACACCTTCTGCCACGGCGCCCACCATCACCGCGTTTGCGCCCACTTCAGCGGCCGTGGGGGCCACGGTGACGCTCAGCGGCACCAATTTCACGGGGGCTACGACGGTGACATTCAACGGCTTGGCGGCGGCCAGCTTTGCGGTGGTTTCGGGGAGCGCCGTCACGGCTGTGGTGCCGGTTGGCGCCACCACGGGGCCAATCAGCCTTACCACTCCGGCTGGCACCGCCACTACGGGCACCGCCTTCACGGTAGTGAGCGCGCCGCTCACGGTGCCCTGCACCACCATTACCGGCAGCATCACCTGGACCGACCGCGTGCCCGGTCCCGGCGCCGATTACCTCGTGCGCTGCCCGCTCGTGATATCGGGGACGGGTATGCTGACCATCGAGCCGGGCGTCACCGTCCTGTTCGAAGGCGCCACCAGCGGCCTCACCACCCAAAGCGGCGGCGGACTGAAAGCCGTGGGCACAGCCGCCGCGCCGATTCGCTTTTTGGGCGCCAACCCCATCGCGGGGGCTTGGAAAGGGCTGCATTTCAGCTCCATCAACCCAGCGAATGAGCTGACGTACTGCTTCATCGAGCACGCCGGGGGCGCGGCGTCGAGTGTTTCCACCCAAATCGGGGCCGTTCAATTGCTGCTCCCGACCACCACCGCCCGCATTCACCACACGAGCATCAGCAACAGCAGCGGGTTCGGGATTTACCTGCGCGCGGAGAGTTTCCTCGAATCGTTCCGCGACAACACCATCACCACCACCACGCAAGCGCCGTTCAGCGGCACCCTCGACCACGCCGATAAGCTCGACGGCTCATCGAATCTGCAATCGTCGGGGGCGAGTTATATCGAGGTCCGGACGGGTCGGCCGCACACGCCTGCCAACGGCTCCACGCTGCTCCGGTTGCGGCGCCTGCTGCTGCCGTACCGCCTTTCCGGCCACGTCACCACCGACGCCAAGCTCACCATCGACCCCGGCGCGACGCTGGAATTCGAGGGCGGCGCCGCCCTCAGCAATTACGGGTACACCAGCACCTACACCGGCGCGATTACGGCCGTCGGGACCGCCGCCAACCGCATCACGTTCCGGGGTGTGCAGCGCGTGAAAGGCGCTTGGAACGGCATCTGGTTCGCCACCAACAGTATCGATAACCGCCTCGCCTTCGCCGATATCAGCGACGCCGGGGGCGGGCCAATCCATAGCTTCACGCCCCTCAAATCGAACTTCCACATCGGGCGCGGCGGCGGCACCTGCCGCGGCACCGTCGAGAATTGCTCCCTCACCAACGGCGACGGCTATGGGTTGGCGAGCCGCAACGTCGCGGCCGTCACGTTCAGCCAATCGAACAACACATTCGGCACCCCCACGAACACGCTTGGGGATGTGGGGACGTGGTAAATGAGAGGGTTTGATTCGAGATCGAATCCCTCAGAAGACATCACAAAAAACCCCCATCGCCCGCCGAAATCTCGGCGGGCGATGGGGGTTTTTTGTTGATTCGGAACTAGTCGCGGGCTATTGCCCGAGCACCATCGCAAAGACGAGCGGCGCGACGATAGTAGCGTCAGATTCGATGATGAACTTCGGCGTCGTTTCGCCGAGCTTGCCCCACGTAATCTTCTCGTTCGGGACGGCGCCCGAGTACGAGCCGTACGAGGTCGTGGAGTCGGAAATCTGGCAGAAATAGCCCCACAGTGGCACGTTGGTGCGCTGCAAGTCCTGATGCAGCATCGGCACGACACAGATCGGGAAGTCGCCCGCGATACCACCGCCAATCTGGAAGAACCCAATCGTCGAATCGTCCTTGGCGGTTTGGGTGTACCACTCAGCGAGGAAAATCATGTACTCGATGCCCGTCCGGACGGTGTGGACGTTCTTCACATCGCCCGTAATGACGTGCCCGGCGAAGATGTTTCCGAGCGTCGAGTCTTCCCAGCCGGGACAGATGATGGGCAGGTTTTTCTCCGCTGCCGCGAGCATCCACGAGTCTTTTGGGTCGATTTGGTAGTACTGCTCCAGGTCGCCGGACTTCAGAATCTTGTAGAAGAATTCGTGCGGGAACAGGCGCTCACCGGCCGCATCGGATTCCATCCAATGCTTCAGAACGGTGTTTTCGAGGCGACGCATCGCCTCGTGCTCGGGGATGCAGGTATCGGTGACACGGTTCATGTGGCGTTCGAGCAAGGCTTGCTCGTCGGCGGGCGTGAGGTCGCGGTAGTTCGGCACGCGCTCGTAGAAATCGTGCGCCACGAGGTTGAAGATGTCTTCTTCGAGGTTCGCGCCGGTGCAGGAAATGATGTGAATCTTATCCTGCCGAATCATCTCGGCGAGCTGGATGCCCATCTCGGCCGTGCTCATCGCCCCGGCGAGGGTAACCATCATTTTCCCGCCGTCGGCGAGGTGCTTGTTGTAGCCTTCAGCGGCATCGATGAGGGCCGCCGCGTTGAAATGGCGGTAATGGTGCTTGAGGAAGCTGGTAACGGTCATATCGGGGGGAAGGCAGGAGCTGCCGGTTTTGGGGGTTAGTTGGGGTTTGCGGGAACGGGTAGAAGTCAGCCGCGCACTTGCAGGATCAGAGCCAAGGCGTCGGCGAGATTCTCACGCGTTTCCTCTAGCGTTTCACCTTGCGTATTGACGCCGGGAATCTCCGCGACGTAGCCGATGAATCCGCCTTCAGCGGCTGGCTCGAACACGGAAGTGATGGAAAGAGGCGCTTCCATTTAGGTGGATTCGAGAGGAAGATTCGAGGGAGAAGATTCGCCTAAACCGGCTCCTCGATTACGAGGTTGTGGTTCGTGTAGATGCAGATATCGGCGGCGATGTGCAGCGCTTCTTCCACCATTTGGCGGGCGGTGAGGTGCGGCGCGTGCTTCTTGAGCGCGAGGGCGGCTGATTGGGCGTACATCGCTCCGGAGCCTACGGCGGCTACATCGGCATCGGGTTCGAGGACATCGCCGGTGCCGCTGATGATGAGCAGCTCGTCGCGGTCCGCTACTACCATCATCGCTTCGAGCTTCCGCAGGTACTGGTCTTTGCGCCAGTCTTTCGCCATCTCGATAGCGGCGCGCTTGAGGTTGCCGCCGAACTGGTTGAGCTTCTCGTCGAAACGCTCCAGCAGGGCGAAGGCGTCGGCGGTGGAACCGGCGAAACCCGTCACCACGCGGCCCTCTTGCAGCTTGCGAATCTTACGAACGTTCGATTTGGCGACGGTCTTGTCGAGGGTGGCTTGCCCGTCGGCGCCGACGGCAATCTGACCGTTGTGGCGCACGCCGAGGACGGTAGTGGAGCGAATCTTAATCATCAAGGAGAATTTGCGGGCGCAAAGGTCAGCAAAAAAGCGCGGGCGCGCCGAATCCGACGCACCCGCAAGCTGGCTAAACCTAAGCGACATTGAGGTTTCTCAGCTTCGCAAGCGAGCAATCTGCCGGTCTTGCCACCACCCGAAACCCAGAACCGCGACCACCGCCCCAATCGTCGCCCAGAGCATATCCGACTGCGTATCCCAGACGTAGCCTTGCGTGCCGAGGAACGCGTCGGCGCCCTCGCCAGACGCAACGGCTACTGCCCACTCAATCAGCTCATAAAGGGCGGAAATCGCCATACACGTACACACGGCCAGAAACGCGAGCCACCCGCCGGGCCGCACCACCTGCTGCCGCAGATAGATCTCCCGCGCAATCAGGGCCGGACCGAAGCCCTGCATAAAGTGCCCGACTTTATCGTAGTTGTTGCGGCTCTGATGCAGCGCATCGCGCAGCCAATTGAAGGCGGGCACCTCGGCATACGTATAGTGTCCGCCGACGAACAGCACCAGGCAATGGAGCAGAATCACAGTGTACGTGAGGCGCGAGAAGCGGAAGCGCCGAATGGTCAGCACCAGAACCGCCGCCCCAATAAGTGCGGGTACGACTTCAAGGAACCACGTAAAATAATCGTGCGGCTGCACCGCCGACCACGCCAAGCCAGCCGCCCAAAGGCCAAGCAGCAGCAGCTCGTAACGGTAATCAGCGGGCGGCGGCGCGGCGACCGGGGCGGAAATTTCAGGCGAGGAAAACGACGACATGTTGGAGAGCTAGCGTTGGCTAGTGCCCCATACGCTCATTTTGTGTTCGAGGACGGCCAACGGCATCACGCCATCGCGCAATAGCTCATCGTGGAAGGCCGGAAGCTGGAATTTTGGGCCGAGAACTTTCTCATAACGCGCCCGCAGCGCGCGGATGAAGAGGGCACCGGTTTTGTAGCTGAGCGCTTGCGCGGGAGCCGCCATATAGCGCTCGATTTCCGCCACAGCGCCCGCTTCGCTGAGCGGCTCGTTCTGCATCATATACTGAATGGCTTCTTCGCGGGTCATCCGGCCGGTGTGCATCGCCACATCCACCACCAGCCGCACGGCACGGTGCATCTCATCGCCGAGGGCGCCCATATATTGGTACGGGTCGGTGTAAACGCCGAGTTCCTTGCCGAGTGATTCAGTGTAAAGCGCCCAGCCCTCGCCCATGGCGCCGTACCACGCGAACCGGCGGAATTTCGGCAGCGAGGTGTTTTCCTGTTGAAGCGAAATCTGGTAATGGTGCCCCGGCAACGCCTCGTGCAGGAACGTCGATTCCATTCCGGACGTCACGTTAAACTGCTTGGCATCGACAATCGGGATGTAATAAATCCCCGGCCGCGACCCATCCGGCGACCCTTGATTGTATTCCGCCGACGCCGAGGCAGCGCGAAACGCCTCGGTCTGACGGATTTCGAACGGCGTGGTCGGCGTCCGGCCGAACATCTTCTTCAGATTCGGCGAAATCCGCGCTTCGATGGCGCGGGTGGCGGCCAACACGTCTTCGGCAGTGCGGTAAGGGCGGAATTTTGGGTCGTTCCGCATGTACTCGAAGAAGGCGGGCAGGGTGCCTTTAAAGCCGACTTCCGCCTTCGTTTTCTCCATTTCGCCCCGAATGCGGGCTACTTCCTGCAAGCCGGTCTTGTAAATCTCGGCAGGGGTGCGGTCGGTAGTCGTCCAGTACTTGACGAGGTACGCGTAGTCGGCGGGGCCATTCGGAATCACGCCCAAGCCGGTGCTAAGGCGGGCGGCGGGCAGGTATTCCTTCTCCAGAAAATTGGCCAAGCGGCGGTACGCGGGCACCAGATTCCGCTCGATAGACGTGCGGTAAGCGGCCGTCAGGCGCTGCTTATCCGCGGCGGAGAACGCGGCGGGCATTTTCTTGATTGGGCCGTAGAAGATGCTCGTCGTGGGGTCGGTCGCGATGAGGTCGCGCATCTGCGGAATCATCTTCTTTACGAGGGCTTTCGGCAGCACCACGCCGATTTTCATCCCCACGCGGAAGTTGGCAATCGCGGTATCGGCCCAAACCGGAAACGCCGCCGTTCGCGCCAGCCAATCGTCATAATCCTTGACCGTCTTGAACGGCTGATTCCCTTCGCCGGAGCCGTATTGCGGCAACGTCAACGGCAGCCCGCCGAACTGGGTAAACGGAATCTGCCACGGCCCGGGATACTCTGACGACGCCGTAATGCCGATTTTCAGGCCTGCGAGGCGCGTGGCGAGGTCGTAATGCAGGATGTCGTACGAGAGCTTGTCGTTATCAGAAAGCCCCGCCCGGTCGAATGTCTCCAGCTGGCGGATGGTGCGGCCGTAGAACGCTTGCAGGGTATCGCGGAAGGCGCGGGTGCCGTCGTTCGGGAGCTGGCCGTTGAAGCGGGTATCGCCCTGCGCCGTCGCGCCCATCGGGAAAAGCGCCGAGATGCGTTCCCAATACGTGTCGAAAAAAGCCCCCAGCGGCCCCTGCGATTGGGCGGCATCCGCGCTGGCGGTAGTTGCGGCTGCGGCGGTATCGGCCGTATCGGCGGCAGTGGTGGATGATTTAGTGGTGGCCGCTTTATCGGAGTTCGACGAGCAGGCCGCTAAACAGCCTGCCACTGCCACCATGAAAAGGGTATTGCGCATCAGAATAGGTTGTCGGAAGTGGTCGAAAGGTACACCGGCCCGCCTCTGGGCTGCTTTGCGCGGTTACGCAAGGGGCCCGTCACGCAGTTCGCGGTTTTCGATGAACCCGGGAAAAAGCGATGTCAACGGCGGGTTTTGGTAGTTGAAGGGAATCGGCGCGGGCTCGAATCAGACGCCGGATAATCATCAGACGGAAAACAAAACCGGGTTACGGCCTCGCCGAAGCATCCGAATTAAACCAAATACCCCCCGCAACGCTTCCCCAGGCGGGCCGGAGCCGACGGGCGCCGTTCGTCGCTTGCCGATTGGTGGGCGGTAGCTTCGCCCAACTTTTGCCTGCTGCTGTTGCCGATGTGGATTGTTTTCTCCCTACTCGCCGCCTTTACGGCCGCCGTTGTTGTCACGCTCACGAAGCTGGGCGTTCAGAAAGTCCACCCTACGCTAGCGTTCGCGGTGCAGGCGGTTTTGATTCTGCTGGTTTCGTGGTCGTTGGTGGTGGCGCGGGGCCGGTTGCCGGAGCTGGCGCAAATCGACCGCCGCTCGTGGTGGTTTCTGGCGATTGCGGGCGTGCTGACGGCTTTTTCGTCGCTCTTCTCGTTTCAGGCCATCAAGCTCGGCCCGGCCGGACAAGCCGGGACGCTCGATAAAGTTTCGCTCGTGTTCGTGCTGATTCTGTCGGCTGTGGTGCTCAAGGAGAAGCTGAGCTGGCAGGTGATTGGCGGCGGGGCGCTGATGCTGGCGGGCGCCATCGTGATTGCGCTGAGCCGCGAGGGCGCGAAATAGCGCGGTTTCGGAGTTGATGCAGTTGATGCACGCTCGCGTAGGGACGCCTATTGGCGTCCTATTCAGCCCGTGGACGCCAATAGGCGTCCCTACGCACGTACACAGACCCAAACGGTCAGCGTTCCCATTTCCCCAAAAACATCTCCCCCAAAAAGCAACCGCCCGCCCTTCACCAAAGCTGGTGAGGGGCGGGCGGTTTTAAGTCGACACAAGCCGGAATCGGCGAATGACGCTCGAATAACGCTTACAGAGTCGCTTTTTTCGGCTCTGCTTTCGCTTCTTCTTTCGACTCGCTCACTTTAGGCGACACGAGCGAAGCGGTTTTGTTGCCTTTGGCGCAGCAAGAGTGGCCGCCCGCGCTGGCGGTGCTGCCAGTCTTTGAGCAAGCCGCTTTCTCAGCGTTCGAGCATTCTTTCTTCGAGCCTTTCTTGGCGTCTTTGTCGCCATCGTGGGCCACGGCCGTGCCGCCGACGAAGGCCGTCAGGGCAAGCGCAAACAGGAGCTTCTTCATTCTCTACGAGGTAGTAATGGTGAAAGTGGAAATTTCGACTGACTTACCAGCCAACTGGTAAGTCAGCTGACCGGTCATCTGTCCGGCGAACGGCATCTTCTGCAAAAACATTGCCTCTGAAGGCAAGTTGTACAGCAGTTTCCGCGCCCAGACGATGTAAAGATAACCACCCGACGCCATTGCGTCTCCCGGTATCGTGCTATGTAGGGGCTTCCTGTTACGCCTCCTGCGCCCCGGCATCGGCTTGCGGGCAGTGGAATTTACTTTTGACGACACGTTCGTCTGGCCCACCGCCAACCGCCCGGCTCCTTACTCCGCCGACCGCTTCTCTCCCCTCGTCTTACCATTTCCTCTGGCCTCCTCTCCAACTTCCTACACCCCGCGCTGGCTCACGCGCCGGACGGCTTGGCTCGCGCTCCTCGCGGTATTACTGGTGAGTATGGGGTTGGGCGGCGCGGCGTTGGCCCGCCTCCGCTTCACCTACAACTTCAACGATTTTTACCCGCGCAACGACCCGGATTTAGCGTATTACCTGCGCTACACCGCCACCTTCGGCACCGATAACGACTACCTCCTCGTCGGGATTGAAGCGCCCGACGGCCAGGCGTTCCGCCCAGCTTTTCAACAGCGGGTCGATTCCCTGACCCGGTTCCTGAAACGGCAGCCGCACGTCGTGAGCGTCCTCGCCCCCACGACCGCCACATTCCCCGTCCTCGACGGCGGCACGGCGCTCGCGGTGCCGTACCTCCACCCCACCGACCCGACCCGTCGCGCCGACGATTCCGCGCTCGTCCGGCGCGCACCGGAGCTGCGGAACACGCTTTTTTCCGGTGATTACCGCGCCGTCGCGCTCATCATCCGCACCGACGAAGCCCTCGGCAAAGCCCCCGGCGATACGCTCCTCACTACCCTCGACAGTGCGCTGCGGCGCCTTGGCTTTCCGGCGTCAGAGGTGCACGTGGCGGGGCGCGTGGTGGCGCAAAGCGTGTTCGTGGAGCGGTTACAGTGGGAGCTGCTGATCTTCATCTCGCTGGCGGTTTTTCTGGTTACGGGGCTGCTGTGGGCCACGTTCCGGACGTGGTGGGGCGTGGCGCTGCCGCTGGTGGTGGTGCTGCTGTCGGTGGTGTGGGGCTTGGGTGCGATGGGCTTGGGTGGCGGGTCCATCAACCTCCTCACGGCCCTTCTGCCGACGATGTTGTTCGTAGTGGGAATGTCAGATGTGGTGCATATTCTGACCCGTTACGGCGCCGAAATACGCCACGGAGCCGAGAAAAAACGCGCCGTCTGGGTGGCCGTGACCGAGGCGGCATTCGGCTCCGGCTTATCGAGCCTGACCACCAGTATCGGCTTCCTGACGCTGGTAACGTCGAATATCATCCCGATTCACGATTTCGGCCTTTACACCGGCATCTCCATTCTGCTCACGTTCGTGCTCGCGTTCACGCTGCTCCCCGCGATGCTGCTGCTGCTGCCCGTGCCCCCCGTGGAAGAGCGCGCCCTGACGCCCGGCGGCTGGGATGTGCTCCTCGGCAACCTATTCGGCACGGTGCTGCGGCGGCGGCGCTGGATTGTGGCCGTGGCCGGGGTGCTGCTGGTGCTCTCGGCGGGCGCAGCCACCCAAATCCGCCTCGACGCGACGTTGCTCGATGACTTAGCCGATGACGACCCCGTGAAAAAGGATTTCGCGTGGTTCGACCAGCGTTTCGGCGGCGTCCGAACGTTTGAGCTGCACTTGCTGCCGCAGGGCCAGCATCGCGCCCTCGACCCGGCCGTCATTCAGCAGGTGGCGAAAATGGAAACGTGGCTCCTGAAGAGTTACGACCTGAAAACCGCCACCTCGCCCGCCACGTTGGTTCGTGCCGTGCGCCGCGCCCAGCACGGTGGCCTGCCCGAAGAAGACCGACTGCCCACCACCGACCGCGAGTGGCGCCGCGTGACG
>JANNMJ010000067.1:0-8273 GCA_031397815.1 Hymenobacteraceae bacterium
TCCTACTTGTCGGACGCACTCGGCTTTGAAGGCGGGCGTATATTTCTTGCGGGTGGCGGGCAAGCCGCCAATAGGCAGTTTCTCGGTCATGGACAACGAAAGTTAAGACTTCGCGCTGTCCGTTTCAACTAGACCACCCCACATAGCCCTACCCGGCACCGCCGATGGTGCGCCGATAGTAGGGCGGAATAACTCCGGCGGGCCGTCTTCCGTACCTGCGCAAAGCCCGGCCGTTGGCGGCCGGGCTTTGTTGTTTTTGCCCTGCTCCGGTGGCGCTTTCAGGCGCTCGGGCGGCCCTTCTGCTTCTTCCCCAAAGTCACCCGTCAGCCTCTTTGTTTCCGATGAAAATCACGCTCAAACCGCTTCATCAACAAGTTATCGTCCTTACGGGGGCGTCGTCGGGTATTGGTCTGGTGACGGCGCGCAAGGCCGCCGAGCAGGGCGCGACGCTCGTGCTCGCGGCGCGCTCCGAGGAGGCGCTACAGCACCTCACGCAGGAAATCACCGATGCCGGGGGGCGCGCGACGTACGTGGTGGCCGACGTCAGTAAGGATGCCGATGTGCGGCACCTAGCGCAGGTCGCCATCGACACCTACGGAGGCTTCGATACCTGGATCAACAACGCCGGCGTGAGTATGTACGGCAAGCTCGAAGAGCAGCCCGTAGCCGATATGCGCGCCCTCTTCGACACGAACGTGTGGGGCGTGGTGGTGGGGTCGCTGGAAGCCGTGAAGCACCTCAAAGGCCGGAGCGGCGGCGGCGCGCTCATCAACGTCGGGTCGATTCTGAGCGAAAGCACCGCCATCCTGCAAAGCATTTATTCGGCCTCGAAACACGCCGTCAAAGGCTTTACCGATGGCCTGCGGATGGAGCTGGGAATGGACGAAGCGCCCGTGAGCGTGACGCTCATCAAGCCTTCGGCCATTGATACGCCGTACCCGCTGCACGCCAAGAATTACATGGACCGCGAAGCGCAGCACGCGCCGCCCGCCTACGCGCCCGATCTGGTGGCGAACGCCATCCTGCATTGCTGCGTCACGCCAACGCCGGAAGTGACCGTCGGGGGTGGCGGGAAGCTCATCACTACGATGGCGCGCCACACGCCGCGCCTCCTCGATTTGTTCATGGAAAAGGTCTTCGCGAAGCAGGAGAAGGCGGATTACCCACCGCGCCCGCTCGCCGAAAACGGCCTCGACCGGCCGTCCGGGCAGCTTCAGGAGCGCGGCAACTACGTGGGGCACACGCGTGAGACGTCGCTTTACACCGCCGCCGCCCTCAACCCACTCACCACGGCCGCCGTGCTGGCGGGCGGCGCGGCGCTGCTGGCGTTCTGGGCGAGCAGCCGCCGCTCCGGCACCCACTCCGCCGCCGCCGATAATGCTTCCGAGCAGCCCGATGGGCTGGCCGGGTATTACGACGGGCTGCGGCGTTGGTAGGCCGCGCGGCTTTCCGGAGTTGTTTTTAAGGGATTAATTTCCGAATAGCTCGACCTTAAAAAAAGCGACCCACTCAGCTAATACGCCGAGTGGGTCGCTTTTTTATTCTCTTTTATTCACACCGTCTCTGAGACAGAGCCGGCTACGCGCGGCCATCTACTGGCAATGATCGCCGCTCGCTTTATGATTAAAAGGCCCTTCCAGGCCGATTCCGAAGCCCCGATCAATATCGCACTGGGTTGTGAGGCGGGTGAGGGAATCTTGCCGGAATTCGAGCCAGATGCGGTGGCGCCCCGTGGGTACGAGGAGCGGCACGGGCAGCACGGCCCAAATGAGCGCGCCACGCCACTTCATCCGGCCGCGGTAGCGCCAGACTTCGCGGTGGTCAGCGGGGTAGATTTTGCGTTTACGCGGTTGTCCCCACAGCTGGAGGGCGTCGGTGGTGGTGCGGATGATGCCCATCTGAGGGGGATAAGCGGCTGGGGCGTTCGACTGTGAACGCACGGCGCGCACGTCCTGCACGTACTTCTTGCCGACCATGGCCTGAATTCCGATGCAGCCGACCGGCAAGAACAGCTCGGCGCCCACCAGCGCTACCAGCACGATAGCAGCCACCCGAATAGGCCGCAGCAGCTTAAAAACGGGGCGTTTCATAGGCGAAAAGATACGCCCCACTCAAATGGCGCGCATCCGGTTGCCGCGCGCCTCGTGCGTCAGCTCCACTAGTCCGAGAGCTTCCATGAGCGGCGGCACATACACGCCGAACCGCCCGCGCAAGCCCTTTTTAAGGCCATACCAGCCCCCAACGGGGTTTTCAGCCGACCGTCCCCACGCCTCGACGGTGCCCGGCGACGGCTCCTTCTGCTCATCGGCGCCGCCGAGGTCCATCCAGTCGCCGTGGCGGCGGAGCATTTCGTGGAGGTCGGTGAGGCAGCGGGCGTCATAGAGCAGCGTCGTTTTCCCGACGACGCATACGAGAACGTCCTGGCCGTCTTTCACGTCGCGGTACATACGGTATTCGGAGGTGTTAGGCGGCGTTTTGAGGGGCCACGGTTGGTCTTTGGTGCCGGTCATGGAGGTGAGAAAGAAAAAGCGAAGGGATAATATTTGCTGACGAATATAGGGTACCCGGGGTAGCCACGTGTGCCCGGGGTAGCCTCCGGCAACCCCGGGCTTCAAGGACAAAACCCCTTCGGGGTACCCAGCAAGCGTCCACTCAATAAAATATTTGCAATACCCCGAAGGGGTTTCATCACAGAAGCCCCGGGTTGCCAAAGCGAAGCGGCGGCTACCCGGGGAACGCGCCGGGGTACATGCCAGAGAACCCAGCAACCCAAAATCCCGCCCCTCCCCCCAACTCATTTCACCCTTTTCCCTCTATTAATTCTCCGCCCCGTATACCTATCCGGCCGCCCCGCTCACTAGGTAGTAATCCGGCGCGTGTCCCACAGCAGCTTTATGAAGAATCAGCTCATCACCGACCGTCTCCGGCGCGACACCGCCGTCGCCACCCTCCTCACCCACGCCTTAGACCGGTACACCGACATCGAGTCCGACGTCGCGCCCCTGCGCGAGCAGCTCAGCGCCAACCTCCTCGCCGCCGCCGACCTCAACCACCACGCCACCGAAACCGCCGACGACGCCTCCGCCACTCCCCGGCTACAAGGCCTGCGCTCGCAGCTGACCGAGCTGCTCCAGCGCCGCATTAAAGCCCTGCGTGCGCACGCCAAAGGCCTCAAGCCCGAGCCTGACCTCGACCTCCTCGGCTCCCTCCCGACCCACTTCAGCAGCCTCAGCCGCCGCACCGACACCGAGTTTCCGCGTGAAGCTCGCCGCTTGCTCCGCCTCGGTCACGATGTGAGCGCCGACGCCCTCACCACGCGCCGCTATTCGCCAGAACACCACCAGAAAGCTGAGCAGATCCTCCATGAGCTGAGCAACACCGACGGCGCGAGCGACGAAGAAATCGCCGTCACCGGTCGCCACGCCCTCGAACGCCTCGTCAAAACCAACGACCGCCTCATCGCTGACCTCGACGAGTTTTTCGCTCTCTACAACGACCAAGACGACGTCGAAGCCCTCATGCTCTACGGCGAATGGCGCAAAGCCACCACCGTGAAGCTCCACAACGGCAAAAAAGGCAAGCGCGATCAAGCGCCCACCGAGCAAGCTGATTAGGGAGGCCGGGGCTGAATAGCTCCGTAATAAATAGCCCGCGTAAGCCCGGGATTGATTTCAATGAAATCAATCCCGGGCTTTTGTGATAAAAGCCCTTTGGGGCACACATCACACGTTCGAATTAATCGTTCTAAGTACCCCGAAGGGGTTTTATCCTTGAAGCCAGGGGTTGCCAAAGGCTATCCCTGGCGGCGCGGCGGCTACCCGGGGCACACGCCAAGACGCCGGCCATCAAAGTCTAATCCCCCACATCTCCCTCCAAATCCACTCCCACCAAATGCTCCGCCACTTCCCGCCACCCCCCGGCCGGTAAATCGCCGAGCAGCATCCCTCCCACCCGCACGCGCACCAGACGGAGCGTCGGGAACCCCACGGCAGCGGTCATTTTCCGGACTTGCCGGAATTTGCCTTCATTCACCGTGATGCTCACCCACGAAGTAGGACCGTGGCGCTCGTCGCGGATTTTGCGGCCGCGGGGCGGCAGATCGGGGGTGGTTTCGAGGCGGCGGGCGCGGCACGGCAGCGTGCGGTAAATCTCCGTGCGGTGGACGATGTCGACGCCCGCTTGCAGGGCCGCCACCGCTTCATCGGTCATCACGCCATCGACCTGCGCGTAATATTCCTTCTCGACGTCTTTCCGCCGAATCCGCTCGCTCACTTTGCCGTCGGTGGTGAGGAGAAGGAGGCCTTCACTGTCTTCATCGAGCCGCCCGATAGACATAGTGCCCTCCGGAAAATCGCCGAGTGCGCCGAGGAATTTCTTATTCTTCTCGCCCCGCGCTTCAGATGAAAACTGGCACAGATAACCGAACGGCTTGTAGAGGATGAAGTGGCGGTGCATCGGCGGGGCTGGGCGGGGCTGGACGGGTTTTGGAGGCGGATTAACGCGGCGCGGGCGGGCGCAAGGCCCGCCCCTACTTGGTTTCCAGAATAAAAATGTTTTTCCGCAGCAGTTCGACCTTCTGCGGCAGCGTCAGATTTTCAAGTGAATACGTGAAGTTGGGGTACGTGAAATTGTCGATATTCTTGAGAAATGCCTCCAGATACATTGCCTTCACCGCGTACCCGGCATTATCGGCCACGCCGGATTTGGCGTACACCACGCCCACCACATTCCCGGCCTCATCGATGAGCGGACCGCCTGAATTGCCGGGGTTCACGGCCGCCGATATCTGAAACTTGCTGATATCGCCCTGCACCCCGCTGCGGGCGCTAATGATGCCTTCGGTGATCTTTATCTCATCACCCATCGCGGCCGCTACGGGGAAACCGAGCGCGTAAATTCGCTCGGCCTGCAAAACGCCGCTGGTCCGGAGAGTAAACGGCAGCGCCGCGAATTTGAGCGACGCATCCGAGAGCTTCAGCAGCGCCAAATCGTTGGACGGGTCTTTCGCGATAACCGTCGCGGTGTGGGCGGTCGTAAAATCACCGTTGATGCCTTTTACCTTCAGCTCGGTGCTGTTCTCGACGCAATGGTAATTCGTGACCAGATAGCCGTCGGGGGAAATCAAGAAGCAGGTGCTTTGGCCTTTACCGGAGCGCTTAGAAGCATCGTGAATCGATTTTCGATTGATGGGAAATTCGATGTTTTCCTCCTGCTTCATCGAATTAGAACATTTATCGAGGTCTTTTTTAATTTCAGCAAACGAAATCTCCTTAAACACATCGCTCGTCAGCAGGACGTAATGGTCTTCGCCTTGACGGGTAGTAACGCTCAACTGGACCGCGGCCAGCATATTGGAACGATACGCCGATGGGCACTGGCTTTCGAGGGTAACGAGAATCTCGCCTTCCGAATACACCTTATAACGCACCACAGTGCCCATCGCCAGCGGAAACTGCCGTTGGTTGGGGAGCGTCAGGTCGGTCCGGCAATAAGAGTTAGTGCTCTGGCTGGTACGCACGAAATGAATCGTCGAGTAAGGCTGTCCTTCACTCGGAGTGCCGCCCGGAATTGGCGGTGGTGGCGGTAGCGGTAGCACTTCCACGCGCTGCGTCTGCGCCCGAATCTTCGAGAGTAACCCTAACGCCTCGGTCCGGTTAATGGGCTTGAAATTGCCTTTTTCGCTATCGTAAAGCATAAAAAGCGCATCGCCGCTTTTAACGGCGATAGTCTGCTCCTGCGTCTCGTTGCGGGCGGGTTGTTTCTTTTCGGCCGCCCACTGACGGTCCAGCTTGAGCACTACGTTCCCGACCGACAAAATAACGTATTTAACCGCCGAACCCGGTCCGATAATAAAAGCGGGCTGATTGAGCATCGTCACCTGAAGCTGCTCATTATTACCCGATTTCTTATCGGTGGTCGCCGTGCGAATAAAGCAAACCGACCCCGTGGCGGCCACCTGTTTCGTGCTATCTGCCTGCGCTGCGGCAGGCTTGGCACCTAGCAGCTGGAAAACGAGCATCAGCAGCAGTAAGCGAAGGCCGTATGGAAAGCCGTATGTTATGCGAGAAGTTAGCACGGGCAAAAACGGATAAGGGAAGAGGCAAAAAGCAACGTATCAAAAATACGGCTTGACGGCGGTAGATGCTGGCAGCGCTCGTCGGTGATGGCAGAGGAATGGAGCAGGACGGGTATGTCAAAAAAAATACCTGACTGCCCGGTGGAGCAGTCAGGTATTGGAGGGGCGTCGATGATAACAGCGCGCGGGATGCGGGCAGGCACAAGGCCGCGCCCCTACTTCTTCCCTTTCCCCTGATTCAGCTCCTTCTGCGCCTGCGCTTGCTGCTGGGCATTTTTCATCGCCTCGGCCAAGCGAGCCTGGAAGGACGGTTTCTTCTGCTGATCGGCGGGGGTGGCGAGGTGCTTGGCGCGGTTCGCTTCGAGCTTCGCGCGGAGCGACGAATCATCGACCATCGCCTTAATGATGCTCTGCTGACCAATCGTGACGAGGTTGCTCACGAGGTAATACCACGTCAGACCGGCCGCGAAATCGTTCAGGACGAACATAAAGATCAGCGGCATCAGGTACGAGTAGAACTTCATCGCGCCCTGCATCGCCGAGGTCTGGTTGTTCTGCCACGTCAGCACGAGCGTCGAGGCGGTCATGAGGAGCGTGAAGAGCGAGACGTGATTGCCGTAATACGGAATCGTGAACGGCAGGCGAATCCATTCGTCGTAGCTGCTCAGGTCGGTGGCCCACAGAAACGACTCCTGCCGCAGCTCGATGGCGCCGGGGAAGAAGTTGAACATTGCGAGCAGAATCGGGATCGTGAGCAGCGTCGGGACGCACCCGGCGAGCGGCGAAACGCCCATCTCCTGATACAGCTGCATCGTTTCGGCCTGCACCTGCGTGGTGTTCTCCTCACCCACACGCGCCTTGATTTCATCGATTTCCGGCTTCAGAACCCGCATCTTCGCCATCGACACGTACGACTTGTAGGTCAGCGGGAAGAGGATGGTTTTCACCACCAGCACCAGCAGCACGATGATAATGCCGTAGGACTTGACGAACGCTTCGAGGAAGTGGAAAATCGGGATAATCAGCCCCTTGTTCACCCACCCAAAAATGCCCCAGCCGAGGTACACGTTGCGGCCGTAATCGGGGGCAATCTTGGTGAGGAGCTTGTAATCGTTCGGACCGAAATAGAACTGATACCGCCCGCCCGTGGCGCTCGTGATGGCGCTCATCGGCAAGCCGACGGCCGCTTTCAGGTGGCGCAGCGTGAGAGTATCGGTCTCGTAGCCGTGGGTTTTGAAATCGCCGCTCGCGAACGGCTGGTCCACGGCCAGCAGCCCGGCGTTGAAGAACGGCAGCTTGTGGGTCATCCACGAAATCGGCTCAGCCACGGTCGCCGAGTCGTTCTTGTTGCTCGACCCTTCGGCGATGTGCGCGAAGCTACCCTCCGCCGTGCGGTAGTTAATCGTGACGGCGGCGCGGTTCTGCTTCAGCACGCGCTCGGTGCGCGTCGGGTTGAGCGCCCACGTCAGCACGGCGGGTTTCGTGGTCGCGACGGCCGCGTTCAGGCCTTCGAGGCGCAGGTCGTAGCCCACGGTAAAGGCATCTTCCGGCAGCGTATAGGTTTGCGTAACGCGCTGCCCGGCGCCCAAATCGGCCGCCAGCGTCCAGCGTTTCGCCTTCACCCCGGACGGCAGCGCGAAGGCCGTACCGCTCTCCACGGGCACAAACGCGAGCTGACTCAACCGCACCGACTTACCGCCCGCCAACGGCAGAGCCACGTCGAGGGCGCCGGTTTGGGCGGTCATCAGGTCGAGGGGCTGCTTCTCGAAAGTGGTGTAGTTTTTCAGTCGAACCGCACGCGGCAGACCGCCGCGCGTGCTTAGCTCGATGCGCAGGTTGTTGTTTTCGAGCACGACGGGCGCCCCGTCGGTCGTGGCCGCGACGGCCGCGAACGTGCCGAGCTGCGCCACGCGGGCCGCAGAATCAGCGGGGGCAAGCGGCGCAACCGCCAGCTCCGCCGGACCAGCCGGACGCGCCGCCGCAGCGGTTTTGGCCTTCGGGTCAGCGGGCTTCGGCTTCGGTCCTTTCGGCGCAAAAAACGCCAGATAAAGGAGCAGCATTGCCGAAATCAAGAACAAGCCAGTGGCCTGATTACGATCCATTGAATAAAATTGGTAGGGGCGGGCCTTGTGCCCGCCCGTGCGGTGGTAAATGGTAAAAAGGGGGCGCAGGAACCGAATAACTGCGGCGGGCGGGC
>JANNMJ010000086.1:0-20788 GCA_031397815.1 Hymenobacteraceae bacterium
AACCGAATACACCCCGCGCGGCGACCAACCCCTGGCCATCAAAGAGCTGGCAGAGGGGATTGAACGCGGCGACCGCCACCAGACCCTGCTGGGGGTCACCGGCTCCGGCAAGACCTTCACTGTTGCCAACGTCATCGCCCAGACCTCCCGGCCGGCCCTGGTGCTGGCACCCAACAAGACGCTGGCGGCGCAGCTCTACGGCGAATTCAAGGAACTTTTTCCGGATAATGCCGTGGAATATTTTGTCTCCTACTACGATTATTACCAGCCGGAAGCCTACATACCGACCAGTGATACGTTCATCGAGAAAGACCTCGCGATTAACGAGGAAATCGAAAAGCTGCGCCTGCATTGCACGTCGGCGCTGTTGAGCGGGCGGCGCGATGTGATTGTGATTGCGTCGGTATCGTGCATTTACGGCATCGGGAACCCGGAAGAATTCAGCAAAAATGTGCTGGCGCTGAAAGTCGGGCAGCGGCAGTCGAGGCAGAACTTGCTGCATCAATTCGTGCAGATTCTGTATTCGCGGACGGAAGTAGAATTTTCTCGCGGGTCGTTTCGGGTGAAGGGCGATACGGTGGATATTTTCCCCGCTTACGCCGATTATGCTTACCGCTTCATTTTCTTCGGCGATGAGATTGAGGCGATTCAGAAGATTGACCCCACGAGCGGCAAGCGCCTGAACGACGAAACGGAAGTCGCGATTTACCCCGCGAACCTCTTCGTTACCTCGCCCGACGTGCTGCAACAGGCCATTCGCGAGATTCAGCACGACTTGGTGGCGCAGGAAATGTATTTCGAGCGCAACGACCGGCCCGTGGAAGCCAAGCGCATCAAGGAGCGCACGGAATTCGATCTGGAAATGATTCGGGAGCTGGGATATTGCTCGGGAATCGAAAACTATTCGCGGTATTTCGACCGCCGTACGCCCGGCGCCCGGCCGTTCTGCCTGCTCGATTATTTCCCCGACGATTACGTCCTCATCGTCGATGAAAGCCACGCGACGATGCCGCAGATTCGGGCGATGTGGGGCGGCGACCGCGCCCGCAAAACCCAGCTCATCGAGTACGGCTTCCGCCTCCCAAGCGCCTTCGACAACCGCCCATTGACGTTCAACGAGTTCGAGTCGATGTACCGGCAGTCGATTTACGTGAGCGCCACGCCCGCCGATTATGAGCTGGAACGCGCCGGCGGCGTGGTGGTGGAGCAGATTATCCGCCCCACCGGCCTCCTCGACCCCGTGATTGAGGTGCGGCCAAGCGTCAATCAGATTGACGATTTGCTCGACGAGGTCGATAACCGAATTAAAATGGGCGACCGCGTCCTCGTCACGACCCTCACGAAGCGGATGGCCGAGGAGCTGAGCAAATACATGGACCGCCTGAATATTAAGGTCGAATACATTCACTCGGAAGTGAAAACGCTCGACCGGGTGGAGATTCTGCGGAAGCTGCGCTTGGGCGATATCGACGTGCTGGTCGGGGTGAACCTGCTGCGCGAAGGGCTGGATTTGCCGGAAGTCTCGCTCGTCGCCGTCCTCGACGCCGACAAGGAAGGCTTCCTGCGCGACCAACGCTCGCTCATCCAAACGACCGGCCGCGCGGCGCGGAACGAGCGCGGTAAAGTCATCCTCTACGCCGACCGCATGACCGGCTCCATGCAGCGCACCATCGACGAGACGAACCGCCGCCGGGCCACCCAAATGGCCTACAACGAGCTGCACGGCGTGACGCCGAAAACGGTCTACAAGAGCCGCGAGGCCATTATGGGCCAAACCTCCCTCTCCGATAACCGCCGCATCGAACCCACGCCATACGCCGATTCCGACGCGTCGCCGCTCGCGCTCGTCGCCGAGCCGGTCATCGCCGCGATGGGCCGCGATGAGCTGGATAAGCTCATCAAGAAGACCGAAAAGCAGATGGAGGCTGCCGCCAAAGACCTCGACTTCCTCCAAGCCGCCAAGTTCCGCGATGAGATTGCGGTGCTGCGGGAGATGGCGAAGACGAAGCGGGGGTAGGGCAGCAGAGTGCGCCAACCCCCCGCTTTGCCCTACTTTCGGGTATGATTAAGTCGGTCCGTCTCACCAATTTCTTCTCCTTCCGCGACTGCGAAGTTTCGCTGGAGCCTGACGTGACTGTGCTCGTCGGCATCAACGGTTCGGGGAAGACGAACCTGCTGCGGGCATTTGAGCTGCTGAAGGCGGGGATGGAGGGGGAGTTAGGCAAAAAGCTGGCGGAGTGGGGCGGAATGGAGACGATTCGGTCTGCAGGTCGAGGTGTGCCGTCTGCCGAGAATATTGAGGTAAAGTACACATTTACTCAGGTTTTCAATGAGTACGATGCGTGGCACGCTCTCCGGTATCGGCTTATGTGGTCAAAAGATTCTTCTGATGGAGGATATCATTTGAGTGAACATCTCAACACTGACGAACAAGACTTACTGCTTGCTTTCAGAGGTGGAATCGGTTGGACGAATTCGGAGGGTATCGCTCAAACAGAAATAGCAGCGTTAAATACGGACAGAACATTCAAGAATACACAACAGTGGCGCGAAAAATCAAATGAGCTGGCGCTCGCAAATAATGCTGTTTCCCGCGCATTGCCGCCTGCTGCACTGCTTGCCAAACAACTTGAATTGGTAATGCTGCACGCAGACTTTGACTCTTGTCCAAAGTCGCCAATGCGCACTGCAATCCAAGCCACCGGCTTGGATGTGCTGGACGCAGACGGCGCCAATCTCTTCCAAATCCTCAACACCATTCAGTTAAAATCAACGGAAGCAGGGGATGCGATTGAGCGCGATTTGCGGTCAGTTAATCCTAATTTCGACCGTTTACAGTTTCAGCCGCTGGGGCAGGGCGGTATGCTGACCTACCTGCGCGAAGTGGGCCTGAAAACCCCAATTCCGGCCGCGCACGTTTCGGATGGTACGTTGCGGTTCTTGTGCCTCTTAGCTATTGCACACAACCCCGACCGTGGGCGTTTAATCTGCCTTGATGAGCCTGAGCGCGGCTTGCACCCCGATATGTTGGCGGCAGTGGCGCGGCTGCTACTGCAAGACGGCCACGCCGCGCCCGAAGCGCCGCGCCATACCGGTTATGTGGTGGCGACGCACTCGCCGCAGCTTCTGAGCCATTTCCCGCTGCGCTGCCTCCGCGTGTTCGAGAAAGATGAAAATAATCAGACCGTAGTACGCCAGTTTTCCGACGATGACGGCGCGCGGTTCCGGGAGTGGTACGAGGCGTTCGACCCCGGCTCGCTGTGGTTGAAGGGCGAGTTGGGCGGCACACGCTGGTAACGCTCCCCGAGAGATGGCGAAATATGTCTTGTTCGTGGAAGGCGCCGAAGCCGTGCGCTTAGAGGCTGGGACCATTATTGGACCAAGAGCTACGTAGTCGGAACCCCAAAATCATCGCTTGCGGTGATATAAATCGCACGATTAAACGCTTTCTGGATGAGCTGCATCAGGCGCGTTTTCCGGGCACCGTTCCGCTGCTGTTGATTGACCTCGACGGCCCCACCGCGAAGCGAGCGGCCGTGGAAGCCGCTAAAGGCCTTGCCACGCATTCCGCCCACACTTTCTGGATGGTACACACGATGGAGGCGTGGTTTCTGGCGCATCCGGCCGTTCTCGATGGCTTCTATGGGAAACGGGTGTCAGTGCATCTACCGTCAAGCCCACCGGATGAGGTAGTTAAACCCGATTTAGAGCTGTATAAAGCGACCAAAAAGGCTCAGGCTGAACACTACAACAAGACGGCGCATCCACCGAGCTTATTGGAGCGGCTGTCGCTCGCCACGCTGCGCCGCGTATTCCCCGATGTAGAGCGCCTCGTTCAGAAGCTCAGCACCTGAAGCATTGCGGCAACGCCCGGTTCTTTCCACCTTCAAAAAATCACTTGGCCGTCGGCGCGTAATTCACGTATCTTGCTCATAACCACGTAGCCTGATGCCGTATGCGCCTTATTCCCCTTCCTGCATTTGCCCTTTTTATTGGGTTAGTGGCCTGCAACCAGCAGCCCACCACGGCCGCTGACGCAACGCGTGTGGGCGCTAAATCCGCAACGGCTGGCCTTACTGCCACCAACGAAGACCCCGCCGCCAATCCCGACAACCCTACCGCTGAACCGATGGACGCTTCAAACCCTCCGCCCGCGCCGGGGCCGTACCGGCTGCTCGGTATCCTCGACCCCGACCGCGGCAATATGGTCGCTTTCGCCCTGAAAGTGCCGCGTGAGTGGAAGGCCACGCAAACCTTCAAGCGGCAATGGACCGGCGCGGTGCCGCTCAGCAAGATTTACCTGAACCTGAGCGCGCCGGACGGAAAGTCCCAGATTGAATACCTGCCGATGGAGGCGTACGTGTATTCCGACGGTCCGCTCAGCCAGCAAAACCGCGCGATGGCGCAGCAAATGGGGATGCCCACGCGCCTGGCCGACAATGAGCTGGCGCCGATGCCGCCCGTGACGTACATCAAGCAGATGCTGCTGGGGTATCTGGCGCAGAACGGCGCGGCCCTGCGCGATATCGGGAACGAGAAGGAAGCGCCACAAAAGCGCGAAGCGGACGGCCGAATCGAGTCGCGCGGGTCGGTGGATGGGACGTTGCCGAACGGCCGCAAGGCGCGCGTGGAATGCCGGATGACGCTGCAATCGCAGCAGATGAACGGCGATACGTTCTACAGCTGGAGCGTGGTGCCGTCGATTACGCAGACCGACGGAGATTTAGGCGCCGCGTACGCGCACACGGTCGTCGCGCAGGAATCGATTATTCCGAACCCGGCGTGGCAGAAGCTGGAGCAGGAAACCCAGCAAAAAGGCGCGCAGCTCAACAGCAACGCCAGCCGTCAGCAGCACGAGGCGACGATGGGCCAAATCAAAGCCAACACCGCCGCCATGACGGCGGGCCACAACGCCCGGATGGGCGCTATTCAGCAGCAGGGCGCCGCCAATACCGCCCGCCACAACGAGCGAATGGCGGATATGGACCGTAACCAAGCGGCGTATAATCAGCAATCGGCATCGCAAGACAAACAGCATCAATACACCATCGACGGGATTCGGGGCGAATCGCGGTACGTCGATCCCACCACCGGTGAGCGCGTGAAAGTGGCCGATGGATATAACCACGTCTATTCCAACGGCCAAGGCGGTTATCTGGGCACTAATACGCCTATTGACGCTGGGCAGGTGAATTGGCAGGAGCTGCAAAAGCTGTCGATGCGGGAGTATTGAGGGGGTGTGTGCCCCGCCGTGTACCCCGGGGTAGCCTTCGGCAACCCCGGGGTACTGGGATGAAACCCCTTCGGGGTAGCTGGGACGTACTTAATGGATGGTATTGACGCGGGGCTCCAGCCCCGTGTCGGCTATTCGCGGGTCTCTTGACCCGCCACCCCAATCGGCGCATTCCGACGTATCCGGCACCGTCCCGGTGCCGGTGGTTGGGAACAAATTGGCCTCAGCAGCTCCGGCACCGAGACGGTGCCGGGTACGTAGGATGAGGAACCCCAACGGGGTTCTTTTCCACAGCCCGGGGTTGATTTCGCAGAAATCTACCCCGGGCTACGGCGACGGGTACACGTCCCCGTGTGCTGCCCAACTCCCCTACTTCCGGAAAAACACCCGAAACGTCGACCCTTCCCCCACCTGACTCTTCACCTCAATCCGTCCACCGGCGTTTTCTACGATTTTCTTGACCATATAAAGGCCGATGCCGCTGCCCTCGACGTGCGAGTGGAAGCGGTTGAACATCGTGAAAAGCGGGCGCTCGGCGGTGAGGTGGATGCCGAGGCCGTTGTCGCTGACTTCGAGGACGATGAAGTCGGATTCTTGGCTGCATTTGATGCGCACCCGCGCCGGGCGCTGCGGCGAGCGGTATTTGAGGGCGTTGCTGAGGAGGTTGTAAACGACGCTCCGAAGGTTTTTTTCGGTGAACGAGATGGCGGGACAGCCTTCGACGTCGATTTCAATGTCCGCTTCGGCGGCCAGCAGCAGCGGGGCGAGGTCGAGCTGCACGTCGCGGATTAAGGCGGCTAGCTCCACGCGCACGGGCCGCTGCTCGTTGGCTTTCTGGAGCTTCGTGACCTCGGCCAAGTCGTCGATGGTCTTCTTGAAACGCTCCACCGATTCCTGCATCATCTGCGTGATCGTGAGGATCGGCACGCTGCGCAGCCCCGCTTCCCCGAGCTCTTCGAGGAGCGCCGTGAGCAGCCCTTCGATGTTGGCGATGGGCGCGCGGAGGTCGTGGGAGGCGGTGTAGATGAAGTTGTCGAGGTCGACGTTGGTGCGGGCGAGCTGCTCGTTGGTGACGCCCAGCTCTTGGTTGCGCGTCTGGCCCTCGGCGTGCGCGGCGGTGAGCTGCGCGTTGCGCCGCGCGAGCTGCTGCCGGACGGCGGTCAGCTCTTCCAGCGAGGCTTGAAGGTCGCGGTTGACGGCGTGAATCTGGGTGTGATACCGCGCCATATCCTGCCGCGACTCGTTCTTATCCACCGCGTAAACCACGGTCTTGTAGAGCATCTCGGCGTCGAACTTCTGTTTCACCAGATAATCCAAAGCGCCATTCGTGAGCGACGTCACGGCGATGGTCTCGTTCCCGACGCCCGTAATCACCACCGCGCACAGCGTGTCGGGCGGCGTCAGGCGTTGCAGCTCGGTGAGGAGGTTGAGGCCGTCGGTATCAGGGAGATTGTAGTCGAGGAGGACGCAATCGGGCCGCTCGGTGCGGAACAACGCCAGCGCCTCTTCCCCGGAGGAAGCTTCGAGGACGGTGAACCGCTCCGGCCCAATCGGGCGACTAAGGAAGCGTTTGTAAAGCGAACGGTCGGCGACGCTGTCATCGACGACCAAAATTTTGCGCACCGCCAAAGTCAGGAGTGTTTGAAAATCAGGAGTGTTTGAAGGGAAGCTCGGCGGCGTCGAGCCAGTACTGCATCAGCAGACGAATCCGCGCTTCGAGCACCGAATAATCAATCGGCTTCACGAGGTAGCTGTTCACGCCCAAATGGTAGCACTCGTCAATATCGCGCGGGTTCGACGATGTGCTGAATACGATGACCGGGATGGCCTGCAAATGCGGATTCTGCTTGATGACGCTCAGGACGCTGCGGCCGTCGGTGCCAGGCATGTTGAGGTCGAGCAGGATGATGGCGGGCGGCAGCTGGAGGGTGGGCGGCGGCAGCAGCGCGTCGAGGTACGTGAGGGCTTCGTCGCCGTCGTGGCACCGCACGATGGGGTTTTTGAGGCCGTTGCGCCGGAACGCGCGGCTGAGGGCGGTGAAGTCTTCCTGATTGTCTTCTACAACCAAAATCGGCGGTAGGGGAGGCGTGTTCATGGGTTGAGAGCGGGTTACAGATTGCGGGGGATGGAAAAGAAAAACGTCGTGCCGTGGCCGAGTGCCGATTCCAGCCACATCTCGCCGCCGTGCTTCTCGACCATCCGTTTCGCGATGGTCAGGCCCGCACCCGTGCCGCCCCCATATTTTTCCTGTGCGTGGAGGCGCTTGAAGATCTTGAAGATATTGGCGTGATGCTTCGGGTCGATACCGATGCCATCATCCTTTACGTAGAAAACGTAAAAGTTGCTACGCCCGTGCGCGTCTTTTTTTAGCCCGATCTCGACGTGCTTCTCCGGCCGGTCGTTGTACCGCATCGCGTTCGTAATCAGGTTCTGAAACACTTCGCGCAGGCGCACCCAATCGCCGCGCACCACGGGCAGCGGGACCGGGATGGTGACGGTCGCGTGCGTCTCGGTCAGGCGCGGATGGAGTGTATCGAGCACTTCTTCGAGCACCTGTTGCAGGTCGATTTCCTGCACCTGTAAATCCTGTCGCCCCACCCGTGAGAGCTGCAACAGCGCCTCAATCAGCCCTTCCATCCGGTGGCTCAGGCGCACCAAGGTCTTGAGCTTGCTCACGCCTTCGTCGTCGAGCAGCTCGCCGTAATCTTCCAGCAGGAACAGCGCGTAATTGTGGATGCCGCGCAGGGGTTCCTTCAGGTCGTGCGACGCGACGTACGCGAACGCGTCCAGCTCCTCGTTCGAGCGGCCCAGCTCGGTGTTGAGGCGGCTCAGGCTCGCGGCGTGCTCCTGCATCGTGTTGAACTCGCGGGCGCGCATCTCCACCAGATGCCGCCGGATTTCGGTCGCCACGGTCTGCTCAATATCCTTCCACGGCTCGGCGGTGCGCTCGACGGCTTCTTTCCACGTCTCGAACGATTGCCGGGGCGAGAGGAACAGCCCGCCGTCGGTCTGCCGCACTACTTTCTCGTGCTTCCCGACCCACGTCACGGTCAGCGCTTTTTCGGGCCGAAACCACAGCACGTACTCCCCGGATTCGCGGTTTACGGGCAGGGCCAGAATGCCGCTGGCGGTCTCGCGGAGGGCTTCGGCTGCGGTGGGGTTGAGGGCGGCGTAAGAATCGGTGACGAAGATTTCATCCGCCGACGTGTTCTCCTCAAGCCACCCCACCAGCTCCCGAATCTGCGTTTCCGTCGGGGTACTGCCGACCGTCGTCACGAGGCCGTTGAAGCACGTCGCGGCCCCGCCGCAAGCCAGCACTTCGAGCAGCAGCGTCGGGTGCTGCCGGTGCAGCGCCTCGGTGAGGCTATCGTGCAGGTTCACCAGCTCCAGCAGCCGCGCCTGCGTGCTGCGGATGCGAAGCTGATAATCGGCGTCGTCGTGCTGCTCCTTGGTGCGCAGCAGCGCCGAAAACGTCTTGCCGATGAACTGGCAGAGGTCGCGCAGCTCATACCCCACCAACCGGGGCGTGTAATGGTGGCACAGAATCATCCCCCAAAGGCGCCCTTCCAGCACGAGCGAGATCGACATACTCGCCTTCACGCCCATATTCCGCAGGTATTCCAGATGAATCGGCGAGACACTCCGCAGGCTGGCGTGCGTCATGTCGGGCGGCCGGCCCACGCCGGGCGTTTCCACGGGCAGCAGCGGCGCGGGCTGGTAATTGACGTCGGCAATGAAGCGCAGCCAGTTGCGCAGGTACATCGCGCGGGCCTGCTGCGGAATATCCGTCGCGGGGTAGTGCAGCCCGAGCCACGTGCTGAGGTCGGGGCGCCGGGCTTCGGCCACCACCTCGCCGCTCTCGTCGGGCGCGAATCGGTACACGGAAACGCGGTCGAATCCGGTGATATTCCACACCAGATCGGCGGCGTATTGCGAGAACGCCAGCATCGTCGGGGCGTTGAGCAGGCCGCTCATCGCCTCGTTCAGAAACGCCAAATCGAGCAGCCCCGACATACTCGGCGCAATCGGCTCGAACTCAATCCACAGCAGCTCATCGAACCGGTGCAGAATCAGCTTGTACGACGGCTGCCCCGGCACCTGCTCCAACGGCAGCCCCAACAAGTACGGCGTGGTGCCGAGAATCGGCGCCATCTCGCGGATTTTCGCGATTTGCGCTTCCGTCAGCAGCCGTGCCAGCCCGTCGGCGGCCAGCAGCGTCGGCGCCGCGATGCCGATGAGCGCATCCGTATTCGCGCTCACGTGGACCACGGCGAGGGTCGCGGGGTCGAGGCAGAGCAGGAACCCGTACGGCTGAATGGCGCCGGGAATATGGATCGGCTCGCGGTCGCAGTTGGTGAGGTTGATCGGCTGATTCCGCAACGACTCATCCGACAGCGGCAGCGCCTGCTGCGGTCGCTGATTCAGGCCTTGTTGATCCATTCGGCGAGGGCTTGAAAGGTGAGCGCCGCCGACGCCACCACGGCGGCTTGGTCGGCGGGCGCGGTGATGGTTTGGGTGAGCATTTGGCCGAACGCTTTCCAGAGCGCGCCGGTGCGCGGGCCGTGCCCCTCGAAATACGCGCTGGCCGGTAGCCCCGCCTTCAGCAGCGCCCGCCCAATAAACTGCCCGCCGAGCGTCGAGCCTTCCATGACGTACATCGCTCCCAACAGCGCCGTCTCACTCTGGAGGGGCGGCAGCGCGGCGCACTGCGGCAGGGCATCGGCGCGCGCGGCCCCCAAATCGGTGCGGATGAGGTGCGCGCGTTGGCGGTCAATGGTCTGCCATTCCGGCCCGAGCGCGGCGGCCTGCACCCGCGCCTCATACGGCAGCAAAAACCCGTACATCTTCGCCAGAAAACGCTCCACGACGGCCGCCGTCACGTCGTCCGTCGCGAGAGCGCGATTAAACGGATTTTGTTCGAGCGCCTCGTGATACGGGCGCGTCTCGTGACGCAGCCGCGCCAGCAGATCAGGGTAAAGCAGCGTAACCGACATCGGGCAAAAAGACCGGAAAGAGCGTTCCGGACGAACAAATTACACCCCGCAGATAACGCGATTTCATGAGAGAAGACGGCGCGCGCGTAGGCCAAAAAACCAGGCCGTTATATCGAATAAAACCCAATAGGGTTGCCGTTTCGCCCTTTTTGTAGTGAAAATTAGAGTGGGTTTCGAGCTGATGTACTTTTCCAGCAAGGCTCCCGTCTCCAAAGGAGCTGTGGTGTACACATCAAGTTTCAAGTTGATGAAAATGAGTGCATTTCGGTCGTTTTGCACACCCACCCGCGTTGTCCTCACCCCAGCCCCCTCTCCAAAGGAGAGGGGCTTTAGGCTCCCCCTCTCCTTTGGAGAGGGGGCTGGGGGGTGAGGATTTTCGTCTAAACCCCATCCATCGCCCTCAATCCGCGAGGGCTTCAATCGCGTAGCCCAACCCCGTAACCAACCGCCGAATAGCGGCTACGGGGAGCGGCGCGGTGCTGAAGCAATCCTGCACGCGGAGGATGCGCTCGCGGTCGTCGAGGTCGAGGGTGACGCGGCAGCCGGGGAAGTAGGCTTGCACGAGGCTCGTGACCACGAAGGCTTCGCGGGCAGAAACGACGTTCGTGCGGAAGACTTCCACGTTGGGAACGACCGATTCCGAAGGAAAAGCGGGGCTGATTGCTAACAACATTCGCGATGAGGGGAGAAGGGGCGGTGAAGGGCGCCGTGACGCCCGCAGAAGCGGCTTTTTGATGCTGCGAATCACGGCCCAACCAGTGACAGCTGTTTGTCAGCAGGGGGTTGCTTTGCGAAAAAATAGCTTTCCCGGCTGCTAATTGCGTTAGCGATTGCTGTGCCGCTCGCTCCGCCTCCTTCTCTCCATCCATCTCGTCCTCTCGTCCCCGTTTCCCGAATGAACCGCTTCGACCGAATTGTTGCGATTCTGATTCAGCTTCAGGCGAAGCGTGTGGTGCGCGGCCCGGCGTTGGCGGCCCAGTTCGGCGTGAGCCTGCGGACGGTGTACCGCGATTTACGCACCCTCGAAGAAGCCGGGGTGCCGGTTTGTGGCGAAGCGGGCGTCGGCTATTCCCTCGCCGACGGCTACCGCTTGCCGCCCGTGATGTTCACCCGCGAGGAAACCACCGCCCTGCTGACGGCCGAAAAGCTCGCCGCGCAGCTCACCGACCAGCACACCGCAGAGCTGTGCCGTGGCGCCATGGACAAGCTACGCGCCGTACTGCGCGGCCCCGACCGCGATTACCTCGAAAGCCTGAGTCCGCATATCCAGATTCGGGGGCCGTACCCGCGCCCGCGCCCCGGCACCGGTCCGGCGCTCATCGACGTGCATCAACGGCTGCTCGCCGCCATTGCCACCCAGCGCGTGGTGCGGCTGCACTACCACGCCGGGTATTCCGATGAAGTCACCGAGCGCGATGTCGAGCCGATTGGCCTCTATTACAGTCAGCACTGGCATATGGTGGCGTTCTGCCGCCTGCGCCAGGAGTACCGCGATTTCCGCCTCGACCGCATTACCGCGCTTCACGTGCGGACGGAAGTCTTCGCCGCCCGTCCCGAAACCCTCCAGCTCTACTGGGATCAGCTCGCCGAAAACCGTCCGCAGCACGTGGCGGTGGTGCGGTTCACGCCCGCCGCCGCCACCCGCATCCGCGAAGACAAGCACTATTTCGGCTGGACCCACGAGCGCCCCACCCCCGAAGGCCACACCGAAATGCACTTCCTCCCCGGCGATCTCCCCTTCCTCGCCCGCTGGCTCTTAACCCTCGCCGGAGAAGCCGTAATAGTGTCCCCGCCGGAGCTGCGCGACCAGTTGCGGCAGCTCGCGCAAGCGGCTTTTGAGCATTTTGGGTAGGGTTGAACCCGTTATTCCCGCACCAATCGCCGGGTGAATACGCCTGCTGCTGTTTGAAGTCGTAGCAGGTATAGGCCTGCGGGCCAATGCTCCATGTCCAGCGTCTGCTGCCAGGTGGTGCCGTTCGCGGCTACCAGAAGTTGCTTGTGCATCAGTCGGCCTAGTGCGTCACTTACTGTGAGCTGCCCTCGGCCATCATAGCCCGATAGGGTCACCACCATTCGACCATTGGCGCTAGGGTTGGGGGCAACTTCCAGCGTAAGCCCTGCTACGTCGGCTGGAGCGCCCATAATACTCACATTGACCGCTGGAGCTGGCGCCGAAACGCATCCTGACGCACTGGTTGCCACCACGGTGTACATCCCATTCTGGGTGCTGCTGCTCACGACGTACGTAGGGTCGGTTGCACCACCAATGGGCTGACCACCGAGGTGCCACTGATTACCGCTCGATGCACTACTCGTGAGGGTTATCGGCCCGGTACCCGTCTGCGTGATGGTGGGCGTCGTCACTTCTTCCACATTCACGGTCACCCCAGTGGCTACCGAGCAGCCCAGCCCGGGGGAAGTTACAGTCAGGATATAAGTGCCGCTGGCGGCGGGCGTGGCGTTTACCATCGAATCGGTGGCGGCCGTACTCGTGAACCCGTTCGGGCCGCTCCATTGCAGGGTCGTGCCAGCGGGCAGGTTGGTGGCCGACAGGCGCAGCGTCTGCCCCACGCACGCCGCGTCAGCGAGCACCGTAGGAACGGCCAGCCCGCACGGCGACGCTAGCTTGGCAATGAAGGCATCGGTAAGGCCTTGCGGCGTAATCCGGCTGGGGCCGAAGGTCAAGGCAGAGGTGAAGCTGCCCGTCAGGTACACACCGCCGGCCAGATCTACTGCTACCCCGTACACGGAATCGAAGCGGTTGGGAGAGGTCGCGCCGGGATTCGTCGGCATTTGCCCCCACTGTGCCTGCCCGGTTGAGTCGTATTGGGCGACGAAGGGCAGGATGCGGCCACTGGGCGTCGTCAAGGTTGAGCTGCCGAACGTGGCGCTGCCGAGTAAAATACCGCCCACGAATACCTCTCCCGTACGAGCGAGGGCGATGCCCCGGGCCGTAGTGTTAAAGGTGCTAATGGCCCACTGCTGATTCCCCGTGGCACTATACCGGACGATAAACAACCCAAAACCGGGTAAGTTGACCGTCCCCAAGGAGATTCCATTGCTCGCGGAGTTGCCGAGCCAATACACGTCGCCTTGCGCATCGACGGCTAGGTCGGCGCCCTCGTCATCGTTGGTTCCTCCGCTGGAATGCTGGCTCCAGAGCGGGACCCCTTGGGCACTAACGCACACGACGTACGCATCCTTGCCACCGGCCGCCGTAAACGTGCTACCGGCTAGGGTCGTGGTGCGGGTGAAGCTGCCCGTTACCAGGACGTCGCCGTTGGGAGCTGCCGCGATGGCGCTTGTAAGCTCGTCGCTCGTGGTCGCGCCCTGCGCAATGGCCCACTGCGCGATGCCAGTCGTCGGGTCGAGCGAAGCGACAAAGAGCTGATTAAAACCGCCGCCAGCCAATGAGAAGCCCCCAACCGTGAGCATCGCCGACACATAGCTGCCCGTCACCACCACGCGGTTGCCCGCTACGGCCACCATCGGGCTGTTCTCAAAGCTGCTCCCCCCGATGCGCTGCGCCCAGCGAAAGACCCCGGCGGACGAATAGCACGCCACGAACACATCGCGCTGCCCGGCGCTGACGAGCGTCGTTGTCGCGCCAAGCGTGACGGTGTTTTCAAACGTGCCGGTCACGTACACGTCCCCGGTGCTGCCGATGGCTACGTCCGTCCCGTCATCAAACCCGGCTCCTCCAATCTGAATGGCCCATTCTACGCTGCCGGATGGGCTGTGCTTTACCACGAACGCATCGGAATTAACGGCAGTAAAAGTGTTGGGTCCGAAGGTCGAAGTCCCCTGCACCGAGCCTGTCAGGTAGGTATTGCCCGCCGCATCCACCGCAAGTCGTCGGGCGGCGTCATCTAGACCGCCGCCATAGCCGCGTGCCCATTCCCAGTTCGAGGCAGGGAGAAATGCCGGAGAAGGAGCTAGAATGGTCGCATAGTCACTAACCACCTGCGCGCGCTCCGAAGGGCGCAGCAAGTCTTGCCCGCCAACCGGATACGCGCTGACAGCCACTAGGCCACCAATGAAGTAAGTTTTCAAGGACATACGCAAATTCTTGTCTAGAAGCGAGGAATAGCAGTTGATAGCAGCTAAGATACCCTCTGTGTCATTCCCCATTGAGCGCAAGTTGAGCGCAGGCCAATCCGGGTGCCCGGCGAGCCGCATCGCCTGTTCATTTTCCCCTCGCCAAGAATCTCCCCTGCGTACCTTGCCCCAATGAAAAAGCTCCTTCTGTTCGGCGCTCTGCTGTTAGCGCGCCCCGTTTTTGCCCAACCGGCGGCGGCTGGCGAAGCCCCCACGATGCTCGCCGACGTGGAAGACGAGCTAAGCACGGCGCACCTCAAGCTGCTGAAAAAGCGCACCGTCACCCTCAAGCCCGCCCCAGCGGCGAAGACCGGCAACGTTACGCTTCTGGCCGACGGCCTCAGCATCCAAATCAACGTCGCCGAGTTCGCGAAGGCCCGTTCCGCCGCGCCGAAAGTGCAGCAGAAGTACACCCGCGCCGAGAAATACCTGCGCGAATCCATCAAAGCCGGGCGCACCAGCATTGAGCTGAACCAGCCCGCCACGCGCGATCTGGAGCACGTGCTCGCCGCGTGGGCGCTGCCGCAGGGACGCGTCGGGGCCATTACGTGGCACGAGCAGCCGATTACCTCGTACACCATCGAGTCGTTCGGCGGCGGGCCGAATCAGGTGCAGTACCCGGAGGGACAGATTTTCTACTGTTACACCGATGCCCGCACTGCTGGGTTCTACGTGTATATGAACGTGCCTAAGGTGAAATAACCGCGTAACCGCGCCTAGGCGCAACCGGTTGTGGGGTAAGCGCCCGCTCAACAACAGCTCGGTGCCGCTGATGCGCGGGTAGTTCGGCGCGGCTTTACTGGCTCGCCTTTGTCGGCTTTTGCTCTTTCTTATGGATTCTGTTTTCCTCACCGACCTCGCCGCGGCGCATGGGGCGTCTGCTTCGCACGTACCGGCTGCTGCCGCCGTCGCGTGGCTCGATGAGCTGTTGGGCCTGTTGTTTCCGGAGCGAAACGTTGCCGCTGCCCTGCCCGATGCGGGTGCCATCGGCGCCGCGCTGGCGCGAAACACGACCAAGCTCGGCGCGCTCCTCACTGCCTTTCAGGCGCAACTGCCGGTCGCGCCCGACCAGCTCGCGGCGGCCTTCGCGGCTACGCTGCCCGCCACCCGCGCCGCCCTGCTCGCAGACGCCGATTTCCTCGCCGGAACCGACCCCGCGGCTACCGGCGCCGCCGAAGTCATCGGCACGTACCCCGGTTTCTACGCCACCGCCGTTTACCGGCTGGCGCACACGCTCCACGGCCTCGGCGTGCCGCGCCTGCCGCGCCTGCTCACCGAGCTGGCGCACGCCCGCACCGGCATCGACCTGCACCCCGGCGCCCGCATCGGCTCCCCGTTCGGTATCGACCACGGCACCGGCCTCGTCGTGGGCGCGACGGCGGTCATCGGGCGCTTCGTAGTACTCTATCAAGGCGTGACGCTCGGCGCTATTCAGGTCGAAAAAGCCTTCGCCCACCAAAAACGCCACCCGACCATCGAAGACCACGTCGTGATTTACGCCGGCGCCACTATCCTCGGCGGCAATACCGTGGTCGGCGCCCACAGCATCATCGGCGGCAACGTCTGGCTGACGCGGTCGGTCCCGGCGTTTTCGCGCGTCTATCACCGCGCGCAAGTGGAGGTAAGGAGTGTGGAAGGGCCGGTGGAGGGGTTGATGTTTGAGATTTAGGGTGTGAGGTGGTTTGTGACGCGTGATTCTAGACTGCGTTCCGCCGTACGTATGCCCGGGGTAGTCGGCGCAAAGCGCCGCCAACCCCGGGCTATGGAAAAGAACCCCGTTGGGGTTCGCATTATGCATGGCATCGGGGAACCCCAACGGGGTTCTTTTCCACAGCCCGGGGTTGATTTTGAAAAAATCTACCCCGGGCACGCCACGCGTCGGGCACGCCACGCGTCGGGCACGCGTGCTCTCCCCCAAACTCCCATCCCCCTAAAACATTTCGTGTACCTACACGTTTTACACCCTACGTTTGTCCCTTCACCAGCCAACAAGTGCTTCGGCACGTTTTGATTTCTCCCCCGATGACCCATAAAGCATTTGAGCCAGCCACGCTTGGCCCGCTGACCCTGACCAACCACATCGTGATGGCGCCGATGACCCGCAGCCGGGCGCCGGGCAACGTGCCGAACGAGCTGATGGCCGAGTATTACCGGCAGCGCGCCACCGCCGGGCTGATTATCACGGAAGGCACCTCGCCGTCGGCGGACGGGCTGGGGTATGCCCGGATTCCCGGCCTGTTCACGCAGGAGCACGTGGTGAACTGGCGCCGGATTACGCAGACTGTGCATCATCACGGCGGACATATGTTCGTGCAGCTGATGCATACGGGCCGCATTTTCCACGGCCTGAACCTGCCGGAAGGTGCGGAAGGCGTGGCGCCGTCGGCAGTGGCGGCGGCTGGTGAGATGTGGACCGACCAAGAGCAGATGCAGGCGCACCCAACCCCCCGCGCCCTCACCACGGAAGAGCTGAGCCGCGTGCGCGACGAGTTCGTCCATAGCGCCAAGCTGGCGCTGGAAGCCGGTTTCGACGGTGTAGAGCTGCACGCCGCGAACGGCTACCTGCTGGAGCAATTCCTCAACCCGACCTCGAACCAGCGCACCGACGACTACGGCGGCAGCGTGCAGAACCGCGCCCGTTTCGTGCTGGAAGTGACCCGCGCCGTGGCCGAGGCCATCGGGCCGGACCGCACCGGTATCCGGCTGTCGCCGTGGGGAATGGCGTCGGATATGCCGCATTACCCGGAAATCGATGAGACGTATGCGTACCTCGCCGAGGAGCTACAGAAGATCGGTATCGTGTACCTGCACCTTGTGGATCACGCGAGCATGGGCGCGCCAGCCGTGTCGCCTGCTACCGTGGAAACGGTGCGCGCTAAGTTCACGAACACGCTCATCCTGAGCGGCGGCTACAACACCGTGGCGGCTATCGATGAAGCGCTGACCAGCGGCCAGGCCGACTTGGTCGCCATCGGGCGCCCGTTCCTCGGCAACCCGGATTTGGTCGAGCGCCTCAAAAACGACCAGCCGCTTGCCGATTTCGACCCCGCGACGCTCTACGCGCCCGGTCCGAACGGTTTCGCCGACGGCTACACCACCTACCCCACCGCCGACGGCAAGCCTGCCGGCTCGTTCTCGCCGGATTACGTGGCGTAATGCCCCTCTGTTCATTGCTGAATGAACACCCAACCCCGCCCCGGCCTGCGCAACCAACCGCGTGAGCCGGGGCGGTTTGCGGTTCAGCTCTCCGCGTTTCGCCGCGGCCGGTCATTTTCTGTCGAATGCCGTAGGTGTCACGCTCCCCCTTCTTTAAACAGTCAATTCACTTCATGTCGACCCCCAACACAATCCCCACTGCCCTCATTACGGGCGGCTCCAAAGGCATCGGTTACGGCATTGCCGAAGCCCTCATTAACCAAGGTATTCAGGTGGCTGTCACCAGCCGCACGCAGGAAGCGGCCGATGAAGCAGCGGCGCGATTGAACGCCATTCGTCCCGGTTTCGCGCTAGGGTTGGCCGCCGATGTGCGCGAGCTGGGCGCGCAGGAAGCCGCCGTAGCCGCCACGCTCAGCCGCTGGGGCCGCCTCGATTACGTGATTGCGAACGCCGGTATCGGTCATTTCGCCCCGATTCAGACCCTCACGCCCGAACAGTGGCAGGAGACCATCGACATCAACCTCACGGGCGTTTTCTACACCATCAAGGCCACCTTAGAGGCACTCAAAGCCAGCCAAGGGTACTTCATCAGCATCGCGAGCCTCGCGGGCACCAACTTCTTCGAGAACGGCTCGGCGTACAACGCGAGCAAGTTCGGGCTGGTCGGTTTCAGCCAAGCGATTATGCTCGACCTGCGCCAAGAAGGCATCAAAGTGACCACCATTATGCCCGGCTCCGTAGCGACCCACTTCGGCAACCACGTTCCGAATGACAAGGACGCGTGGAAGATTCAGCCCGAAGACATCGGTCAGCTCGTCGCGGACCTCATCAAGATGCCCGCCCGCACCCTGCCGAGCAAAATCGAGGTGCGCCCGACGCGCCCCGGCGGCAAGTAGGGGCGGGGCCTTGTGCCCGCCCGCGCTGCTGATTGACGTAGGGGCGGGCCTTGTGCCCGCCCGCTCAGCGCGCACAATCCCTATCCCCCAATCCGCAGCACCAGATTCGGATCCGGGCAAATGGCGGCCCACTGGGCACGCTCACTCGGAAGGGCGACGCCGGGAAAATCGCCGGTGCGGCCCTGCAAATCGGTCATTAATTGAAAATGGAGGTGAGGCGGCCAATCGCCGTTTTCGGGCCACGGCCCGACGGTAGCGAAGATTTCGCCCGCCGCCAGTTGCTGGCCGGGTCGGAGCGTAAGGGCTTCGGCCCGGCTCAGATGCCCGTAGAGCGACCAAAACGCCCCCCCTTCAAGCTGATGCGCGAGAATGACGGTCGGGCCGTAATCGCCGAAACCAGCATTATCGGCCACACTGTAAACGGTGGCCGCGAGCGGCGTCGCTACCGGCTCCCCGGCCGCGCACCACACATCAATACCCAGATGCAGGCTGCGCGCCGGCCCGGCTTCCCCAAACAACCCCGGCGAGCGGCGGTAAATCACGCGCTCTTCCAGATAACCGCCCCAGCCCACGGTGGCATCGGCAGCGGCCAGCATCTGCTGCACGAGCTGGTCGAACGTGGCCGTATCGCGGAGATTTTCGGGGGTGAGGAGGGGGTTGGCGGCGGTGAAATCGAGGCGCGCAGCGTGCGTCAGGTCGAGGGTCGGGAGGACGGGGACCAGCGGCGCGGCGCGCAGGAGGTTGGGGAGGGAAAGGGGCATTTGACTACAAAGTAGGCACTGCGGGAGGCATCAGGGGCCGCTCATAGGGCACTCGTCGTGACGAGTGGCAGGTGAGCGCACCGCTGATAAGGCACTCGTCGTGACGAGTGGCAGGTCAACGCACCGTCGATAAGGCACTCGTCACGACGAGTGGCAGGTCCGCTCCCCGTCGATAGGGCACTCGTCACGACGAGTGGCAGGTCAACGGTGCGTCGATAAGGCACTCGTCATGACGAGTGGCAGGTGCAGGCACCCCGCATAAGGCACTCGCCATGACGAGTGGCAGGTACAGGCACCCTTGATAAGGCACTCTTCAAGGCGAGTGGCAGGTGCGGGCACCCTGCATAAGGCACTCGTCAAGGCGAGTGGCAGGTACAGGTACCCTGCATAAGGCACTCTTCAAGACGACCGAAAGTGGATGCCTATAACTGCCCCGCGCAGTAGGCCGTAACTTTCGGCCCCAATCGTCGGTTTGCCGACGCGAGACTGAATCCCCCGATCAACCCGACCGCATGAGCGCTCTGACCCCTTTGAAATTGCGCGTTGCCGCAATCACCCGCGAAACGGCCGACGCCGTAACCGTCCACTTCGAAGACCCTACTGGTCGGCCGCTGCCCGCGTACCGCGCAGGGCAATACCTGACGCTGATTCTGCCCGTCCCGGACCCCGCGAACGGCGGTCGGCCGGTGCGCCGGGCGTATTCGCTCAGCTCGGCGCCGCACGAGAATGCGTGCGCCGTGACGGTGAAGCAGGTGACGGGCGGACTGGCGTCGCAGTACATCGTGAACCAGCTGCGCGCGGGGGATACGCTCGACGTGCTGCCGCCGCTCGGGGCGTTTACCACCGAGTTTACCGCCAACCAACGCCGCCAATTCGTGCTCGTGGGCGGCGGGTCCGGGGTGACGCCGCTGCTCTCGATCTCAAAGACGGTGCTGCGCGAAGAGCCGCTGAGCCGCATCCTGCTCATCTACGGCAACCGCGACCGTGAGAGCACGATTTTCGCGTCGCAGCTCGCGCAATTGGAAGCCAATTCCGGTGGCCGAATGACGATTGACCACGTCCTCGAAGCGGGCGAATGCACGTATCCGGGGCGGTTTTCGGTCGAAATCTTCAAGCAGATTCTCACCCATCGCAGCCTTGACGTCAAGCAGGCGCTGTACTTCCTGTGCGGCCCGGAAGGGCTGATGAACGCCGCCCGCACCGCCCTCGATGAGCTGGGCGTCCCGGCGGCGCAAGTCCTGCGCGAGAGCTTCACCGCCCCAACCGCGAGCACCGCGCCCGCGCCCGTCGAGTCCGCCGCCGCAAAAGCCGTCAATGGCCCCACCACGGTCAAGATTCACTTCGAAGGCAACGAATACGCCGTCGAAGTCAGCCCAAATCAAAGCATCCTCGACGCAGGCCTCGACGCCGGAATCGACCTGCCGTACTCCTGCCAAGCGGGCCTTTGCACCGCCTGCCGGGGCCGCTGCCTGACCGGCGCCATCAAGATGGACGAGCGCGAAGGGCTGTCGGATGCGGAAATCGCGAAGGGCTATGTGCTCCTCTGCGTCGGCCATCCCACGACGGATGACGTATCGGTAGAGATTGGGTAGGCGAAACGCTGGGGGTGGCGTGGCGTATCGGAACCTGCCTAATAACGTAGGGGCGGGC
>JANNMJ010000087.1:0-12972 GCA_031397815.1 Hymenobacteraceae bacterium
CCCCGCCCCTACGGTTATCCTCTCCGCGCCATCGCTGCTTTCACGAAGCGGACAAACAGCGGGTGCGGGGTTTCGACGGTGGACTTTAACTCTGGGTGAAACTGCCCCGCCACAAACCACGGGTGAACGCTGGCCGGTAGCTCGACGATTTCGACAAGCCCCGTATCGGGGTTGCGGCCCGAAGCGACCATCCCGGCCGCCTCGAAGGCTTCGAGGTAGGCGTTGTTGAATTCGTAACGGTGGCGGTGGCGCTCCTGCACGCGGGCTTTGCCGTAGGCGTTGAAGGCGCGGGAGCCGCGTTTCAGCTCACAGGCGTAGGTACCGAGGCGCATCGTGCCGCCCTTTTGGGTGACGGTTTTCTGGTCTTCCATCATCGCAATGACCGGCGCCGACGTCGCGGGGTTCATCTCCGTGGAAGACGCATCGGCCAGCCCGAGGACGTGGCGCGCGAACTCCACGACGGCGCATTGCATCCCGAGGCAGATGCCGAAAAACGGCAGGCCGCTCTCGCGGGCATACCGAATCGCCGCGACTTTCCCCTCGAAGCCGCGCTCGCCGAAACCGGGCGCCACGAGGAGGCCGTCGACGTCGTGCAGCGCCTCGCGGACGGCTTCTTCGGACGCCAGATGCTCGCTCTGAATCGTGCGCACTTTCACGCGGCACTCGTTCGCCGCTCCGGCGTGGATGAACGCTTCGATAATGGATTTATACGCATCCGGTAGCTCCACGTATTTCCCCACAAGCGCAATCGTGACTTCGGCGGTCGGGTTCTTGAGCTTCCCCAAAAACGCTTTCCACGAATCGAGATTCGGCTCGCCGAGGCCGCGCAGCTTGAGTTTTTTGAGCACCCGCTCGTCGAGCTTCTCCTTGCGCATCAGCAGCGGCACCGTATAAATACTCTCCGCGTCGAGGCTTTCGATGACGGAATTTATTTTGACGTTGCAGAAGAGGGCAATTTTCTTGCGCATCTCCGGCGGCAACGGATATTCCGAGCGGCACACCAGAATATCGGGCTGCACGCCCGCTTCCGTGAGCTGCTTCACCGAGTGCTGCGTGGGCTTGGTTTTCAGCTCGCCCGCCGCTTTCAGGTACGGCACGAGCGTGAGGTGAATGACGAGCGAGTCGGAATCCGACAGCTCCCACCGCAACTGCCGCAGCGCCTCAATGAACGGCAGCGACTCGATATCGCCCACGCAACCGCCGATTTCGGTAATCACGACGTCGAAATTGCCCGTTTGGCCTTGCAGCAGCATCCGGCGCTTAATCTCGTCGGTGATGTGCGGCACCACCTGCACCGTGCGGCCGAGGTAATCGCCCTGCCGCTCGCGCATAATCACATCGTAATAGATGCGGCCGGTCGTGACGTTGTTCGCCTGCGACGTCGGGCGGTTCAGGAACCGCTCGTAGTGGCCGAGGTCGAGGTCGGTTTCGGCGCCGTCGTCCGTCACGAAGCACTCGCCGTGCTCGTAGGGGTTGAGGGTACCGGGGTCGATGTTGATGTACGGGTCGAACTTCTGAATCGTCACCCGTAACCCCCGCGCTTGCAGGAGCTTGGCGAGCGACGCCGAGATGATGCCCTTCCCGAGCGACGACGTAACGCCGCCCGTTACAAAAATGTATTTGGCCGTGGCAGGAGCGACCGGCGCGTCAGGCGCTTCGGTCATTGGCGAGGCAATGGGTGCTGAGTTTTCCTTCACGGGTTGCAAAGGTACGGCCGACCGCGGGGTGTACTCCCCACGGTCGGCCGTTTCTGGTTTTCGGGTGCTGAAGTCGGGCAGTTACCGCACTACAATCCGCTGGCTAAACCCGCGGCCCGCCGCCTGAGCGCGCAGCAGGTACAAGCCCGGCGCAAGGCCGCTCACATCAAGCGCGGTCTGAAAGTGGCCAGCCGCAGCAGCGCGGGTGTTCGTCTGCACGGCGCGCCCAACGGCATCAGTCAGAGTCACGGTCAGCGGGGCGGCGGACGGCAGATCGAGGGCGACGTGCAGGGTGCCGGTCGCTGGGTTCGGCCACGCGCCGCCGCTGAGGGTGGCGGCGGTTTCAGAACTCGTGCCGGTTGGGCGGCCGATGGTGGTGGTGGCCGTGTTGGTAATGACGGGGGCGTTGAAATCGAAATAAATAGCCGCCCGGTTCGGAATCACATCCCCCACGACCAGCGTCGGATTGACGGCCAAACGGAACCGCACGAAGCCCATACTGCCGGCGAGGTTGGTCGTGCTGTCGGGGAGGTGGATGTTGGGGAAGCGAACGGTGAGGACGCGGTTGGCATCCAGGCTCCAGCTCATCGTGTGCGAGGCACTCAGCATCTGCAACGCACTGATTTGAAGCATACTGACGGGCAACGTATCGCGGATAACAACGGTGAACGCCGTGTCGTTGCCGACGTTTTGAAACCGAATCGTGTAATCGAGCGGCGGCGTACCAGCCTGCACCTGAGCGAGGGAAAGCCACGGATAATTGACGGTGATATCGTTTGGGTCGTAAGCGGCGGTGACGAGCGAAGAGATGACTTCCTCGTTATCGGCGGGCGTAAGGTCGCCGCCGGGATGGTCGAGGGCAACGGTGGAACGAAGTACATGGCCGCGGCTGACGGTAATCGCGACTTCAAACTCCACCTCAATCGTTTGGGTGGCGCCCGGCGGCAGCGCGCCGAGGTCCCAGGAGAGCGAGTTGATACCGGATGTGGTCGGCGGCTGGGTGGCGTTTGAATAGGTTAGATCTCGACTGTACGTCAGGTGGAGCGTGGACTGTGGCACCGCCACCGTACCCACGTTGCTCGCCGTCAGATAGTATGTGATTCGCCGTCCGGCGCGGGCATTCGAGTTTGCACTGCCGAGCACTTGCAAATCCTGCTGACCGGGGATGGTCTGAAGCGCCACATCGCGCCCTGCCGCCAGATTACCGTACGTGCCGAACGTTGCGCTCACCGGGCCGCCCGGCACGGCACTGTAATAGCGCGGCGGATTCGGCACGCTCATCGTGTAAGTGCCCAGCTCGGTAATGGCGTTGTAGGCGCCGCCGGTGGTGGTGGAGAAGTACAGCGGCCCCGGCTGCGCTTCCACGATAACGCTGGCGCGCCCCGACTCGCCAGCATCGCGGGTAGCGTTGCGGTTGGTATCGGTGAAGACAGTGCCTTGCACGCGATTAAAATTTTGCACCAGCTTCGCGACAAAGGCGGCGCGGTAGTAGTCATAGGGCGGGGGGAGCGCGAAGGAGCCGATTTGCGCGGTATCGCCCCAAACATTGCCCGCCACGCTGATGGCCCCGGCGGCGTTGGCGGCCACCACATTGCCCGTACTAAAGTCTGAGGCCGAGGCGAGCGGCGCGAGCCACGTAGCCGTACCGGTTTGCCCATCGAGCGCCATTACGTAGCTGTTCACGTCGGCGGGGAGCGCCGGAAACGCCACCGCCCCGCAGACCATCTGAGTGGACGTCGGCGCTATGCTTCCCGTCACGTACACGCGCGGCAGCCCACCGACCAACTGATCGTCGGCAACGGTCAGGCCAAGAACATCCACTGTCACGTAAGCCGCCGACGAGCCTATGGTCAGCGGCTGCGCCCATAGCGGCGTGCCGTTAGTACCAATCTTGAGGATGAAGGCCCCCGCGAGCTGGTTGTTCGGTAGGGCAAACGCCGTGTTCCCCCACCGAAAGGTATTGGCGCTGTCGAGGCTACACGTGAGGTAGGGTGCGCCAACCTGATCGGTGGCAATCTGCGCGCTCCACGAACGGGCGCTGCCGAATGATTGCTGCTGCACCAACACGCCATCGGCATCCAGCTGAAGCCAATAAAACCGCTGATTGGCTTGTACAGGCACAGGCGTGGTGCCCCACGCGAATTCAAGCCCCCGCTCTACATACCCGATGAGGTGCAGCGTGCCGTCTGGCGCCGCCGCTAAATCGACGGAATAAACGTCGGGGCTGGTGGCCGACGCCGACGCAGGAGCGCTGCCGCGTAGCCACCGGACTGCCCCGCTCGCGTCGAGCTGCACCATAAACATCGCCACGGTGTCCGGCGCGATGGGCGAAAGGGATTGGCGGTTGAACGTGACGCCCGCCGACTTCCCGACCATCGTCACGCGGCCCGCCCGGTCTACGGCCAACGACGAGCGCGTGTACGCCGAATCGACGTTCGTGCCCCGCACGAGCCAGCTCAACGTACCGGCGGCGTCCCACTTGGCGATGTAAAAATCGCTGACGCTTTGCGCAGTAGCTTGGGTATTCCCGATGACGAGGCGACCCGAAAAGCGCCCCGTCGCGTACAGATTACCCGCCGAATCGAGCTTAATATCGTCGAGGAAAGCGTTGCGGCCTTCCAGCAGCAGGTGGGTAAACTGACCGGCAGCGTCGTAATACGCCAACACCGAGTTCGGCAGCACCCACAGGGAATCGAAATACGTTCGGTTGCCGAGGGTAATGGCGCCGTTGTACTCGTAGCCCGCATACACGGCGCCTGATGCCGTGATGGCGGTAGCAACCGCATCGACATCGCCAATCAGCCAAGACGAGTAATTGCCCGCTATTCCATTAGCCCATTGGCAAGCGGGTGCCTGTTGGGCCGATACTTTCAACAGGCTGAGTAGTCCGGCGAAGACGAGCGCCGTGATACGGGGTAAATATTTCATAGTCGAGCACAAATAAGAGAAAAATGGCGCACAAAAAGTCAGAGCAGGCAGGACGGTTTGCGGCATAAAATAGCTTCTCCAATGCCCATCTTTTTTCTTCCAGAAACGCCGCTGACAAAAATACCCTCTCCCGAAACTACGTCGGGAGAGGGTATAAAAGGAGTTGGGAAGATGGAATAACCGCCTACCGCACCACAACCCGCTGGCTAAACCCGCGCCCGGCGGCTTGGGCGCGCAGCAAATACAAGCCCGGCGCGAGGCCGGTTACATCGAGCGTCGTTTCGTACGGGCCGCTCGCGGCGGGCGCGGTGCGGGTTTGAGCGGTGCGCCCGACGGCATCGGTCAGCGTGAGGGTGACAGGGGCGACGGTGGGCCGGGCAAGGGCGACGTGGAGGGTGCCGGTGGCTGGGTTCGGCCACGCGCCGCCGCTGAGTGCGGTGGCGGTTTCCGGGGTTAGGCCGGTCGGGCCGACCACCGTAGTGAGCGCTGTGTTGGTGTTGATGGGGGCGTTGAAATCGAAGTGGATATCGGCTTCGTTCGTCACCAGATCACCAATGGCGAGGGTGGTGTAGGGCATCATCCGGAACCGCACGAAACCCATGCTGCGCAGCGTATTGGCATTGCGGTGAGGGAGCCGGATATTCGGGAAGGTTACCGTCAGGACGCCGCCCGGACCAAGGCGCCAGGTGCAGGAATGCGACGACGCCAGCACCTGCAACGTGCCCAAATAGAGCATATTGGCCGGCAGCGTATCGCGGATCACGGCGGTAAACGCCGTATCAGTGCCCATATTCTGGAACCGCACCGTGTAATCGAGCGGCCGGACGGCGTTCTGCACGTCGGGGAGCAGAAGCGTGGGGAAATTGACGGCGATGTCGTTAGGGTCGTAAGAACCGGTAACGGTCAGGTTCGAAACCTCGACGTTATCGGCGGGCGTGAGGTCGGCCGCCGTGGGGTTGAGTGTGCCCGTCCCGACCAGTACGTGGTTGACCGGCGCCGTAACCGCGATTTGGTACAGCACATCGACGTTCCGCGTTTCCCCCGGCTGGAGCGTGCCGAGCACCACGCTGAACGTGTTGCCGCTGAGGGCACCGGGCGTAGTGGAGCTAACGAAGCTCAGGAGCGGATCGACGGCCAATTGCAGCGCCGCCGCTGCCACCGGCACCGTGCCGATGTTACGTGCCGTCAGACGGTAGGTGAGCGCGAAGCCGGGCCGGGCGCGGTTGACGGGCGTCAGGAGTACGCGCAGGTCCTGCTGGTTCGGGATGGGTTGCAAAGCAATGTTCTGATTCGCAACGGCATTTCCATAAGTACTGAAAGCGTAACTGGCCGGAGGTGGGGCGGTGTAATGGGCGGGCGGCTGAGGTACACTCAGCGAATAATTGCCTAATGCAATAGACATGTCATACTCGCCCGCTTGGTTGCTGGAGCAGTAAACAGGCCCAGGAAGGGCCTGAATGATTACCCCGGCTTTGGGCGTTTCTCCGGAGTCTTGAATCTGGTTATGGTTGTCGTCGTTGAAAACAATACCGCTAACCGTGTTTTGGTCTGGAGTGAATAAAGATAAAAACGACGTAATAGTGCTTCCGGCGGCAACAGAATACGTCTGGTTGGCTACCGATATATCGTCTCCGAGTGCGGCGTCGGAAAAAAGAAACTGCCCCTGTTTGTTTTGCGAAAACGATGTATGTAAGCCTTCGAGAGAAAGGGGGGCAATCTGCCCCTGAATCCAGCTTGGGTCGCCATCCTGACGATTGAAGCAACTAATGAAGCCGGAGCTAGCAGGTGCTAGGAACTGAACAGATCCGATCGCTACATAATTGTCCGCATCCATACCCCAAAAGCCCGCTACGACAGGGTTATTCGTTCTGTCAAGAACCAGATCCATTATTTGAATCTGCGACCATTGATCTCCGCCAACGGCCAACGGTTGTAACCAGACAAGCTGCCCGCTTGGGTCAAACTTTGCCAGAAACGCCCCAATGATGTTATGACCGCCGAGTGAAGGGTAAATAAGATGGCCTTGAATTGTTACCGGACCGTCTAAGGACGACCCAGATACGTAGAAATTGTTGAGCTTGTCAACTATAATAGCGTAGGTGTAAACATACTGGTCTCGCCGGAATCGGCCAAAACTATCGCTTGCCTGATAAGTGCCTGCAGAGTTTAGCTTTAGCCAAAACAAATTGAACTGAAAAGCGCTGTTGATGGTATGCCCGTCAATCGATACACCGCCAGCCCCTAAGAGATAAACATCTTCAAATGAGTTGAGGGCGATATCGTACACGTCGGCCTGACTGCCAGGAACGTGGGATAAGTTTTCGAGATTCTTCACCCAGATGAGCGCGCCTGATGCTGAAATTTTGGCGCAAAAGCCGTTTCTTCTCGCAGCATAAAGCGTAGTTGTCTGAAAACGGGCCGAGTCCAAGAATTCCCCGGCAAAATAGACTTCTCCTGCGCGGCTGATGCAGAGGCTGCGAAGCCACTTTCTACCTTGCCCTCCTCCTGAATGCACCCAAGCCAACTGGCCAGCTGGGGTCCATTTTGCGATAAAATATTCTACGTCTCCCGGTAGGCAGGTGATTTGGGTGCCACCAATTGAGCAAGTCTTCCAGACTTCACCAGCAACATATAGGTTGCCGAGGCTGTCGTGCTTAACCTGCGTCACTCCGATAGAATCTGTGCCGGGCAACCTTCTGGACCAGTTGGGGATGCCCCGGCTGCCCAACTGGACCAGCATCGTCCGCGGGACGGAGTCGAAGCAATCGTATTGCACACCTCGCAGCTGAAAGCTGGTGTTATATTTTATCACGACCGCATGGTGCGTCGAATCAAAAGAAGAGACCCCAATGTTAGTTATGTAGAGCCTGCCGGATATACCGGGTACGAGCGGGCTTGTGCGGGTGGTCCAGAGATGTTGTAGCGACGACTGCCCCAGCGCCGTAAACAGCGGTAAGCAGAGGGCCACAAACAGAAGTAGTCTGCTGGCAATTTTTTTCATGGTTGAAAGATGTTAGGGGAGAAAAAGGAAAACAATGCAACCGGTTGTCAAATGCAGAGAAGGACGGTGCAATTCAATTGTTTAAACGTCGTTGCCCTCCGTGATTATGTCAGCAGAAACATCCGCGCTATAGTTGCAGGTTCGTGACGAGGCGCCCTTCGTCCACTTCCGCGCTTGGGCTTGGGCCGTAAAGCTCAGGAGGGCGAGTAGGCCAATCGTTAGAAAGGCAAAAAGACGGTGCAAAGCGTTCATTTGGGAGAAATAAAAAAAGTGGAAAACCGGTTGCTGAAGCCCGAAGGTGGCCTTCGTTTAATTAGACAGCGCCGGGGGCGGAATACGGCCTGAGTATTAAATTTTTTATCGCTTTTCACGCCCTACCCCCCAGCTCACCCCCACTTGCCCGTTGCCGAGCAACGTGCGCGGCGTAGTGCCGGTGCGCAGCGGGTCAATCGCCCACCCGCGCACTCCCCCGCCACCGAAGACGCTGAGGCGGTCGGTGAGGGCGTAGCGTAGCTCCAGCGAGGTGCTGACGCTGAGGCTCACCGGCCGGAACGGCCCTTCCCGCACGCCGATGCGCCGAAGCTGGTAGCTGTCGCCGATGAGAGTAGCGGCTTGGCCGCCCCGAAACACCATGATTTGGGCGCCCACGCTCAGCCCGGCGCGCCAGCGGCGCCACCGCAGCAGGTCGTATTGCGCCGCGACGGGAATCGTCCAGAACTGGTACGTGGGACGGAGCTGCTGCTCGCGGCGCTCGTGACGGGTTTCGATGCGGGTGGTTTTGAGGATTTCGGTGCGCCGGATGGTGTCGCGGGTGATGACGATTTGGTAGAGCGTGTCGTTGCGGTCGCGCCAGAGCGAATCGTAGCCGATAATCTGGCCGGCGCCGTTGATGCGGGGGTTTAAGACGAGGGTGCTGTCGAGGTGAACGATAAAGGAGCTATCGCGCCGGACGGAAAACTCGAAGGAGGTCGCGATGGAGTCGCGCTCGACGGTAGTGCGGTCGGTGTGGTCAGTAGCAGTGTGAAGCTGACTTTGGAGCCGGGTATCGCCGAACCCGGCGCGCAGGAGCCAACGGTCGTTTCGGCGGAGCCGATGTTCGAGGTGGAGGCCGTGGGTGGTGGCGCTGCGCAGGGTTTCGCGGGTTTCGGCCGTTGGGGCAGGAGCCGAAGCCGTCGGCAGCATCCCCCACGGCGTAGTCGTCTCGGCGAGGAGGGCCACGGCCCAGAGGCTCGGCACGGGCACCGGCACGGCGGCAACGGAATCAGCTTTTGCAGGTACTGAATCCGAAGAAATAGCAGCTACCGGCGGCGCAACCGGCAGCGGGTTAAGGGCAAGCTTAGCACTATCGAGGGACGCCACCAACGCCGCGACAGTCCGCGCTTGCTCCGCCACCAACGGCCGGAGGCGGGCAGTATCGAGCGGCAGTTGCTGCCGGGCGCGCCGAATCGTCGTGTCGAGCGTCAGGGCGCGCACCCATAAGTGCGGCGCAGTCTCGCGGGTGGTTTGGGCGGACCGGAGGGTGTCAGGGGCTGCGGAAACTGTTAAACCGGTTGGAAAAGGCGTGCCACTGGTTGGAAGGTTTGTGACACCTATTGGGAAGTTCGTTCCACCTGTTGGGGAATCTGTGCTACTTGTTGGAAGGTTTGTGACACCGCTTGGAAGAACTGTGACACCTGTTGGAGAATCCGTACTACCTGTTGGAAGAGCTGTGACACCTGTTGGGGAATCCGTACCACCTATTGGAGGAGTCGTGACAACACTTGGAAGGTTTGTACCGCCAGTTGTAAAGTTTTCGCCCCCAGTTTGGTGATTTTCACGACCGATTTCAGTCTTCAAAACCTGCTTCTCCCCTTCCGAAACGAGTTCCGGAAGAATCATTCCCCCACCCCACCACATCAGAATCCCGACCAGCATGCCGCCGAGAAACTTCGGCAGTCCAAGACCACCGGCGCGCGGTGCGGCGGCGGGCAGCGTCTGACTAACGGCGGGCCAGACGTGCGCGGGCGGCGCCTCCAGCGCGCCGTCTTCGGCGAGCTTGCGGCGCATCAAGTCATCGAAATGACGTTCAGATTCAGCGGGGGTCATAATCGAGTAGGGCGTAAGTGGAGCGCCGGAGCAAGCCGAGCAGCTTGCGACGCGCCTTAGCGAGTTGAGAGGAAGAAGTGCGTTCGTCGATTCCGAGCATCTCGGCGATTTCGCGGTGCTGGTAGCCTTCGAAACAATACAGATTCAGGACGAGGCGGTAGCCGTCGGGGAGCTGCTGAATGACGGTGCGGAGGTCGTCGGCGGAGAGCTGCGCGAGGGCGTCGTGGTCGGCGGAAGTGAGGTCGGCGGCCTCCATCAGGTCTACTTCCGTCGGACGGATGGCGGCGGCGTGAAACTGGTTAATCGCCGTCCGGACCACAATCCGCCGCAGCCAGCCTTCGAGCGGCCCATCGCCCCGGTACTGCGGCAACGCCCGAAACGCGCGGATAAACGCGTCCTGCAACAAGTCTTCCGCCTGCTCCCGCGTCGGCGCATACCGCTTGCAGACGGCAAAGAGCGTCGGCGCGTGGCGGGCGTAAAGCAGTTCCTGCGCGGCTCGCTCGCCGCGCAGGCACCGCTCCACGAGCGTAGCATCGGAATGGAAGGAAGGAGACAAGCAGAAAGGGAGCTATCTGAGAAGACAGGCGCTTACTCAAGAGTACGGCCTACGGGTTGAAAAAATTTACAACAAGCCGTTGCGCCCGACGTGGCCGGCTCTGTCCCAGAGATGGTGTTGATTCGCCTATTGACGCCATCTCTGAGATAGAGCTGGCCACGCGCACAAGGTGCGCCGATTGGGATGGCGGGCCAGAGTCCCGCGAATAGCCCGCACGGGGCCGGAGCCCCGCGCGAGTCGGGACTGACCCCTTTGCGGCAACATCCGGCTTCTGCGCCGTTACTTTAAGCCGGTATTAAGTCATTACCTCCCCCTCCGGAATGAGTATTTTTCTGAAAAAACCCCTCGGCACCCTGCTCCATGAAGCGTCGGCCGACGGTCACGGCACCCTGAAACGCACGCTTGGGGCGGGCAATCTGGTTGCGCTCGGCGTTGGCGCCATCATCGGCGCGGGGCTGTTCGTCCGGACCGCCGCTGCCGCCGCGCAGGCTTCGGGGCCGGGCGTTACGCTCGCGTTCATCGTGGCGGCCATTGGGTGCGCGTTTGCCGGTTTGTGCTACGCCGAGTTCGCCGCGATGATTCCCATCGCCGGTTCCGCCTACACCTACGCCTACACCACCATGGGCGAGCTAGTCGCGTGGATCATCGGTTGGGCCTTGATTATGGAGTACGCCCTCGGCGCCGCCACCGTCGCGATTGCGTGGAGCGAATACCTCAACAAGCTCTTACAGGTCTTCGGAACCGAGATACCCTACGCCCTCTGCCACTCGCCGTTTGAAGGCGGAATCATAAATCTACCAGCGCTCATCATCATCGTATTGTTGAGTTTATTGCTCATCAAAGGCACGCAGGAATCGGCAATGTTCAATGCCGTCATCGTGTTCTTGAAAGTGGCAGTAGTGTTGGTTTTCATTGCTGTTGGTTGGCAGTTTATCAATCCAGCTAACCATACTCCCTATCTCATTCCTGCGAATACTCCTCCAGTGATGGGCTTAGTCAAGGGGAAGATGGAGGTGATACACGCCTATGATGCTTGGAACAAGCACGGCTGGGGCGGAATTCTGGGTGGCGCAGGAATCGTATTCTTTGCCTTCATCGGGTTTGATGCCGTCAGTACGGCGGCTCAAGAAGCCAAAAATCCCAAACGCGATATGCCCATTGGCATTCTCGGCTCCTTGGCAATCTGCACCGTGTTGTACATTCTGTTTGCTCACGTGCTGACTGGGGTCGCTTCATGGCAAGAATTCGCTGACCCTAAGCGTGGGGGTGAAGCCTCCATTGCATATGCCATTAAGGAGCATATGCACGGCTATGAGTGGCTGAGTACCGCTGTAACAGTCGCTATTCTCGCAGGCTTTTCCTCCGTGATTCTGGTGATGTTGATGGGTCAGAGCCGCGTCTTCTTCTCGATGTCCAATGATGGTCTGATGCCGAAAGCATTTTCAGAACTGCACCCGCGCTTCAAGACGCCTTACAAAAGCAATTTGATGTTGCTGGTGTTTGTAGGCTTGTTTGCGAGTTTCGTACCGGGAAGTCTTGCCGGCGACCTCACGAGCTTCGGTACGCTACTCGCGTTCGTGCTGGTTAGCGCCGGTGTCTGGATTATGCGCCGCTCCGACCCCGAGCAGCATCGGCCGTTCCGCGCTCCGCTATCGTCGCCCTCATTCCCTTTGGTGCCGATTATGGGCATTCTTGTTTGTCTGGCTATGATTATCGGCCTAGATGGCAAGACGCTGCTACTAGCCCTCGGCTGGATGATTGCCGGTCTGGCGGTGTATTTCCTCTACGGAAAGGTCAACAGCAAGCTGCAAAAAGGCATCGTGGTCAAGCCGACGGATTTGCACTAGTTTCTGGTTTTTGGTTTTTAGTTTCTGGTTTGCGGTTTTGGGGCTTTGTTGGCACGAGGCGCGCTGGTGTTCCACTGCACGTGTTCCACTGCACCTTGGGACAAACGGTCTCATTCGCTACCCGCACCGGTCGCTTCCCTGACTTTATCTGCCCCCACCAGACCAAAAACTGTAAACCGCAAACCGAAAACCAACTACCCGATGTCTTTCCTCGCTCTCGACTTCGAAACCGCCACTTCCGACGCCACTTCTGCCTGTGAAATCGGCGTGGCGCTCGTCGAGAACGGGCGCGTCACGTCCTCGGCCGGTTGGCTGATTAAGCCGCCGCAATGGCCGCATTTCAACCCGATGAACGTCAGCGTTCACGGCATCAAACCGGCGGATGTCACGCACTCGCTCTCCTTCGCCGAGCTGTGGCCGGAGCTGGCGCGGTGGTTTTCTGCCACCCCGACGCTGGTCGCGCATAACGCGTCGTTCGATGTGCGGGTCTTGCGCGCCAACCTCGCGCACGGTCGCTTGCCGCTGCCGGTGGGGCAGTACGCGTGCAGCGTCCAGTTCGCTCGGCGCGTCTGGCCGAGCCTCCCGAACCACAAGCTCAGCTCGCTCTGCGCGCACCACGGCATCGGCCTCACCCGCCACCACCGCGCCGAAGACGATGCGTTGGCATGCGCCGAAATCACCCTCCGCGCCTTAGCCGATACCGGCGCCGCCTCGTTCGCCGAGTTCGCCCGGCGCGGGCACGTCAACGTGAAGCCGCTGGCGGGGTAGTCAGGCATGGCTTCCGTCTCAGTCCCTCGAAAAAACGACGCGCCCGTTGCCAAAAACAGGCCAAGGGCGCGGCGTTTTCAGCAGGAAAGG
>JANNMJ010000107.1:0-11155 GCA_031397815.1 Hymenobacteraceae bacterium
TGCGGGCGGGCACAAGGCCACGCCCCTACAGGGATGGATGGTTAACGCACCCGGCAGGCGCTAACCGCCGTGCGGGGCAAGAGACCCGCAAATAGCTCGCACGGGGCAGAGCCCCGCGCGATTCGCGCGGATTTATGCGGATTTATGCGGTTCGTCGCAACACCAATCCCCATAAATAAAAAAAGGGTCTTCGCCATTGAGCGAAGACCCTTTTTTTATTCCCTAAAACTCCAATTTTCTAGCCATTAAAAGCAGGCACAAAGCTCTGCTCAACCCAACTTTCAAGCGACGTTGGTGTCGTGGACTCCGCATCACGCGGCACGTTCCGGAACAAGCCTTGCTCGTTGACGCCGCGCGCCATTTCCACGTACAGGCCCGCCATTGACGGCGAAAGCCCGGCGCCAATCATTCCCTGCTCAGCGTCGGCGTAGGGGAATTGGATGTAGGGCAATTCGGGGCGCCCAACGGCTTTGCCGATGATTTGCGTGGCTTCCTGCAAGGTGTACTCGCGGGAGCCGAGGAGCTCCTGGACGGCGGTGCCGGTCCAGTCGGCGGCGTTGAGGCGCTTGGCGGCGTAGGCGGCGATGTCGGCCGTTGCAATCATTGGGATGGCGGCGTCGGCTTGCTGCGGTCCGCCGTTGATGCCCATTCCTTTAATCATCCCAATCGAAGAAAGATGATTTTCGAGGAAATAGGTGGGACGCAGAATCAGCAGGTTTAAGCCTTCGATGCCTTTGAGGCGGTTTTCGAGCCGGTGCGCCGTCAGGATAGGGCCGGTACCGGCCGGACGGTCGCCGCCGAGGGAGGAAAGCTGCACCGCCCGTTGGATGCCGGATGCCCGAACGGCTTGTTCGAGGTTGGCGGCGATACCGTCGGCGTACGCTAGGAAATCGGGGTGCGCGACGTGCGGCGGAATCATCAGAAACGCCGCGTCGGCGCCGCGCAGGGCCTCGGTCAGGCCAGCGACATCCGTGGAGACATCCACAGGCTGGGTATCCGCGCCAGCGGCTTTCAGCGCATCAAGGCGCTCGCTCGGGCGTGAGATGGCCACCACCCGGTGACCGGCTTTCAACAAGTGATGAACCAAAGCCGACCCGATATGGCCGGTCGCGCCGGTTACTGCAATAGTGCTCATTTGAAAAGGACTGTTTTGATGGCCCCGTTGATTCAGAAGCCGCGACAAAGGAATACCTTTACTTTCCGAAGCGCAAGTACTTACCTAAAAGTAGGGCACCTACCTAAAGGTTAGTTTTGCTGATTATCAGGCGAAAATATTTTTCAACTTCCCGAAAATGCCTTCCAAACCCACCCGTCAGCAAACCGCCGAAGCGCATTGGGGCCTCACCGACGGCTCCGGCCGCGACACGATGCGCTGCCCCGTCCGGACGACCACCAACCTCATCGGCGGCAAGTGGAAGCTGCTCTTACTCGCATTCCTCGCCGACGGCCCGCGCCGTTACGGCGAGCTGCGGCGGCTGGCGCCCGAAATCAGCGAAAAGATGCTCATTCAAGAGCTGCGTTCCCTTGAAACCGATGGTTTGGTGAGCCGCGAAGTGCATCAGATGGTCCCGCCCCGGGTGGAGTACGCGCTCGTCGGCCCCGGCGTGGAGCTGAAACCGGTGGTCGCGGCGCTGCTGAGCTGGGGAATGGCGTACGTGAACCGGCATCCGGCAGAGCAACCCGCCGCGTCCTGATAAGCGGCGGCGCCCTCGGTTAGTCTTGGTGGTGGCGCTGCTGGTGCGCCTTCGCCGGAGCGTGCCTGGCTTTCGGCTTTGTCTTTTTCGCTTTCGGCTTCGGTTTTACGTGCGGTTTCGGCTGCGGCTTCACCACCACGGGCGGTGCCACTTCCGGCGCGCTCACCAGCAAGCCCTTGAACGCCCGCTCATTACCACCAAACACGTTGCCATCGACGAACCCGCGAATCCCCGGCACGAGGGCTTCGTCGGAGTGCTGCCAGAACGTCCAGCGGTCGGCGTGGAGGCGGGGTTGGCGCACCTGGTAATGCGCCAGCCACAGCGGGTACTCATCGAAATGCCCCGCAAAGTATTTCAGGTAGAAATCGTGGTTCGTGTACAGAATCGGGCGCACGCCATAACGCCGTCCGATGAGCCGCAGCCACGTTTTCACGCCCGCCCGGATGACTTCCGCCGACCGCCCGTCGGTCTTTTCCACATCCAGCACGGGCGGCATATCGCCGGGTTCCAGCTCCACGGTAGAGGCGTAGAAGTTGGCCTGCTGGGTGGCATCGCGGTTGGGGCGGTAGAAATGGTAGGCGCCCCGCGCCAGCTTGGCGCGCTTGAGGAGCTTCCAGTTGAGGTCGAAATAAGGGTCTTCCCAGCTTCTGCCTTCGGTGGCTTTCACGAACGCGAACCGCATTCCCGGCTCCCGCGCCACGGTCAGCCAATCGATATCTCCCTGATAACTCGATACATCGACCCCGCGCAAAGCGTAGCCCGCCAGAATCGGCGTGCGCTCGTTGCCCGTGCCGCGCGGCGGCGTAACGTAGTGCCGGTAAAAGCGGTACGCCCTACTGATGAGCTTGCGCTGGAGGTACGGCGAGAACGCCACCGCCAGCACCGCGAGCAAAACGCCGATTCCGGCCCACCGCCAATACGCGAAGCGCCGCTTAGGCGGCGGCAACGGCGATTCGGGCACAGAAAGAGGCGGTGGCGGCGGGTTCGACATCAGCGTAACAAAGCTACGCGCAGCACCCGCCGCCCCCGCGCGCCTGCCGACCTTTGCCGACGGTTTTATTCGGCTTCCTTCCCGCCGTCGCCGTTTCCCCCCCCTTTCCACCTCAATAGCCAATGGATATCCGCGAACCCGACGGTCACCTCGTCCGCGAGCTACACGGCATCACGCTCGAACGTATCGTGCGTTATCTGGAAGTCAGTTACGGCTGGCCCGCCCTCGACGAGCGCCTGCGGCTCAATTGCTTTTCCGTGAACCCGAGCGTCAAATCCAGCCTTGCGTTCCTGCGGCGCACGCCGTGGGCGCGCCAGAAAGTGGAAGCACTTTACGTCCAGACGAGGGAGCAGGAGCTGCGCGAAGCCGGTAAAAGCTAGGCTCCGCAATCACCTCGTAACCGCTCCTTTCGTCGCTTTTCCGCCTTCAGTCCTTCCGATTCCCGTTCCTTGCTCTATCTCCACATTCCGTTTTGCCGCCAAGCGTGCCATTACTGCGATTTCCACTTCAGCACCTCGCTGGCGCGGAAACCCGCGATTGTGGACGCCCTGATTCGGGAGCTGGAGCTACGGGCCGACTACCTCGGTACGCCCGCGCCCGCGCTCCCGAGCATTTACCTCGGCGGCGGTACGCCGTCGCTGCTTTCGGCGGATGAGTTGCTACGGATTTTCGACGCCATTCACCGTTTGTTTCCAGTAGATACCAACGCCGAAATCACCCTCGAAGCGAACCCCGACGACCTCACGCCCGCGTGGCTCGCGGGGCTGCGGCAGACGCCGGTCAACCGCCTGAGCATCGGGATTCAGTCATTTCACGAACCGCATTTACGGCTGATGAATCGCGCCCACTCGGCCGCTGAAGCACTGGCGTGCGTCCGTCTTGCGCAGGATGCGGGGTTCGACAACCTCAGTATCGACCTCATTTACGGGATTCCGGCGCCGAGCCACGCTATTTGGGAGAACGATTTGGCGACCGCCCTCGCCCTCGACGCGCCCCACCTGTCGGCCTACGCACTTACCGTGGAGCCGCGCACGGCGCTGGGCCGCTGGACCGAAAAAGGCCGCTTCATTCCCGCCCCCGACGAGTTTACCGCCCATCAGTTCGATTTGCTGACCACCACGCTCACCGCTGCGGGCTATGAGCATTATGAGGTCTCCAATTTCGCCCGTCCCGGTCAGCACGCGCGGCATAATTCGGCGTATTGGGCGGGTTCGGCGTACCTCGGCATCGGACCGAGCGCGCATTCTTTCGATGGAAAGCTGATGCGGCAGGCGAACGTTTCATCGAACGCCGCTTATCTGACGGCGCTCGAAAAGGGCGAGATACCCGCCACGTTCGACCAGCTCACCCCCCGCGACCGCGCCAACGAATACCTCATGACCGCCCTGCGCACAAGCCGCGGCCTCGACTTAGCGCGCCTACGCACCGAGTTCGGCCGCGACCTCCGCGCCACCCATTCCGCCGAGCTGACCGATTTGCTCACGCGCCACCTCGCCACCCTCGATGCGGCTGATGTGCTGCGGCTTACGTCCGCCGGCCGCCTTCTCGCTGACCAGATTACGTTAGACCTTTTTGCCGACTGACGCGCCCGCCCCGCTCGCGCTGCCTACATTCGTTTATGCTGAAACCTCTGGCCCACGTGGTCGAACCCGGCTCCGATTTCTTTGTCGAAGACGTCGCTCTCACCGCCATCGTATTCGATACCAACGACGATGACGTCACCCTCTGGGTAACCACCGTTTTCGACGAAGAGCTGCACTTCTTCCACCTCGCCGCGTCCTTCGCCGACCTCAGCACGCTCCTGCGGCTGGCCGGTGAGCGTGGCCCCGCCATCGACGAAGAAGTGGCCGATGCGCTCTCCGGTGGGCGTTCCGAAGAAAATGCCACCGCCGCCATCGACGAGTCCGACCCCATCGAATCAGCTTCCAGCTACGAGCCGACAACATCGGCGCACGACGAGGACGAAGACGACCACAATGACGACGATGAGGAAGACGATGACGACGACCTCCACCCTACACTTCTGGAGTTCGTCACCGAAGAGCGCCCGCCCGTGCTGCTCCCAGCCGTAGCCCTCAAGCTCGCCTTCACCTACACCGACGAAACCGACACCGAAGCCGCGTTCAACATCTTCGCGCTCGAAGGCATTTACCTTCAAATCACGTAAGCCTACGGAGTCATTTCGTATGTCGGACGCTGTGGCCAACCCCATCTTCTACCTCATCCCCGGCCTCGGCGCCGACGCGCGCATTTTCGAGCGGCTGCGGCTCCACGGCACGGTGCGCGTGCTGGAATGGCTCGAACCTACGAGCCTCGACGAGCCGCTGGCCGCTTACGCCGCCCGTCTCGCCGCCGCCATTCCGCCGGATGAAGCGTGTTGGGTGGCGGGCGTTTCGTTCGGCGGCATCGTGGCGCTGGAAGTGGGCTGCTTGCGTCCGAATGCCCGCGTAGTCCTCATTTCCAGTCTTCCCACCCCCACCGAGCGCACCGGCTGGGTACGGCTGGGTGCGTGGCTGCACTTGGATGCGTGGGCGCCCATCCAGCTGATGCGCCGCCTGCCACGCGCGGGCGAATGGTTCTTCGGCGTCAGCGGAACGCGCGGTAACAAGCTCTTCCGCGAGCTGCTCACGCTCCTCACGCCGACGTACACCAAGTGGGCGCTCCGGCAGCTTTTCCGGTGGACGGGTTGCCGCGTGCGCCCCGTAGCGCACCTCATCGGCGACCGCGACCGCGTTTTCCCTATCGGTTACCGCACCGCGACACACGTCATCCGCGGCGGCACGCACTTTATGGTCGTGACGCACGCCACCGAAGTCAGTAAAATCCTCAACGCACTGGCCGCCGAAGCGCCCGCCGCCTGATAAAGCCCCCGCTCATAATGACCTGCACGCTCACCCACCACGGCCAGACGTTTTCCTTCGACCCCACCGCGCCGCTCGACCTGTCGCTGCCGCTCGGCCCCGGCCCTGAGCAGGTGAATTGCTTCTGGGCCGAACCGGTCACGATTGAAACCATCCGCGTCGGCTCGTTCGTGGGGAGCGTGCGGGCGGGCGGCAGCACCAATTACCAGCGCGTCAGCCTGACGCCGCACGGCAACGGCACGCACACCGAGTGTTACGGCCACATCGCACCGGAAGCCCCGGAAGCCACACTCCCCGCGTGCCTGACGCAATTTCTGTTCGTCGCGGAGCTGATTTCCCTCCCGCTCCACCTCCTCGAAAACGGCGATTTCATCGTCCGCCTCATCGATGTGCAAACCGCGCTAAACCGCTCTACCGTCGCGCCGCAAGCCATCATTTTCCGAACCCTTCCGAACGACGGCGGGAAGCGCACCCGCCAATATTCCGGCACGAACCCGCCGTACCCAGAGCCGGGCATCGGCGCGTGGCTCGCCGAGCAAGGCATTTTGCACTGGCTCCTCGACCTCCCGTCCGTAGACCGTGAGCTGGATGAAGGTCGGCTTGAAAACCATCATCAGTTCTGGCAATACCCCGCCAACGTCCGCCGCACCGCCACCATCACGGAGTTGATTTTCGTCCCTGATGAAGTGTTGGACGGCTCCTATTTGCTGAATCTGCAAGTCACGAGCTTGGCGTCGGATGCCAGTCCCAGCAAGCCCGTTCTCTACCGGTTGAGCTGAATCAATCCACAGCCAAGGCACATTGGACTGCTGGCGGCGAAGTGACGTCGGGGTGAAGTGACGTCGGGGTGAAGTGACGTCGGGGTGAAGTGACGTCGGGGTGAAGTGACTGCTGGCGCGCGTTTGGGTCGACCGTAGGTCGAACTAACGCGTGTCTGACCGGGTGGCGCGGCTGTGACGCGCGTTCGCGTAAGCGAACCCATTCGTTTGTTCAGCGCGATTTGCTGGGCGCCGCTATACTGCCGTGGTGCGCCGCGTGCCGCGCCGGTGCGTCACAGACGCACTCCCCGAATAGACACGCGTTCGTTCGACCTGCGGTCGACCCAAACGCGCGCCAGCAGCGGGGGAAGAGCGTCAATAGCGCACATCAGTACAAGCAAGTACATCCCACCCGAAACGCCCAAAGGGCTGCCTCCCACGCGGGGAAGCAGCCCTTTGGCTAGCTACTGAGAGGCTCAGACCCGGGGAAGGGTCTAACTACTCGGCGACGGCGACGGCGCCCTCGAAAGGCACAACCGACACGTACGACCGGTTCTCGCGACCTTTCTTGAACTCCACAACGCCATCGGCCATTGCGAAGATCGTGTGGTCACGGCCGATGCCGACGTTCACACCGGGGTGGTGCTTCGTGCCGCGCTGGCGAACGATGATGTTGCCGGAGAGCACCACTTGCCCGCCGAAGAGTTTCACGCCGAGGCGCTTCGAGTGCGATTCACGGCCGTTGTTACTGGAGCCTACGCCTTTCTTGTGTGCCATTTGTTGGGTTTCAGGTTTCGGGTTTCGCGGGAAGTCGGGTTCGAAAACCCACCCGTGAAGCCGGTCAACAGAATGCGTTTCGGATTAGCCGATCGTTTCGATCAGGACTTTGGTGTAGCTGGAGCGGTGACCGATGGTCTTGCGGTAGCCTTTGCGGCGCTTCTTCTTGAACACGCGGATTTTGTCGCCGCGAAGCTGTTCCAGAATCTTGCCGCTCACTTTTACACCGCTCAGGGTAGGGGCGCCTACGCGCACCGTGCCGTTTGCTTCGGTCAGCAACACGTTGCCGAACTCCACTACATCGCCCACGTTGCCGGCCAGGCGGTTGGCGTACACGTACTTGCCCGCCTCGACTTTAGTCTGCTGCCCGGCGATTTCGACGATTGCGTACATCGGATTTCTCTCGTTTGGTCTATTGGGGCTGCAAAAGTAGCTGGTTTCCTGCAATCTGCCAAACGGAATCGTAAGATTCTGCGCAGATAGCGGGGGAGATACCATTCTGCAACGGCTTCGATAAAAAGTTATCCACACTGTTTTGGGGTCTGGATTAGGCAAATGTTACCAAATACTGCCCCGTAAGCGGCTTTTTTTGTGGACAACCGCGGTTATCCACAGAACAAATGGGGATAACTGTGGATAATCCACTGCCACCAATCTTCTTTGAGTTAATCTTCCGGAAAGCGCTGCGCGGCGGCGGGTTGTAATTTTGAAGCCTCGTCTGCCCCCCGCCAACCTTCTCCCCAGACGGTGGTTATGGGGGCGTTGGGCGGGCAGATTCCGTCCCAAACTTCCTTTCCTGCACGTCGCTTTATGGAGCCGATCCTCACCGAGAATAAGAACCGCTTTGTGCTGTTCCCGATTCAGCACGCCGACATCTGGCAGATGTACAAGCAAGCCGAAGCGTCCTTCTGGACGGCCGAGGAGATCGACCTCTCGCAGGATCAAAAGGACTGGGAGAACCTCAACGACGGCGAGCGCCACTTCATCTCGCACGTGCTGGCGTTCTTCGCCGCGTCCGACGGGATCGTGAACGAGAACCTGGCGGTCAACTTCATGCAAGAGGTTCAGTCGCCGGAGGCGCGGTGCTTTTATGGGTTTCAGGTGATGATGGAGAACATCCACTCCGAAACCTATTCGCTCCTCATCGACACCTACATCAAGGATGGCGCGGAGAAGCACCGGCTGCTCAACGCCCTCGAAACGGTGCCCGCCGTGAGCAAGAAAGGCGATTGGGCAATCAAGTGGATCAACTCCGACAATTTCGCCGAGCGCCTCATTGCGTTCGCCGCCGTGGAAGGGATTTTCTTCTCGGGGTCGTTCTGCTCGATCTTCTGGCTCAAGAAGCGCGGCCTGATGCCGGGCCTCACGTTCTCGAACGAGCTGATCTCGCGCGATGAAGGGCTGCACTGCGATTTCGCGTGCCTGCTCTACAACAACCACTTGGTCAATAAGCTGCCGCAGGACCGGGTGCGCGCCATCATCTGCGATGCCGTCGAGATCGAGAAGGAATTTGTGACCGATGCGCTCCCCGTGAACCTCATCGGGATGAACGCCAAGGCCATGGCGCAGTACATCGAGTTCGTCGCCGACCGGCTGTTGGTGTCCCTCGGCCTGCCGAAGTTCTACAACGCCACCAACCCATTCGACTTCATGGAAATGATCTCGCTCCAGGGTAAGACCAACTTCTTCGAGAAGCGCGTAGCCGAATACCAAAAAGCCGGCGTAATGAGCGAGCGGACCGACAACGTGTTCTCGCTGGACGAGGATTTTTAACCGCTTCCGTTTGTGCTGGATACCAGCTCCCACACTTGGCAGTAGCGGCAGCGTGGCCCTTGGGGCGGTTCCTGCATCAGTCGCTCCCTTCATCAAAAGGCCTTCTCGCTCACGGTAACGAGAAGGCCTTTATGCATTTGGGAGTCAATTAGATTAGAGATTGAAATTTATTTGCGTCCTTCGGCAGTATTTTACCGACGTTTATAGTCTTTGTAGCTGGGCGGGTCATGCAGGGAGGGCTGGTTTTACCTCTATTCCAAAACTTCAATGCGTTTCCCTCTACTTTTCTCACTGGCGCTGGCTGCTTGCGGGCTTGGTGCAACCTCCGCGTCGGCTCAGGTAATTGGCGCGGCCGGTGACCTATGCCAAACGGCCACCATAATTCAAAGCGGCCAGACGGCCAACGGCACGCTGGCTGGCGCCGCCGATGATATTCCCGGCTTGATCGGCTGCCAGCTCGGCTCGACTCAAACCAACTATCCGGAAGTGTGGTACACGTTTGTCGCCACCGGCCCGACACTGAGCTATCAGATCACCAGCCTGACCTCCGGCGATTCGCTCTCGTTGTATCTACTCGAAGGGCCGTGCGCCAACCTGACGCTGCGCACCAGTGACTGTGGCGTCTATTCGCTCGTGGGGACCCAAAACAATCTCACGCAGGGCCAGACGTACTACCTCGCGATTACGGCGACTTCCGGCGCCGACTTTACGCTGGCCATCCAGCTCGGTAACCCGTTCGTATTCCCCGCCCAGGACTGTAACGATGCCGTCGTCCTGAACAACCTCGTGACGATTAACCAAGGCCCCCTGAATATGGGCGCTGGCCTCAACACCACCGAAGTCGATTCGCGCAATTCGTGCTGGGGCGGCGGCGGCGAGCGTCAACCCAAGTGGTACCGCTTCACGGCTGGCGCGACGGGGCTGCTCGAATTCAATATCAACCCCCTCGACCCCAGCACCGATTACGACTGGGCCGTGTGGGACGTCACAACTGACGCGCAGGGCTGCACCACGAAGGGTAGCGCCATCGCCTGCAACTGGACGGGCGCCCAGGGCGCCACCGGCCTAAGCTCGTGCCCTACGCTGGAGCCGGGCTATCTAGGCGGCGACCAGTTCGACAACAAAACCACTGGGCTTACCGGGGCGGCGGCGCCGATTACCGTAGAGGCGGGCCACGTCTACGCGCTGCTGGTCGATAACTTCTCCCAGAGCACGACCGGTTATGATCTGACCTTCGGCGGGGTTTGTGTGCCCCGGCCGGGGCAGCAGCAGCCAGCGCCTATCGGGCTGGGAGCGGGCTTTACGACCTCCGCCCGGCCGGGAATGACCGCTACCTTCTCGCCCGCCGTGTCGGTTTCCAACAGCTTAGCCATTAGCTATCACTGGAGCTTCGGCGATGGCGGTACTTCGACGCTGCCGACACCAACGCACACCTACGCCACTGCCGGCACCTACTTCACGACGCTCGAAGTCACCGACCTACTCGGCACGGTTGCCACTTACGCCCGCTCGATCAACGTCACCGTCACCGGCCTTGCCGATGACGTGGCGCGCGCCATTCGCCTGACGCTCTCGCCGAACCCGGCGCAGCAGCAAGTCCGCCTGACCCTCGCTGAGCCGAGCGCGGTGGCCTCGGAAATACAGGTCTACAACGCGCTGGGCCGGTTGGTCCGGACGGTGCCGTTCGCGGCGCACACCGCCAGCACCGATATCGACCTCAACGGCCTGCGGGCGGGCGTTTACTCGGTACGCGTGGGCGGCGAAGTGCGGCGGCTGGTGGTGAACGAATAGACCGGTTTTTTTGACGATTGATTTGCGACAGGCCGCCCAGATTGGGTGGCCTGTTTGCGTTTTATAGTGGCCCGTTCAGTGCTCGTTCAGTGTCCATTCAGCTCACTCTAAACCCCTGCATTTTTTTCACTCCCCCGCCCAATCATCCTACTTGGGCGGCGGGCCGAGCTGCCCACAACCATTGTTCCACGCTGAGGGCGGAAAACCCAAAACCGCCCTATCGCAGCGGAGGGCGCGTGTGGATAAATTTTTCCGTGGAACATCGTCCGCCTCAGCGGGTTGGGGGCCTAACTTGCCTTCTGAACGGTAGCACGTTCCCCCTCAAGTAGCACTTTTCCGCGTTCCGAACTTTGGGTCGGCCGGTATTTCGTTTTCCGATTGTTCCACAATCATTCAGCACCTTTGGTAAAATGCTCGTAATCAAGCGCGATGGCCGCCGCGAGTCGGTCAAGTTCGACAAAATCACTGCTCGTATTGAGAAGCTCTGCTATGGGCTGAATATGAGCTACG
>JANNMJ010000148.1:0-18468 GCA_031397815.1 Hymenobacteraceae bacterium
GTGCTTGCTGAAAGTGTAGCACTTGGACTTGGGTTTGAAATAGTAATTGATGCCCCGTCTCCACCATCTTGAATAGCGGAGAAACCACTTGGCAAACCTGTTACAGTCCAAGAATAGGAGTCTGTCCCGATACCAGCATCAATTTGATTTTTTAGGGAGATAGGCGTGCCTTTGATGGAGTACACTACCGTGTTGTTTCCCGGACCAAGACAGCGCGGACCCTCAATGTCGATAGCAGGGTTAGTAGTGAAATACTTATAGAAGTCAAACGACCGCTGCACCACTGTGCGCGACGGCACAAGGATAGTCTGTGATGGATTAGGAGCGCATGTAAACGTACGTGATACACACGGCCCATCCTGAGTGTAAGTGAGGATCACGCGTAGCTTTCCTTTGCTATTGCCGGCGCGAAAGACAAAGCTGGTTCCCGTACCAGTTGCGCTAAGTGACCCATAATCGCCAAGAACACGCCAGGAAACATCATTAGCCAGCGTGCCACTTGGTGGTGTGAGCGTGAGTGTTACATTGTTGCCTGCCGCATCACCAAGATTCAGGCAATTCTGCGGCGTAGGCGTGAACGTAATATCATTGAGGGTAGCAGCAGTGAAAGCGCCACTAGCTGCCACATTTTGCGCATTGGCCTCCAGGCCCAACCCGCAGCAAACGGCCGCCAGCATCAGCTTGGCGGCTTTTTTAATAGAAAGTATCATTGTTGACAAAAGAGCAAACGTGAATGATAGAACCTTCACGCTCCGAATGCCGTCCTTTGCAGAATGGTCCTCGCCCTCGGCCGCTCCTTTATAGGGAACGGCCGGGAAACGGCGATCCGAAGCGGGTGGGCACACAGTGCCCGCACGGGTGGCGGAACGAGTGGCCCCTTGTTAGCGCAAGGGTGTCCATTCGTGCCGCCCGGCTTCGTCGGACGGTTGCTCGGTTACGAAAGAGATGCCGTCGGCCCGCACCTGGGCGGCCCTGTGACGGCGGGTAGCCCCGCGCTTTCATCGCCCCAAAAGGGTTAGCGAATCGGCAGCAGGGTAGGAATCAAGTCGCTCAACGGCGACGCGGAGGGGGAATAGCCCTTTCGGCCCCATTCAGGAGCTTCCGACCGGGCAGTTAAGGAATCAGTATTCGTTCTAAAACCGGCGCCGGAGCGCAGGAGGGCAAAATTTAGCCCCGAAGCCGGGGGAAATGGGCACGCGTACATAGGATGAGGAGAGAGAGGCGGTCATGACGAGGAGGAGGCGGCTCAAACCAGCAGTTTTCGCAGCAATCAGGCGGTTAAACAGGTTATAAAGCAGTAGCGTAGGGGCCGAATCGAAAAACAACTTATGATAAGACAAGCCTAAAAAGGGGGGAGCGTCGGCCTCAAGGCAGCCGGCAGCTCGGGTGGCTCTGGTTATGAATGTTAGCGTGACCTAAAAGTAAGCAATCGGCCGCTCAAGACAAGCATTTTGGGTGTTATTTTTTTGTTTCGGGAGAAAATTTTCGGCTCGATTGATATAAAAATCGATAAAAACAAAGAAACATTTTTGGCGGGGATTCAGTGGATTTCTGGAATGAATATGAAGCTCATTTTACGGATGCTCAGGGCGTCCCCGTGAGGGGACACCGTTCGGTAGCCGGGGGCAACTCCCCCGGTTTGGCAGAAACCCCATATTCGGGGCGTCCCGGACAGGGGACACCGTTCGGTAACCGCGTTCCAATTCGCCGTCAACTAGCTTAAAACCGAACGGTATCCCCTGACGGGGACGCCCTGTTTTAAGCGGTCAGCCAGAAGTTGTCGAGGATTTTGTCATTGCGAGGAGGAGGCTCTGCGACGACGAAGCAATCCTCGTTGGCTTGGCAACGCGGCTGAGCAAACGCGCCCATCCTACGAGGATTGCTTCGTTCCTCGCAATGACAAATGTGGAAAAACTTGCGGTCAACCGCTTAAAAACGCTGCCCCAACTTCCCCCAAACAACAAACCCCCCGCACCGCGAACGGCCGGAGGGTTTGAGGTAGTAGCGGATCAACTGCCGGGCACGGGCGGGCTAGGCCAGCCCGTGCCCGGTGCCCCGATTACGCTTTGGGCGCTTTCGGGGACTTTGGCGAGGTGGGCGTGTCATCGACCACGTAGCCGTGGTCGCCCAAATCGCGGATTTTGGCAAGGCCATAGTAGCCTTTCAGTAAGTCGCGGGTTTGCTTCGCCAACGGCTCCACTTCCGTGAGGATGAGGTCGCGGTCTTGGTAAAGCTTCTCAAGCTCCTTTTCGATCTCCTTGGCGCGAACGTTCAAGGTGCGGGCTTGAGAGAGTTTTGGCCCGACCGTCGCCCATTTAGCGGCTACTTCCCCCACAAGGGGCGAAGCGGCGCCATCGGCTTGGTGCTTGGCGTAAATGGTCTCCGACAGACGCAGCAGCTCATCGGGCTGGGCGGCGCGGGGGACAGAAATTCTAACGTTGTAACGTGCCATAAGTGAGGCTTGGAAAAAATAAACAGAAAAGGGACAAACCGCTACGTAGTACCAAAGCTACTATAGATACTCCATACTTGTCTCGTTGGAAGTGCACTTCCAACGCTGGAAGTGGTCTGCGAACGTCGGAAGTGCACTTCCAACGTCGGAAGTGCCAGTTCCAACGTCGGAAGTGCACTTCCAACGTCAGAAGTGCCAGTTCCAACGCCGGAAGTGCCAGTTCCAACGTCAGAAGTGCCAGTTCCAACGCCGGAAGTGCCAGTTCCAACGTCGGAAGTGCCAGTTCCAACGTCGGAAGTGCCAGTTCCAACGTCGGAAGTGCCGTTCCGAACATGGGGAACATGCTCACTGCCCTAAGGCTGCCCGGCTTCTCGTGGATCTATGAAGCGATTAAGCGGTCAACTAAAAATTATCAAGGATTCTGTCATTGCGAGGAGGAGGCTTTGCGACGACGTGGCAATCCTCGTTTGCTCGGCAATGCGGCTGAATAACGGTGCTAATCCTACGAGGATTGCTTCGTCGCAAAGCCTCCTCGCAATGACAAAAGCGAATAAAATTTCGATCAACCGCTCAATAGAGCGGTTTCCAAGTCGATGTACCTGCCCGATAAGGCTCCCCTTTACCGCTGAGCGGGCTTGGTGGGGGTGGGGCGGTCGTCGGGGCGGCGCTTATCGCGCAGGACGCCTTCGGGCTGAATCGTGAGGACTTCGGTGGCGGGCTGATTCGGGGCGCCACCTTCGGGTATTACAAATCGTAATAAATACCCCGGCATTCCGGGAATAATAAATTCCATCGGCCGAACCGGCATTAAACGGTACGGCGGCTGGCCGGGATATAATACCCGCAACGTATCGGCGCCGGGCGCCGTCGGCAGCTCCACCCGAAAAGCCTCGCGCGCCGAGGGGCCATAGGTGCCGACCAGCCGTTGCAGCTCGGCGCGGGTCAGGTGCAGGGTGTCGGGGAGGCGCTCGAAGGCGACGGGTTCGGCGTCGGGTTCGAGCGCGACGCTGAGGCTGCCGATATCGCCGCGCGGGTCGGTGGCGAAGGTGAAGCGCAGGGAGCTGACGGGCACGGGGTCGGCGCCGGGGGCGGAGGCGTCGGGGCCGACGTCGGGGAGGAGGTCGGTGGCGTCGGTCGCGAAGGTTTCGTAGTGATAATGCGTCAGCGTGAGGCGCAGGCCGTGCAAATCGCCGACGAGGCGCCGCCCGTCCGGCGCAGCGCGGAGCGTGAGGCTGCCGTACGCGGGGTGGCGGTAATGGCCCGCATACGCGGCGAGCGGATGCGACGGACGCGTGCCGACCACCCGAAACGGGTCGGCAATAGAATCCTGCTCGGCGCCGATTTCATCTTCTTCCCGCTGATAATCGAGGTAACGGGCGCTCCAATCAATGGGCCGCAGCCCGGTGAGGCGGTCGAGGAGGGTGTTGGTGATGAGGTGCGCCGTCTCGGTATCGTCCAGATTCGTGAGCACCACCACGCCGATGCCTTCCGCCGGGAGGGCGGCCATTTCGGAGGTGAACCCGTCGATGGAGCCGGAATGCGTCAGGAACCGAAACCCGCGATACGTGCCCACGACCCAGCCCATCCCGTAGGTGTCGGTGTACACGTCGTCGTCGGGGGCGCGCAGGTCGTAGGCCATCTGCGGCTCGTGGGTCTGGTGGAGGGCTTCGGCGGGAATACTGTTTTTCCCGTCGAGGGTGCCGTCGGTGAGCGTAGCGCGGAGCCAGCGCGCCATATCGGCGGCCGTGGAATTGACATTGACGGCGGCGCCCACCGCATCGACCTCAGCGGCCGGCAGCCGCTCCAAATCGTCTTTCTCGCCTTTCAGGCGGTAGGGAATAGCGTGGTCGGGGTCGCGCTCTGAGTCGCGGACCGAAAAATTGGTGCGCGCCATCCCCAGCGGCTTCAGAATGCGCCGCTGCATCACGGTTTCCCAGGTGGCGTGGTCGGGGCTGACTTCCTGCACGAGCTGGCTGAGCGCCGTGTAGCCGAGGTTTTGGTAGTGAAACGTCGCCCGCAGCTCGCTGATCGGCGGGAGGTAGCGCAGGCGACGCACCAGCTCCGCCCGCGAGACGTTCGGCTGATGATACCACACCAAATCGTGGCGCGGCAGCCCCCAGCGGTGGCTGAGCAGGTCGCGCGCCGTCACGCGGAGGGTGGCGTACTCATCCTGAAGCTGAAAGCCGGGCCAGTAAGAATGAATCGGCGCATCGAGGTCGAGCAAACCGTCCTGCGCGAGCAGACAAACCGTCGCCGCGCCCATCGATTTCGAGCAGGAAGCAATCCCGAACAGCGTATTCGGCGTCACGGGCAGGTGCCGAATCACATCGCGCTCCCCAAAACCTTTCGCGAAAAGCACCCGGTCGGCGCTGACAATCGCGACCGCCATTCCCGGTACGTGCCACGTCTGGCGCAGCCGTTCCAAGTCGGCGTCGAGGTTTTTGAGGGCGTTTTTGGGAATCCGAACCGGCTCACCCACCTGCGCCGCCCTCTGCGCGCCAGTCTGCGTGGCACTCTGCGCGGAAGTAGGTGCGGTAGCCAATAGCGCCAGCAGCCCCAGGGCCACTCCGACGGCGCGCGAAAACGAAGCAATCATCACGAGTGCGAAGTAACGGCGGCGCGCCCCGCCCGGCCCGGCGTAGTTTTGTGCGTCCGCCGCGATTCGCTGAATGACCGCTACTCCACTCCCCCCCGTTTCCTCTTCTTCGCCAACCGCCGGGGTACCCCGGCCCGGTCGCGGCTCGCGCCGTTGGATTCGGCTCATCTGGACGGGTTTTGCCATCGCCGTCAGCGCCGTGCTGTTCTTCGGATGGGCGGTGTCGGTCAACTTCCTCTACCTCTTCGGCCCACTCCCAAGCCTCGACCGCCTCGAAAACCCGCGTCCGCCGGTCCCGAGCGTCCTGTATTCGGCCGATGGCGTCGAGTTGGGGCGCTACTACCGAGAAAACCGCGCACCCGTCCCGCTCGACTCGATGTCGCCGGTGCTGATTCAAGCACTCAAAGCCACCGAAGACGCCCGTTTCGAAGACCACCCCGGCATCGACCCTCAAGCCCTCGCCTCGGCGCTCTGGGCAGCAGCCAGCGGCGGCGACAAGCGCGGCGCCTCGACGATTACTCAGCAGCTCGCGAAAAACCTGTATAAAACGCGCGGCGGTGAGTCGGCGAAAGGCTTATTTAATAAAATTCCGGGCCTGAAAACGCTCGTCGCGAAGACGAAGGAGTGGATTATGGCCGTGCAGCTCGAACGCACGTTCACGAAGCCCGAAATTCAGCAGCTTTACCTCAATACGGTGGATTTTGGGTCGAATTCGTTCGGCGTAAAAGTCGCGTCGCGCACCTTTTTCGGCACCACGCCCGCCGCCCTCTCCACCGCCGAAGCCGCGATGCTCGTGGGGATGCTGAAAGCCCCAAGCGCCTACTCGCCCCGCTTTCAGCCGAAAGCCGCTTTAGCGCGCCGTAACGTGGTGCTCGAACAGATGGGGAAATACAATTTCCTCAAGCCCGATGAAGTGAAAACGTGGCAAGCGGTGCCGCTGGAGCTGAAATACCAACCCGATCTCCACATCGACGGCCCGCAAGCGTACTACCGGACGGCCGTCGGGCAGGCGCTCGAAAAGTGGTGCCAAGCCCACGACCGCGACCTCTACGCCGACGGTCTGCGCTTCTATACCACCATCGATACGCGGTATCAGGAGCTGGCCGAGCAAGCCGTAAAAGAGCAGCTCAAACAGCTCCAGAACCGGTTCGATAATTACTGGCGAAATCAGCATAAAAATCCGTGGGCCGATGAAAAAGGGAAGGAAATTCCCGGTTTTATCATGACCGCGATGCGCCGCACGCCCTACTATAAAGCCCTCGAAAAACGCTTCCACGGCGATACGGCGCTCATTGGCGCCGAGCTGCGTCGGCCACGCCCGATGACGGTTTTTTCGTTGAAAGGACCGAAGGAAGAGGTGATGTCGGCGCTCGATTCCTTGGCGTATTACAAGCGGTTTTTGCGCTGCGGAATGATGACGATGAACCCCAATACCGGCCAGATTCTGGCGTGGGTGGGTGGCGCCGATTTCAATTTCTTTAAATTCGACCACGTCCGGCAGGCGCGGCGGCAGCCCGGCTCCACGTTCAAGCCGTTCGTCTACCTCACCGCCATCGACAAAGGCTACTCGCCCTGCGACCGCATCCGCGACCAGCGCATCACGATTAAATACGAGGAAAACGGCGAGCAAAAAGAGTGGCAGCCGAACAACGTCACGCGCTCCTACACCGGCTCCAACATGACGCTCCGCTACGCGATGGGCCGCTCCGTGAACTCGGTAACGGCACAGCTTACCGAGAAAGTAGGGTGGGGGGAAGTAGCCAAATACGCGCACCAAGTCGGCATCACGTCGCCACTGTTGGCGGTGCCGAGCATCGGGCTGGGGTCGGGCGGCGACGTCAGCATTTACGAGATGGTGAACGCTTACAGCACGTTCGCCAACGGCGGTTTCCGCAACGAGCCGCAGCTCATCAGCAAAGTAGAAGACCGCAACGGCAACGTCATTGATGCGCCGCAGCCGAAGCAAAAGCGCGTCATTCGGGCCGAAACGGCGTATATGATGCAGCACATGCTCCTCGGCACGATGCAGGAGCCCGGCGGCACCTCGCAAAGCCTCTGGGATTACCCCACGCTCTGGAAACGCACCGCGCGCCGCCAGGATAACGAGATCGGCGGCAAAACCGGCACCACTTCCAACTACTCCGACGGCTGGTACATGGGCGTCACGCAGGAGCTGGTGACCGGCACGTGGGTCGGCGGCGAAGACCGCTCCATCCACTTCCGCACCTCCTCCACCGGCGAAGGCGGCAAAACGGCGCTCCCCGTTTTCGGCCGCTACATGAGCAAGCTCTACGACGCCGGCCTCGCCGAGCGCAAGCCCTTCGACCGCCCCAAAGGCCTGAACATGCCGAAGCTCAACTGCTACACCGCCGCCCCGCGCAAACCGAAAGTAGATACCGTCGCGACGGACCAGCTCCTCGAACAGCTCAACAACGGCGCCACCCCCCCGCCGCCCATCGAAGGCGTGCAAGTGCCGACGGAGTAAGCCGCAGCCGTTCCGCTAACTGCGTTAGAAGGAAAAACTCCCCGCCCCGGAGGGGAGGGGTGGCCCGAAGGGCCGGGGTGGGGGGACACGCAGATACAGCCCGCCATAGAAACCCAACGACTGCGCGTTAAACCAACGCCTTAAACCGGCGAAATAGGGCAACCCCGTAGGGGTTATCTTCCGGTAGCTTCCATTCCGAAACCGCACCCGGCAGTCCCGTAGGGACTACCCCTGTTCGCCGCTCAGCCACTGATTAGCGCCGGAAGGGTAGCCCCTAACGGGGCTGCCGGGCGTTTTTGCTCTGATTAGCTACCGGAAGGTAGCCCCTAACGGGGCTGCCCAAATACGAGTCAGTTCCCATACCGCGTTGCCGTAACCGCGTTGCCGTAACCGCATTCCCCACCCCGGCCCTGCGGGCCACCCCTCCCCCAAGGGGCGGGGAGTTTAGGAAATTAATAATTATTAATTAATAATTATTAATTAAATCATCTCACCATCACCTCTACCCGCCGATTCCGCGCCCGCTCGGCGGGCGAATTATTGCGGGCCACGGGGCGCGTCGAACCATACCCGACGGCAGTTAGGCGCTCCGTAGGCACGCCGCGCATCACCAGATAATCGAGGACGCGTTCGGCGCGGGCTTCGGAAAGACGCCGGTTCAGGGCCGAATCACCAATAATATCAGTGTGGCCGCTGATTTCGATTTTTAATCCCGGCTGTGCTAACAAGGCTTCGGCGAGGCGGTCGAGGGGGCGGGCGGAGCGGGGTAATAAGCGCGCTTTGGCGGTTTCGAAATACACGTTCGGTAGGTCGAATTGGACGCCGCTTTTTAGCGTCGGGAGGGCGGCCACGCTGTCGGGCGCGGCGGGCGGCGGCACCACGGCTGGCACGACGGGCGCGGGCGGATTAGGGTTTTGCTGGAACAGATAGCGCGGACTAATCTGGTCGGGCTGTGGTTCTTGCAGACCGGGCAGCGTGGCGGCGGTGCTCGGCTCGTTACTCGGCAGGAACCACCGGACACGGGCGCGGGCTTCGTATTCCTGCTGAAAATATTCGACCCGAATCTGTACGGCCTTTCCGGCTTCCAAGCGCACGATAAATTTATAATCGGTCGGCTCCTGTAATTTCCAGGCGTTGAAAACGGGTTGCTCGTCGATCCAGATGCGCATGCCGTCGTCGGTGCTCGTTACGAAGGTGTAGACGCCAGTTTCAGGCGGTTGCAGCCAGCCCGTCCAACGCACGGAATAATTGGTGGCGGGCAGACCGGGACCGGGCGGCCGATTGTCCCAGATAAAATCGATGGTTGGGTCGATGCGGGTTTTCAGGATGCGACCAAATTCGCGGTCCTTGAAAAACGTGGCCGTCAGGCCATTAGGCGTGCTGTTTTGCGCCAGCGCGTGCGGTGCGGCGGCTCCTATGGCCGTCAGCGTGGTCAGAATCGAAAGGAACCAGCGGATGAGACGCATAAAAAAATCAGCAGGTTGAGATCAGCAGGTTGAAATAAGGGAGACTTGCCACGGCAGAGCCGTTCCGGCGGGCGAGCGTTGCCCGCGCGGCCCGGCCCGGCTTCGGCAGCAGGTGAGGGGGGCTATTTCTGGTCGCCTTCGTAGCGCATCCCCAGCCCGGTATCGCCGGTGATACGCAAATCGAGGTTCGCCTGCACCTTCCCGTTATTGATGATGACGGCCGCCGAACCCTTCTGAAAGCTCAACGCCACGCGGGCGCCCGGCGCCGCCACCCCGCGCCCCAGCGTATCGCCGGAGGCGAACCGCTCGACCACGCGCACGGCCACTTTACCGGTGTTTTTCCCCTTGACAGTGAACGCGCCCCGCTGCTCGCCGCCAAGGATGAACTGCTTGCCCGCGTCGATGAGCAAATTGGAGTGAATAGGCCCGAAGGCAAGCGCCAGCATCGGCAAAGCCAACATCAGCGAAAAAGTGGAAACGAAACGGCGGAAATTAAAGGAAACGGACATGGGAATTGGAGAAAAAATGACGAGAGAGAAAATCAAAAGGAGAGTCGAAAGAAAAGTCGAACAAAATCAAACAGAAACTTCGTGAAGCTGAACGCCGTGCCCGGCGTAAGCGCCCGCTGGTCGGGCGCCCAACGCAACCGCTACCGGCTCGTCAGCTGATGCACGAACTGCTTTTGCAGGTCTTCATCGGTGCCGTTGATGACTTCGAACTCAAACACCGCCCGGCCCAGCAGTGAGTTGCGCAGCTCGCGGCGTTTCGGCGGATTCTGCACGAACGCCGCCGAGCCGGGCGCCAGCGTCAGGGTAACCGTCGCGCCCGGCCCGAGGAGCCCGCGGCTGATGGTGTCGCCCGCCGCCGTGCGCTCGAACAGCGCCACGCACCGCCGCTGCCCGACGTTGTGCGCTTGGAGCAAAAAGCCCGTCGGGCGCCCGCCGCCGAGGTCGACAATCTCCAGCGGTTTCAGCGTAAGGTGGGCTTGCAGGTGACCGGTATGAGCCGTATGATCGGCCGCAAGAACAACCGTCTGAGCGGCGCCCGGCAGGCTCGCTAGTAGGAGGAGCGCCGTTGCGGCCGTGGCCGTGGCAGGGGTGGAAACGAGGCCGAAGAAACGGCGGGCGGAAGTGGGGAGGAAACGCATCGACGTGGAAATGGGGGTTGGTGAATCGATGCGACAAAGCACCGACCGCCACCCCCCACGATGCGCTCCAACTTAGAAAACAGCGAAATCGGGACGTCCCAACTTATAAATTGACACTGCCGCCGGGCGGCTCAGCGGCAGCAAACTCGCTTGGGGTCAGGCCGTTGAGCTTTTTGAAGACCCGATTGAAGGTCGACTTCGAATTGAAGCCCGCTTCGAGCGCCACTGCCAGTAACGTGTAGTGCCGGAACGCCGGGTCGCGCAGGCGCCGCGCCGCTTCGGCCACGCGGTAGGTGTTCACGAAGTCGTTGAAGTTCTGCCCGGTGCCCGCGTTGATGACCCGCGAGAGCAGCGCGGGCGCCAGTCGCATGCGGTGCGCCAAGTCGGCGAGGGTCAGCTCCGGCTCGCGCCACGGGCTGTCGGTGTCCATGAGCGTGAGCAGGCGCGGCAGCTCATCGGTCAGCTCCGGCGGGAGGGCAGTGGGGTTAACGGCGGTTTCGGCAGACGAGAAAGTAGGGGAGAAGGCGGGCGCTGTGAGCGGCCCGGTTTCGGCGGATGCGAACGGCGGCGCGGCATCTTGCGGGGCGCTCAGGGTTTGAGGTTCCGGCTGAAACAGGAGCGCCGGACGGCCCGCGCTCCCCGCTTGCAGGCCCGCGAAGCTTAGGTAGTAAATCAGCAGACCCGTGGCGAAAAACGCGTACCACCAGCCATCGAACCCCAGCTCAACCCCCGCCCGACTCGCCAGCGTCAGCGCCACCCAAACCGCCAGCGCGGCGAGGGCCGCGAGCAGCAACCGCTTCACCCAGCCGAAGCGCAGGCGGGCAGTATCGGAAAAATTGGCGTCGAGGTATTGTTGATACGCCTGAAAGGCGCGCAGCGTACGGGCGCCGTAATAAAAAAGGGAGCAATATCCCAGCACATCAAACCCAACTCCAAGGTTTCCAAGCGCGGTGATAACCGTCCCCTTCGTGCCATAAAATTCCGGCATCGGGCGCCCCAGCCACGCGTGCAGATATCCCCAATCAATGGCAAACGCAACGACATAAATCGCCACGAAAACCCCCGCCGGCAGGAAGTGACGCCACTCGCCGCGCAACGTGAAGCGGTGGTCGGTGAGCGCCCGGAAATAAGCGTAGAGCAGCGGGCCGAAGGCGAGGGTATTCGTCCAGGGCACGTAAAACATCAGCGTGGAATGCGCGTCGCGCGCATCGTACCAGCCCGCGTAGCCGAGGAGCCATTGCATCACGCTCAGCGTCAGCAAAAACAGCAGGACGCTGAGCAGATAATCGGCGAGGGCGCCATCGCGCCGCCCCCGAAACCATAAAGTAGCGCTCGCGACGGCCCCTTGCACCGCGAAGGGCAGCAGCAGGCCGGAATGCAGGTTGAAGTCGAAAAGCAAAGGGTCGGCTGCCGACCGAACGGCAGCCGACCCGTAAAGATGTATCGGCGAATGGCTTACTCAGCGCTGACTCAGCGCCGCGTTATTCCACCACCAAGCGGCGGATGGTGGCGCCGCTCTGCACCACGTACAGCCCGGCGGGTAAGCCGCTGAGGCTCAGGTCGGCGGTAGGGGCGGTGCCGCCCGTGTAGTGGCGCACCACGCGGCCTACGGCATCGCGCACGGTCACGGCGGCGAGCGCCTGCCCGGTGCGGGCGCGGAGGTGGAGCATTGTGTGCGCCGGGTTCGGCCACAGCTCGAAAGACGCGGCTTGCGCTTCCGAAGCGAGGCCCTGCACGATGGAGCCAAACCGGCCTACGCTCTGCCCGATACCCGTTGGCCCGGTGACCTGAATCGGCACGCTCTGCCCGACTCCCGGCGGTACCACAACTTGGATGCTGCCATCCGACAAAACCGTGAACGACGTAGCCGGAATCCCACCAAAATTCACGGCGGAAACACCCGTAAAGCCATTTCCGCTCACGGCTACTACCGTGCCCGCTGGCCCAGCAGTCGGGCTGAAAAGCTGGATGATGGGCGGCACGCCTACTTCCGCTGCAAAAGCATCGGCGCGGGTAGTGGGGTTTTGGAGGGTGAACGCCCCAAACGTCTGACTGCCTCTGAACGCCCCGGCGAAGGTGAGGCGCCGCTTGAGGCCAACGCAAAAGCTATTGGCACTCCCAGCGATCGGCATCGCCCACGTCCAATGCCCGGTGGTGTCAAGCGCTGCCACATATTGATAACCGCCAGTTGGCAAGCGCACTGGCAGGTCGCCGAGGCGTAGCGTATCGCCTTCGAGGTTGCCAGTCACGAAGAGATTGCCGTCGTGGTCACCGCTGATGTTTGAAAAAACGGCTTCGTAAGGAGTAGACGGGTTGACACCCCACATCACTCGCCCGCCAGGTGATACAGCCGCAATAAACCCGTTGGAAACGAGCGGTGTCGAAACGGTTATTACAGACGAGCCACCGAGAAATAACTCACCGTAATGGATATAACCATCGAGGTAGCTGACGCCATTCGGCTGCACATAGAGGGAGTATAAGAAAATTACATCAATATTGTCCGTCCCCATAGCCCATTCCCAGGTATGGTTGGCGCTCAGCTTGGCCAGATACAGATGGTCGCCGATGGCGTTGAAGTAAAAAGGGAGGACGTGAGAGCCGAATACGGTAGAATCGTCAAAGGAATGAACGAGGTATCTGCCCGCCATATAAATATTGCCTTGGGCGTCCATATCTAACAGCCCCCCTTCTTGAAAGCCAGAGCCTCCAGCGGCAATGGCCCAGTCCCAAGTGCCGGAAGCGGCCGTAAGGGAAGCGATGAAAGTATCGGTTCTTGGGAACCAAGGAGTAGTGATGGAAGCCCTTATTGTGCCGAGGCGAAGGGAATCGCCACCAAATGTCCCGCAGACGTGGGGTTTGCCAGACGCATCGACGGCGATATCGCTGATAAAACTCCAGTTGTCGCAGTTGGTTACCCACTGTAAATGGCCGGAGCTGCTTTCCAGAGAGGCTACAAATGTGTTGGACGCATCGGAAATAATTTGGCCATCGAATAAGGCCGTGCTATCGCTCTCGCCGAGGAAGAATAATTGGCCGTTGTGGCCCATTTTCACTTTTTTTACTTTCTGTTCAAGCGTCCCGGTCAGCGCTTTGGCCCAGAGCCAATTTCCGAGGCTGTCGAGCTTGCCAACAAAACCGGACGTACTATCCTGACTCACCAAAGTAGTGGTCCCGAATTGAGCGCTTCCGCTGAATTGGCCGCCTACGTAGCGGTTACCGGCCGAATCAGGGGTGACACTGAGGATGTTCTGCGTGCCGGGGCCACCCGCCGCCGTCGCCCACCGCCACGATTGGGCGAGACCTACGTGGTGAGTAAATGCCAGAAGCAGCGTGAGCAACGCCACCGGCACGGCCCGAAAGGAGAGAAAACGAGTAGTCATATCAGAGGGGAAAAAGAAAATTGGCCCCGGCATCCTGCGCTCAGAGCTACTGAGCGCAGGACGCTGGGGCCAATCGAAAGGCTTCCGTCTGAAGAAATTATTTTTCTGCTTCGGCTGAGACTACAGCCAGCTTATTTCCCCACTCTCACCAGCTCCACATCAAATTGAAGCTCGGCGTTGGGGGGGATTTTGTAGGCGGTGCCGGTGTCCTCGGTTTCGTCGGGTTGACCGGCGGGGCCGTAGCCGAGGCGCGATGGGATGACGCACGTGACTTTCTGCCCGACCCGCATCAGCGCCACCACTTCATCCATCCCCGGAATCACCTGACCGGTGCCGACGCTGAACTTGAGCGGTTTGCCGGTGATATCGGAAGTGTCGAAAATATGACCGTCGGCGAGGCGGCCGGTGTAGAAGACCCAGACCTTTTGGCCGGGACCGGGGCGCTCACCGGCGCCGGGCTTCGTCGTCCAGTACCGGACGCCGCTTTTAAGACGGATCGTATCCGTCGGGCCTAGCGGAGCGGGGTTAGTCGGTGAGGGCGTGAGCTGCGCGTGGGCGGCCGGGGCGGCGGCCAACGTCAGCACGAGCGCCGTGGCGGTTCCGGCCGACCAGCGCGCGAGCGCGCGGCTGAGCAAACGGAGGGAAGAAGCGGGGGGAGGCGGGGTAAGCGAGTAGGCAGTCATTCGGCAAGTGAAGGTGACGGGAGTTGAGGTGAGCAAACGTCGTTCCGACCGCCGAAAATACGGTTCAGCTATTGCACATCTTCCAGCTTCATGTCAAAGATTAACACGGTGTTACCGGGAATCGAGCCGCTGCCTCTGGTGCCATACGCCATATACGACGGAATGATGAGCCAGCCGCGCTCGCGTTCGTGCATAAGCTGCAAGCCTTCCGTCCAGCCAGTGATTACGTTACTAGTGCCAATTGTGACAATAAAAGGCTCCGTGCGAGCGTAGGAGTTGTCGAAAATAGCGCCGCGCGACGTGCCGCTCAACGGGTAGCCGATGTAATTGACTTTGACGGTACTCCCAACAACCGGCGCCACTGCCCCGGCGGGTGCGGGCGCGATGACGACGTAATACAGCCCACTACTGGTGCGCGTGGCGGTGAGGTTGTTGGCGGTGATGTACGCCTGAATAGCGTCGTCATCGACCTTCTTCTGCGCGTCGATCTTCGCCTGATCGGCCTTCGAGATATCGTCTTTCTTGCACCCCAACGTGCCCCCGACGAGCGTCAGCAAAAGCAGCAGGGAAGTGAGCGGACGGAGGATTGCGAGCATCGTAGCGGGAAACGGGTTAAAGCGAAATGAAAGAGGGGAGAGGGCCGGAAAACGTGTCCAGACAATCGGCCCGAAAACAATCATCCTGAGTCAGGCCGAGGCTCTGTGACGGTCGGCAGCGCAAAGCTACCGGGCACAGAATCCTGCGGCATAACTCAGGATGACGGGAAAAAGCTTCCGAAAGCGCAAGCGTTACGCCCACCCCGGCACCGGGCCGGAGCGGGCGTAACGGCTGTTTTAGCGCGCCTGACCTTGGCCTTGCGGCATCGGCGGCATCATCGGGTTGGCTTGGGCGGCCGGAGCGGCTTTGATGTCGGTCAGCTCCACGTCGAAACGCAGGGGGGCGTTGCTTGGGATGCGGGGCGGCGCCCCACGCAAGCCGTACCCGAGCGACGACGGCACCAGAATAACCGCCTTCGCGCCTTTGCTGAGCATCGAAACGCCTTGGTCCCAGCCGGGAATCACCTGGCCTTGGCCGAAGGGGTACTCAAACGGCGTCTGCTTGCCTTCGCGCAGCGACGAATCGAACTCTTTACCGTCGAGGAGCGTGCCTTTGTAGAGCAGCGACACCATCTGGCCTTGCTCGGGCTTAGGGCCGGTGCCGGGCTGCGTCACGAGGACGTACACGCCGGTTGGGGTCTTCTCAGCAGCCGCCAAATCGGGGTGCTCCTTGACGTAGTCGGCGATGGTGGTCGCGTCCTTCGCGTCCTGCTTCTTGGCGGCGGTTTCTTGCAGCGCCTGCATACGGGCTTGCGCGGCGGCCATCGGCAGCACTTCGTTCGCTTTGATGCAGAGCTTCACGAACGAGCCTTTCGGGATGAATTTCGGCCGAGCCTGTGGTGGCATCGTCTTGAAAATCGTGTCCGAAGGCAAGCGGAAGACGCCGGAGTCGCCAGCGGCGAGCATCGTCATCGGCTCGTCGAGCATCGTTTTCGGCTGCTGCGGGTTGAGCATGTACGGCTGCGGCATCCCCGTCTCGTAGGTGTTCGAGAGGACCGAATCCTTACCGTTCATCGCAATCTGCTCCATCAGCAGCACTTTGCCGGCGCGAAGCTGCTTGGCGGTGTCGGCTTTCGTGACGTCGGCGAGCGCCAGCGTCTGCCATTTGCCGGAAGCATCCTTGCGGAAAAGCTGGTACTCCAGCCCGGACTTGGTTTTGAGGAATTCACCGGAAGCGCCGCCACCGGTTTTGTTGCAGCCCGCGAGGAGACCGGCAACGGAGAGCGCCGCCAGAGCAGACGCAGAAATAGCGCGAAAACGCATCAGTAAAGAAAAAGACCACGCCGAAGCCGGTCGGTGAAAACACAAAGGGAAAAAGCAGAAAAACGCGCGCGCCGCAGCACTAGGCCACAACCGCCTCGGTGGCGGTCAGCTCGGTGGCGTATTGCGGAAGAAGGGAAACGAGCTTGCCGACGGTGGCTTCCAAAGACGTGTAGCTGATGCCGCCCGCCGCATTGCGGTGCCCGCCGCCGTTGAAATGCGCCCGCGAAAGCTCATTAACCGAAAACTCGCCCGCTGAGCGGAAAGAAATTTTCACGACCGGCCCGCGCTCGACGAACAGGACGGCGAGGCGGATGCCTTCGATGCTGAGGGCGAAGTTGACGAGGCCTTCGGTGTCACCGGTTTTCGAGTCGTAGGCGCGCAGCTCGTCTTTCGTGATGGCGATGTACGCCGTGTTGAACTCGCGCACGACGGTGAGCTTATCCTTCAGCACAAAACCCAGAAACCGCAGCCGCAGCTCCGACCACGAGTCGTACACGCGGCGGTGTACGCTGCTCGTGTTGACGCCGAGCGTCAGCAGCTCGGCCGTAATCAGGTGGACGTTGCGCGACGTGCTCGGGTGTCGGAACGACCCGGTATCGGTCATAATGCCCGCGTACAGGCACTCGCCGATGGCGGGCGTGATGAGGGCTTGGTCGCCGAGGGCGCGAATCAGCTCGAAAACCAGCTCGCAGGTAGCGGCGGCTTCCGGGTGGCTGAACGAGATGGCGGCGAAGGGGTCGGGGAGAAGGTGATGGTCGACGAGGACTTTCGTCGCCGCAGATTCCCCGACCATCGGCCCCAGCTCATTGATGCGCGAGAGGGTGTTGAAATCGAGACAGAAGATGACGTCGGCCTGCGCCATCAGGCGGCGCACGAGGGCGTCGTTCTGGGCGGGGTCGTAGATCACGACGGTATCGTTCCCGGGCATCCAGTCGAGGAAGGCGGGGTAATCGGTCGGGGTGACGACCGTGACCGAATGCCCGCGCTGACGCAGGTAGCCCGCCCACCCCAACGACGAGCCAAGGGCGTCGGCGTCGGGCTTGTGGTGGGTTGTAATCAAAATCTCCTTCGGCTCGGCGAGTAAGGCGCGTAGGGCAGAAAGATCGGCAGGGTTAAGATCCACGAATGGTAGCTTATGACGGAAATCGACCGGGGTTGAGCGCAGGGCGGCAGCCGGACGGCACGTGGCCCGTAACGGCCCATGCGCGGTGCAAAATTCCGACGAAAAAACTTATCCAGCCGCAACCCCCTAGCTTTGCGAGCAAAATCAACCCTTTTCGCAAGAAACGCAACAAATGACGACCAATCGCACCTTCACGATGATCAAGCCCGATGCTACGCAGGATGGGCACATCGGCGGTATTACGCAGATGATTGAAGCCGCAGGCTTCCGCGTCGTGGCGATGAAGCTGACCCGCCTCACCGAGGCGCGCGCTGGCCAGTTCTACGAAGTTCACAAGGAGCGCGGCTTTTACTCCGACCTCGTGAAATACATGTCGAGCGGCCCCATCGTGGCGATGATTCTGGAGAAAGACAACGCCGTGGCCGATTTCCGCACCCTCATCGGCGCGACGAACCCCGCCAACGCCGAGGACGGCACGATCCGCAAGCGTTACGCCCGCTCCATCGAAGCAAACGCCGTCCACGGCTCCGACTCGGATGAGAACGCCCGCATCGAAGGCGATTTCTTCTTCGGCCCCGACGAGCGCATCGCGTAAGTCACCCGTTTGCTCCAAGAAGCTAAAAAGCCCGCCGACGGTACCGTCGGCGGGCTTTTTTATGGACTTTTCGGGCTTACTCCTTCGGGAGTGTCAGCTCCTGACCGGGGTGAATCATATCGGGGTTATCGCCGATTAGGGCTTTGTTGGCGTCGTAGATCTGATGCCATTTCTGGGCATCGCCGTAATGCGCTTTCGCGATTTTCGACAGCGAGTCACCGCCTTTCACGGTGTACTTGTCGCCGGTTGCGGCCGCTGGTTCGGCGGCGGGCTTCTCGGCTGGGTTGCCGGTTTTCAGAAAGTCGGGGGTGGCGTCGCCGGGTTTCGCAGGCTGAGCTGCGGGCTTCGACGGAGTCGCTTCACCTTTCTGGAAAAAATCAAATAGGCCCATTGGGGGGGAGGGGGGAGAAATTACGTTAGAGAAAACGAAAGCGGTGGTACTGGCATGGAACCGCTTTGGAGGTTCCATTACGCGCCCTGAAGGTCAGGGGTTGTGAGCGCCCTCAAATATAGGCCGCTTCGGAGGAATTGAGAAGATGGGGGGAGAAGAGTAGGTATTTGAGGAGGAACCGCCTGAGCCTGCTTTGACGCGGGGCTCCAGCCCCGTGTCGCCTATTTGCAGGTCTCTTGACCTGCCGTCGCGTGGCCAGCTCTGTCCCAGAGATGGCGTTGATTCGCC
>JANNMJ010000163.1:0-4215 GCA_031397815.1 Hymenobacteraceae bacterium
GGTGCCGGTTTATTGGAACGCACAAACCCTGTAGGGGCGCGGCCTTGTGCCCGCCCGAATGCGGTTAGGCGACGCTAACCGCCGTTTAACCGCCATCTCTGGGACAGAGCTGGCCACACGCGACACATCCTCACACCCTCACATCTTCTCACATCTTCTCACATCCTCACATCTCCCCCAAGACCACCAGCCGCCGCACCACTACCCCACCGTTTCCCATCGTCAACCTTAACAAATACAGCCCACCGGGCAGGCTCGGCAGGCGCACCTCTCCCCTGCCCGCTATCAGGCGCAGCGTAGCACGGTAACGGCAAATGCCGCACACATCGAACAGGGCGGCTTCGGCTTGCGGGGCGCGCAAACCGCTGATTTGCACCGGCTGACCGGCGCGCACCGGGTTTGGCCAGACGCCCATTTCGGCGGCGGTAATTTCTCCTCTGATTCCCAACGGACCCGGCCGCCACCGCGCCAGCCCGCCGCTGCGCAGGCCGAGCCACAAGTCGCCACGGGTGCCGATGGCGAGGGCGCGCACCGAGCTATCGGGTAGGGCGGCGGCGGAGCGGTACGGGAAGGCTCGCCACCGGCCCCGCTCCCACCCTACCACGCCGCCCTGCTCGGTGCCGAGCCACCAGCGGCCCGCCGAATCTTGGCGGACGGCGTTGATGGTGGCGGCGGGGTTTGCGGAAGTCATGGGGCCGTAGGCTGCCCACGTACTATCGGTCAGGTAGCGGCCCAGCCCGGCGGCTGCCGTGCCGAAGACGGGCCGACGAAGCGAATCGAGGGCGAGCGAGAGGATGGTGTTGTCGGGGAGGTTGTTGGCGCGGATGGTGAACACGCGTATGGCGCCGCGCTGCACGCGCACCAGCCCGCCGTTCACGGTGCCCGCCCAAACGGTGGAATCAAGGGGGTTGCGGACGAGCGCGGCGATGTTGCCTGAGATGAGGGCGGAGTTGAAGGGTGTCCAGACCGACCAGCTTCCGGCGGCGGTGCGGTGCGCCAGTCCGGTGGCGGTCCCGACCCATACGCCGCCGTCGGGGTCGGGGGCGAGCGCCCGGACTTGGTCGGCGGGCAGCGGCGAGGTGGCGGTGTTCCAGACGGTCCAGCTTCCGGCGGAAACGTCGAATCGGGCCAATCCGCCCCGGAAGGTGCCGACCCAGAGGGCGCCCGTGGCCGAATCGGCGAGGGCGAGGGCGCGGATGCCGTCGTCGGGGAGGGCGCTGGTGGCGGCTTGGTAGATGGTCCAGACGGGGGCGGCGGGGTCGGTCAGATCCACCCGGGCGAGGCCGTAATCAGTCCCGACCCAGAGGCAGGCGTGCCGGGCGTCGTAACAGAGCGCCGCGACGGTGTTATCCGGCAGCGCCGAGTTGGCGGTGTTGAAGACGGTGGCCGGACCGATTTGCGCCCGCACCAACGAGAAGCTCCCGCTTCCACCCCAAAGCAGGAGCAGAAGCGGGAGCATCTGAGTCAACCGACGAATCACGTTCGCCAATTATTCGCCGACCACCACCGTCCGCACGAAACGACGGGCGCCGATAGTGATTTTCAGCACGTACGGCCCGGCCGGGAGCGCCCGCACGGGCACCTCAGCGCGTACCGTGGTGGCGGGGGCCAAAGCCTGACGGATAACGGTCCGGCCCAACAAATCGACCAGCTCCAATTGCCCGGCGGTTGGGTCGGCAACGGTCAATTCTACGCCGAACTGCTCGCGGGCAGGGTTTGGCGCTACGCGGAGGCCGTTGGCGGTCAGCTCCTCGGCGGTGCCGGTGGGCTGGCCGACGCTCGTCTCGACGGTGGTCGTCGAGGTGCAGCCTTGGGCGTTGGTGTAGGTGTAGGTCAGCGTGTAAGGCCCGCCGATACCCGCTACGTTGGGGTAGAACAGGTTGTTCATCACCCCGAAGCCGCTGAAAGTGCCCCCGGCGGGCGTCCCGACCAGCGTGACCGGCGCGCCGTTCAGCGGGTAAGCGGCCGAAACCGGCGCCACGCTCAGCGCGGTGTTGCCCACCACGGCGCGCACCGCCATCGGCTGCGAGCCGCAATCGCTCTGCACGACTTCGACCTTCCAGTCGTAGAAGAAATAATAGAACACGTCGGGCGAGTTACCGGCCGTCGAGCCGGTGATGCTCAGCACGCCGGGCACCGTGTAGGGGTACTGCGCGCCCGCGTTGTTGCGGTAGAGGTTGAGGGGCGACCCGTTGGAGTTGATGCCCATCAGGCGCCAGCCACGGCCCACGGGCACCGGCAGATTCAGCATCACGCGGCTCGCGCCGACGGGAAGCGTCACGGTGCGCGTGGCGAGGGTCAGGCCGTAATCGTTCCGCAATTCGATGACGCGGGTACCGGCGGTCTGCGCGTACATCGTGCAGGAAACGAGGTTGAACGCCACATCGGCGTTGAAAATCAGCCCTTGCGTGGAAGCCAGATAGCCGCCGCCGCCGATGGTGTTAGCCGCCGGGGTGGTGTGGGCAGAATCAACGACGAGGTTCGTGTTCTTCACGAAGTACGTGGCCGAATGCTGCAAAGGCAGCGTGGTAAAGCTCGGCCCCGTGCCGACCACCACGCCGTTCGCATCAAGCCATTCTAGAGTAGCCGAACCAGTGGCGGTCAGCGTAGCCGAGGCACCGGCGCACACCGTATCGCCGACGGCCGACGTCGGGGCGGGCGGCGCGGGCTGCGCCATCGTCACCTGCATCGCGGCCGACGTGTTGTGGCCGCAGTACGAATCGACGGTCACCGAGTAGCTCCCGGCTTGGCTTACCTGAATGGTGCGCGTGGTTTCGCCGGTGCTCCAGAGGTAGCGCCAGCCCGGCGAAGACGTGAGCGTGAGCGGCTGCCCGGCGCAAACCAACCGGCCTTCCGAGGACGTGATGGTCGCCGCACCGGCTCCGGCAGGCGTCTGCCGCTGAAGCGTGTAAGGCACGGCGGTGAAGTTGTTCGTCTCGTCTTCTTCCTGAAAGAAATTGTGCGGGTCGACTTCGAGCACGATCCAGTACTGCCCGTTGCAGAGGCCCGGCGGGACGTTGATCCACATCCCGTCGAGGCGCTCGGAGTACATATCGGTGTAACCCGACGAAATCCCCTGCTCAATCGGCGAGCAGTTGTATTGCCCGCCGCCGAGGCCATAGTTGCGGAAGTCGCTGGTGCGGTCGAGCGCCCTGCCGCGCATGTACACGGTGTTCGAGTCGCGGCACTGGCCCTGCGCGTTCGGGTCGGAGCAGGAATAGTAGTCCATCAGGCAGAACCCGACTTTCGCGCCCGTCCCGACAATCGGCCAGCGGCGCGGGTCGGCTTCGCTCGAATCGCGCATCCGCAGCGTGAACACCGCCCAATCGTCGACGTGGTTGTGGCCGTGCGTCGGGTGGTACGTCATCGCCCCGGCGAACCGGTCGCGGAACGTCATCTGGCCGTTCGTCTTATGGTACACCCGCTGATGCAGGAGCTGACGCGGCAGCGCGCCCCCGGCGCACGGCGGCGGCGTGCCGTTGGGGTACTGAAACGTATCGGTCCCGCACACGAACCAGTCGGTGCCGCGCACCGTGAACGACCCGTAGCCGATGTTCGGCGTCGAGCCGCTGATCTTCAACCGCCCGTTGTCGATGCCGTTGCCGGTTTGGCTGAACTCATCGGGGCCGTTGAGGTAGTTCAGGACGCCATTCCACGAAATGGTGATATCGGGGAGCAGCTCGCAATCCTGCGAGCCATCGCGGCAGCCGCAACCGGCGGCGTTGGTCGTGGTGCAGGGCTGAGCCTGCGCACCCCACGTCAGCAGCATCACCGCGAGCAGGGAGAAGAGGTATTTCATCGTGCGTTTATGGGGGGTAAGGGATGACTGGTGCGGAAAGATAGCTTGAAAGAGTGCAATTTTTTCAGAACCCGCCACGCGTTTCTGTCACAATGGCAAAAACAGCCCGTAACCGCCGGTTTTTTAGCAGTCTATCTCTCCGGAATCCCGCTGAAATCCCGTTCAAATCTTCCCCAACAAAACGCCCTTTTTTGAGCGAATTTAGGGTCAGTGTACGTGCGTAGGGACGCCTATTGGCGTCCTGTGTATGCCGTGGACGCCAACAGGCGTCCCTACGAAGACGTACATCAATCCTGAAACCGCTGTAGAGCTGTTCTCGATTCAGTGAACGTGCGTAGGGACGCCTATTGGCGTCCTATTCAGCCCGTGTACGCCAATAGGCGTCCCTACGCGTTTATACATCGACCCTAAAACGC